>JBIOJM010000065.1:0-35891 GCA_044450785.1 Isosphaerales bacterium
CCCCGCCGCCCCAGCCACCAAGCCCAGCACAGCCACCGCTTGCACACACCGCGTTGTAAGCTGCTTCATCGTGGTCTCTCCTTTCTCTAGTAATGAATTGGCATTGGATCGATCGTGAGTGGAAACATCGCAAGCACCCAGACGCGACCGAGCCTCCTCCTACGGATTCGCGACGTTTGTGACGCCGAGGCCTGGCGGACGTTCGTGACGATTTATGCTCCGCTGGTTTACCAGCACGCACTTCGCCGCGGCTTGCAGCATGCCGACGCAGCCGATTTGACCCAGGATGTGATGGTTGAGGTGGCGCGGGCGATTCGGTCGTTCGAATATCAGCCGGAGAGAGGCCGATTCCGCGATTGGCTCTTGACGATCACCCGCCGCCTGCTGCGACGATTCAACGAACGAAGAGCGCGGCGCCTGGAACAGGGCTGCGAGGCCGAGGAGCTGGAATCGCTCGAGGACGAGCCGGCCGACGTCGACTGGAACGGTGCCTTCAACGCCCGGGTCTTGCGCGTGGCGATGCAACGGATCCAGCCTTCGTTCGAGCCGTTCACCTGGCGAGCGTTCGAGTGCGTCTGGATCGAAAACCGGTCGGCGGCCGAGGCGGCCGAGCAGTTGTCGCTGCGGATCGAGCAGGTCTACATCGCCAAGTCGCGAGTCTTGAAGCGGTTGTCCGAGGAAGTACACGAGATCGTCGAAGATTTCTCCTGGCTGGACGCATTCGAATCATCGTGAGAACAGTAGCGTTCAGTGTTCAGTGGTCGGAACCACCATGACGAATTGCCTCTCGGAAGAGACGTTGCGGAGCTGGCTGGCCGGTGCGCTGGCACCGGTGATGACGACACCGTCCGCAGCCACATCCACGACTGTGCACGCTGCCAGTCGGTGCTCGACCAGGAAACCGAGTACTCCGGTCTCCGCCGCTGTCTCGAGGTTGGTCGGGAGGAGGGCGCCGCCGATGTCGACGGCACGGTCCTGGACGGTCTGATCGGTCGGATTCAGGACGCGTTACGGGCAAGGAAAGAGCCGCCTGGTCTTCCGCCTCCGGGTGGCTCGTCCCCCGTCGTCGGCTGCGCCCTTCCCATCGGCGACATCGGCCGGATCGGGTCGTTTCGCCTGCTGAATGAGCTCGGTCAAGGGGGCATGGGGATCGTGTACCGAGCCTGGGACGAGCCGCTGCAACGGCTCGTCGCCCTCAAGGTGCTGCGTCCCGAGCTGGCCGGGGAGGCCGACCGGCTCCGCCTGGTCCGCGAGGCCCAGCTCGCGGCCTGCTTCCACAACGACCACGCGGTGATGATCCACTCGGTGGTCAACCCCGAGGGCGGTCTACCCTACCTGGTTATGGAGTATGTGCAGGGCCCGACGCTGGCCGGGCTGATCGGATCGAAAGAGCGGCTCGAACCGCGGCGGGTCGCGACCCTGGTGGCCCAGGTCGCCCTGGCCCTCGAGGCCGCCCACACCGCCGGCTTGACCCATCGCGACGTCAAGCCGAGCAATATCTTGATCGAGGAGAAGACGGGCCGGGCCAAGATCACCGACTTCGGGCTGGCTCGTTCCCAGACAGTGGCGAGCGGACTGACCCGCGAGGGCGTCGTCGCGGGCACTCCCACGTACATGAGCCCCGAGCAGGCACGGGGAGAAAACCAGCTCGATGCGCGGACCGACGTCTACAGCCTGGGCGCGACGCTCTACGAGGCCCTGACCGGTGAGATACCGTTCCGCGGAGCGCCTCACCTGGTCCTGCGGCAGGTGATCGAGGAGGACCCGCGACCGCCGCGGCAGTATAGCGACCAGGTTCCCCGCGACTCTATACGCGATTCTACGAGGAAGGCGTTCTCGCCGTCCCTGGACTCGAGAAGGTCCGCCGCGACGTGCTCGGCGAGATGATTCAGTATTACAAGGACTTCCTCGACCAGCATCGCAATGACCCGGCACTGCGACTCGAGCTCGCCGAGACCTGCCTGCGGATCGGCAGCTTGACCAAAGACCAAGGGAACAAGGTCGACGCGCTGGTCGTCCTCCGGCAAGCCCTGCAAGACTTCGAGCGCTTGCCCGCCGATCAAGGCGATGACCGCCGGGTCCAGCTTGGTTTAACTCGCTCTCTAAACGCCATCGCGCAAGTGGAATCCGACCTGGGCGACGTTGAGTCTGCCCGGCGAGACTACCAGCGCGTACTTGGGGTCGTCGAAAAGAGCGTCCAAAAGGAGCCCGGCAACCTCCAGCTTAAGCACAGGATGGCCGCCGTTCTCGGTAATTTCGCCAACCTGTCCTTGATTGTGAAAGACAAGACCCAGGCGCGTCGAGCCTATCTCCAGGCCGTGGAGATTCAGAAGGACCTCGTCCGGCAAGATCCGGCTGAGCGCGAGTTCAAGAACGACCTGGCCCTGACTTACCACAATCTCGCCTTCCTGGCAAACAGCCAGCAGGAGAATCGAGCGCTCTTGGAACAGGCGCTCGCGCTCCGGAAACAGCTCGTCGAGGTGCTGCCCTTCAATCCCTTTTACCGGCGCCACCTGGCGCGGACGTACGAGAGCCTGGGGCGCAACCAGCTCTCTCTCGGGCAGACCCAGGATGCTCTGAGCTCACTACGCGAGAGCCGGGCCCTCCTCCACCAAGGCGTGATCGAGGAGCCCAACGTCACGACTTATCAGGACAATCTTGCCGGCGCGTGTGAGATCCTGGGCTCGACGTTGACCACGCTGGGCCAGCACCGAGAGGCGCGGGAGGCTTACCAAGAGGCGCGAACGCTGTAGCAGAGACTCGTTCGTTCAAACTCCGAAAATGCCCGGTACAAGGAGTCGTTGCTCGGGCTCGAGACCATGCTGGCCGAGCCCGGGAAGGCTTCGAAACCGGCTATTCCTGGGTCGACGGTCATTTCTGATCGTCCCGCCGGTACGGTCAGCCGCGCCCGGCAGCCGGGCCCGTGACCCGTCATGGGGCAGCCAGGATCGAGCACGATTCGTTCCGTGGCTGGAAACCGAGAGTCGTCGCACCGTCAAAGAATCGGCGGACGGAGCCGCCACCGACAGGAGGATCCCTCGCTGGCGCGTTTTGACGTTGCGCTTTTTTTGATTTCGCCCCGCAGGGGCACCGACATGCCAGCCCAGGGCAACGCCCTGGGATTCGGAAAACGTGATGACCCGTGCCCTGAAAGGGCGGAACATCGTGTTCAATCCCGGCGGTACCGCTCTTCATTTTCTATTGAGGCAGTGCGCCTATCCTTGTTACGCCCTTTCAGGGCTCGACTGATTCGTGTCGTTTGTTTGTTCCCAGGGCGTTGCCCTGGGCTGATATGTTACGGCCCCTGCGGGGCGAACTTCCAAAAGCGCAACTTCAAAGCTCGCGCGTCCGGTTGGTGCGGAGCTGGCTCTGTCCGGCGATCCCATCATCCTTACCTTTCGCGACGACGCGTCCATCAAAGTGATTTCGACCGAAAGACGGGCAGCGGCTCGAAGTCCGATCCGAGCGCGGCCCGGCTCGGCATGCCCAACCAGTCTTCCAGTACAGTCGCGTAGACGCGGCGAAAGTCGGTGGAGATCTTGGGGTCGCCATCGACCAATTCCGTGAGGCTGGGAACATTCCCGTGCAGTCCGGCTCGGACGCCCGGCCCGGCGAGCATCACCAAACCGGCCGTGCCGTGGTCGGTCCCCGCCGAACTGTTCTCGGCCACCCTCCGGCCAAACTCGCTGAAGCAGAGCACGGTCACGCGATCGGCCAGGTTTGAGGAGGTCAGGTCGTCCAGGAACGCCTTGGCCGCGCTCGATAGCTCGTCCAGCAACTGGTAGTGCGTGTTCGATTGGCCGGCGTGGGTGTCGTAGCCGGATTGGATCGTGTAGAAGACCCGTGCTCCCAGGTCGGCCTTGAGAAGCTGGGCGACCGTCCGCAGCCTGCCGGCCAGCGCGGTCTCGGGATAACGCGCATCTTGGCCGGTGCCGCGCCGCTGGGTCAGCTCGGCCACGCGCTCGGCGGATGAGTACGCGGCGAGAACGCTACGGCGCACGTAGGCACTGAGGCCATCGTCCACTTCCGCCTGGGTTTCGAGCGGAGTCTCCATCAGGGAACGGCACGACCCGCCGGGAAGGGTGAGGTCCTCGATCCGCTCGAGGGACATGGCCCCGGCACGCCGGCCGCGCAGCGCGATCGGCGGCGTCCCTTCGCCGACGTACAGAGCGGAGGTGCCGGCCGCAGGCCCAGCGGCCGCGCTGGTGCCGGCCCGTGCGTCGAGGCCGCGGCCGATCCAGCCCGGCCCGCCACGCTCCTCCAGATCAAGCCGCGCCGTCTGCCAGATCGCCATGCTCTCGAAGTGCGAGCGGTTGGGGTTGGGATAACCGACGCCGGGCACGAGCGCCAGATGGCCTCGATCCAGGAGCGCTCCCAGGTCGCGGAGCGCCGGGTGCAGGCCGACGCGATCGTTGACCCGGATCAATTGCTTTTCTTGCAGCCGGAGTACCTTGCGATTCCGGGCGTATCCCTCGTCCGAAAACGGCACCAACGTGTTGATCGCGTCATTACCGCCGTCGAGCTGGACGACGACCAGGGCGCGACCGTCGCGCTCGGGTGCGGCCGCCCGGGCCGTCCGGGCCAGAAACGCCGGCACCGTCGGCGCCAGGGCCACCAGCGCGGCGGAATTGAGCGATGCCTTGAGGATCTCGCGTCGCGTCGGCATGGGGCCTCCTTCCTGTTTCGATTTTCGATTGAAGAGAGTGAGGACTAACCGAGCTGCGCTTCCGGCGTGGCCAAAAGATGCGCAACCGCACGACGGGCGGAATCCTGGTTCCAGGCTGCGTTCGCGCCCCGGAACGCCTCCAGCCCGTCCATCCATCGGCCATCGGGTGCGAATCCCAACAAAAGCTCGGCGCAGAAGGTAATCGTGTCGACGCGGCTGCCCCCGCGCCCGTACCGGCCGGCCAGTGCGATCGGATCGAGGGGCACTTCGCGGCCGACGCCCCGGCCGTCGACCAGGGCCGTCGCGAAGTTCGCCCGGCCGATCAGTGAGCGGGCCGAGAGCCAGCTCCGGCCTCCTGGCCAGCCGCCGACGTTGGGGGCATAGAAAAGGTCCTGTCCCAACCGGGCCGACCAGTCGGCCAGCACCAGCGTGCTCGGGGGCAGGTCGAGCAACTCCAGGGCACGCACCGCGCCAATGGTGAATTCGATCGGGCCCTGGACCCGTGTCCGCAGATTGGCCGGAGCGAAGAACGCGCGGGAGCGGAGCACCGTGGAGACGGCCCAACCGACATCGAGCTGGTGCGATCGCAGGCCGTCGGCCAGCGCGGTCAGGGCCGGCTTGGGAACGGCTCCTTCACCCATCAAAAGTTCGCAGATCCGCCAGGCGATCCGTTCGGCCGTTGCCGGCTGTTCCAGGATGATCCCGACCACGTCGGATCCGCGCCATTTCCCTAGTTTTCCAAGGATTTTCTTCTGGCCCTCGTCGTGCCGCGACGGGGCCTCGCGAAACTCGCCGTCGACCACGGTCAGGCCGGTCAGGGCCCGCGCGGTCTCCTTGACATCAAGCTCGGAATAGTGGCCGATCCCCAGGCTGAACAATTCGAGCAGCTCGCGAGCCAGGTTCTCGTTGGGATGTCCCTTGCGGTTGGCGGGCGCATCGAGCCAGATCAGGAGGGCCGGGTCCCGCACCGCCGACTCCAGCAGCTCGCTGAACGGAGCGCGGGCCAGGCGGCGGAACAGCTCGTTCTGGCGCCTCATGGCCACTGCGTCATTGACCTTCACGTTGCTGGTCGCGAAGTGGTTGTGCCACATGAGCGTGAGCCGCTCGCCGAGCGAGTCGGGGGAGAACAGCATGCGGTAGAGCCACCACGCCTTGAGGCGGCCGGTGTCGCTCGAGGCGACCGCGGCGTCGCCCAGGACCGTGGAGATCCGCTCGAACTCTTCGGGCTCCGGCGCTCCGAGTGGCCGGGCTTTGCCGTCCAGCAGCCTTGCGACGCTGGCGTCTGGGCCTTCCGTCAAGTCGCGCTGGATCTCGGACCAGCTCGCGGCAAAGCCGGCGCGGCGGTGCAAGTGAACGACGCGGCGGAGATCCCAGGGGGCTTCGGGACTGGGCTCATAACGGGCCCAGGCTTGCGCCCCGCGAGATACTTCTGGACTCATCGTCGCTCCTCCTTCACATCGCCCAAGTCTTTGACTTCTCCCGCCGCGAGGACAAGCCCTTTGACAATCCTTCCCTCCAGGGAATGGGGTCGGGGAGAGACCCGTATCTCGATGGGGACCCCGGGGATGAGCCCCTCGATCCGGAAGCGCCCGAAGGAGTCAGTCTGGAAGTTCTGTTCATACCGCGGGTCCGGCACCAGGTCGACGCGGGCGCGAGGAACTCCATCGTCCTCGATGAGCCGGCCGACGGCCGTCGCCCACGACTGAAGCTTGAGCTCGACAGTCCCTTTGTCTTCGGCGAGAAAGTCGACTCCGCCCGCGAGCTTGCGTTCCTCGAGAACAGCGTGCAGCCGTCGCTTCTCGCCGCGACGCAGTCCCCTGACTTGAAACTCCGGCGTCTCCTGGGGCGGACTCCAGTTGGAGAAGCGGATGTGGCCCTGAACTCGGGAACGAGCGACGGGACGGCCGTCGGGATCGACGACGCGGATCGTCCGTGCGAGACCTCGTTCGAGCACGATGTCTCGGCGGACGGTTGACGCATCGTTCGGCAGGTCGATCTCCGACAGGGCGTTGAAGTGTCCCTGCATCGCGTCGGGCACAGTGCGGAGATCTTTCGGATCCCCCTTCAGCCCGATTCCGGTCAAATACTGGTCGCTCTGGCCGAGGAAGATCGCGGAGACCAAACCGCGGCCAGGAAGTGCCACGACGCGGTAGGTTCCGTCCGGCTCCGTCTTGTACTGGCCCCAGACACGTGCCTGATCAAAGCCTGGGGCTTCTCCCAAGTGAGGATTGTCGCGGAACGAATTGTACTCCACGAACGCCTTGAGAGGCTCGCCGGTCTGCTTGTCGGTCACACGGCCTTCGATCACGATCCCGCGCTTCAGGCCGATGTCGAGGATCACCGGATCGAGGCCCTCAGTGTCGGCGATCGTGATCCCCGCGGCGAGATAAGGCTGTCCCTTGGCGGGGATCGCAACGACGTGATTGCCGTGGCCTTTGGGCAGGCCGACCAGCCGATAGCGACCGTCCTGGTCGGTGGTCGCCTCGATGCCATTGAAGCCGTGGACCGGGAACTCGGCCGTCTTGTCGCTGGCGATCCGCACGCCGGCCAGCGGCTTGCCGGTATCCCTGTCCTTGACGACCCCAATAACCGGCTTGGTCGGGGCCGCCGCGTGTGTGAAGTTCGCGCCGTAATAGAGGGTGACGCCCCAGTCCGGGCTGCGCCGTTCATACGTCACTCGGAAGGGTTCGACGTCGCGGGTCAAGACGCTGATCTCCTTGAATTGGACCGTCGGTCCGGAGATCTTGAGCTCGATCACGCGCTCCCGTCCAACGCCGGTGACCGAGAAGCGTCCCTGTGCATCGGTCACGATCGCGTCGGTGGGCTTGTAGCCCCCGCTCCAGAGCGTGCGATTCAAATAGGCCCGTTCCGTCTCGAGGGAGCCCTCCTTGCCGGACTTCGAAGCGGTGATCCAGGTGGAGAGGTCCCGGGCTTGCGGTGCGAGGATCCGTCCCGGGTGAATCAGCGCGCCGGCCACCGGGCGGCCCTGGAGGTCGACGATGCGACCCGAGATCGAAACGTCATCACGCGCTAGCCCGATCGTCAGGTTGCGCGGGTCGGGCTTCACATCCGTCCCATTATCCTTGAAGGTATTCGCCCAGCCCGGACCGAAGCCATCGGCCGTCGCGACCACCTGGGCGGAATACCATGGCTCCTCATGATCGGCCTCGAAGTCGCCTTTCGCGACGGTGAAACGAAATCGGCCCTCGGCATCGCTGGTGGCGCGAACGCGGGGCTGAGACTCGCCTCGGTAACCGAAGTGGGCCAGATGCAGCTTGGCGCCGACAAAAGGTTTGCCATCGGGATCGAGCACGCGGCCGGTGTACTCGAACCGTCCGCTGGTCTCCGAGGCCTTCGGTGTGGCGGAGCTGGGTGGACGATTCACCCCTGTCTGGACTTTCACGTCCTGGGCGGCCACGGCGAGCGGTCGTGTGGTGACCAGCGAGATCGCCAGCGCACCAAACAATCCCAGGCAGGCCGCGCCCAGCCGCCATCGGCGTGAGACGATCGGCTCGACTCGGAAGTCGCGATCGAGGAGCAGGCGAACGCGACGATGGAGAAGCGTGGGACGCTCCCACAGCGCCAGGGCCGCGCTGGCCAGAGCGCCGGGCTTTGGCCCGAGCGACGATCGAGCCCAGTCGACGAGCGTCTCGGCATAAGCCACTCGGCCATCGCCGTTGAGCGCCGCGGCCACAGCGTCGGCCAGGGCTTCCTGGTCGGCTCGGATGATGCGGCGAAGCCACCATAAGAGAGGTTGGGCGAACAACACGACGTTGAGCAGCCGGAGCAACGCCAGCCAGCGCAGGTCGCCGTTCTGGATGTGAGCCCATTCGTGGGCGAGGGCGGCTTCAAGCTGATCTTCGGACTCGGCCGCGGCGAAGCGCTCGGGGAGGACGATCATCGGCCGAAACACGCCGATGGCGACGGGGAGGCCGATGAGCGTGCTCAGGCAAACGCGCGGGGGAGGCTGGAAATCAGCGGATATTCGCGCTGACAGGAGCCGAAGCCGAGGCGTCGCGGCTCGTGCCGTACGGCGTAGGCGAGACGCTTGAATGACGCCCAACGCGAGCCAGGCCAGGTTCGTCGTCGCCCCGATCGTGAACGCGATTAACAGGATCGATCGCCACGATGGTAGCGTGGGTCGGGACATTGCCTTCTTCAGCTCCGGCGAACTGAAACCAGGCGATTGAGCGACAGGCAACACCTCAATCGGCTGGCCCGTCGCGATGCTCATCGGGTTCCGGCCAGTGGATGTGCCCAGGACCGGCTCGATTTGAGTGGCTAGAGTTCCCGTGTGGGGTACCCGTGCCGAGTCGCTCGAGAGCCAATCGATCGCTCCGATACGCGGCCAGCCTGGTGCGGCTGCCAGCAAAACAAGGGCCGCCAGGCCCGCAGCGAGCGACCGCGCCACGGCGATCCGCCGCGCCGGTTGACGCAGCCAGTGCATCACGACGAGCCCGGTCATCAGCAAGACGGATGACAGCAGGTACATGTCGACGAGCCATGACGTGAGCCGATCGACCCAGACCGCGTTCATCGTCCGCCTCCTGACCCGGCCTTGCCGGAACCCCTGGCATTCCTCTTGGCCATGGCGATCATTCGCTCCAGCTCCTCGAGCTCCTGAACCGAGGGCCGCCGCGATTGCAACGCCCGCGCCACGTATTCACCCAGCGCGCCATCGAAGACCTGGTCGAGGAACCCCGCCGCCAGCTTCCGAAACGTGCTCTCACGCTTCACCAACGGACAGTACACGTATGCCTTGCCAGCCGTCTCATGCCCGACCAGCCCCTTCTGCTCCATGGTCTGCAACAGGCTGAGCACCGTGGTATAGGCCACCTCGCCTTCGCCCTCTCGACACTTGAGCTCTTGGTAGAGCTCGCGCACCGTCGCCTTGCCTCTCGCCCACAAGACCTTGAGCGCCTCCAGCTCCCGCCCCGTCGGCACGTTGTCCGTCATGTCCAACCTCTCCTACGGGAAAAGCCGTATCAACTGGATCTATCGTACTAGAGCGTCCGTAGGAGTCAAGCAATAATTTCGGAACGTCTTGGTTTCTTGATCGCGTACCATTGGGGCCATGGCGTGCTGATGAAAAGGGGATAAGTCCAATTACTGACCGATGCGCAAAGGAGATCAAACTTCCCGATGTTATGAGGTCGATCTTGTTATGCAGCGTCCAGCCGCTGTCCTCAGCGGATTTCGGCTCCTGACCAGCGGGGATGCCACATCAGCGTCCTCAGAGATCCAAAGCCGCGACGGCGGCGCGGTTCTCCCCGGGGCCGAGGGGCATCGGCGCGGGTCACGGCGTCTTCTCGCGCTTGAACTCGCGCGCGTGGACGTCGCCCAAATCGCGGGTCTCGCCGGGCTTGAGCACGACGCGATCAATCACGACGCCGAAGCCTCCCTCGGCGGCCTTCGGACCGATGGCTTCGCCCGAATACTCCTGCCCGGGGACCAGGCGCTCGACGTGGAATCGGCCTTCGCTATCGGTCTTCAGTCCGAATGGCAGCACACCAAGAGCGGGGTTGATCAGGGCGGCTTGCCAGTCGGGCGTGAGCAGCCCGACGCCCGGCCGTGGCTTGCCTTGGGCGTTGACCAGTCGGCCGGCGATCGTGCCCCACGGCTGGAGCTTGACCGTGTACGGTTCGGCTTCGTCCCCCCGCACGACGAGGAATCCAACGAGCATCTTTGTGTCGTATCGGAAGACGAATCGCTTGGGCCGCAAGGGGTTGAGGCGTGAGATCGCCATTACGCTGGAGGTTGTCGTCGCCGCGATGCCTTCGTACCCTGTCGGCGCCGAGTAATTGTGGCCAGTCACGCCAGCCACGGGCGTGCCATCGGGTCCGAGGACATGGACCTCGCGCTTTCGGTCAGGCTCCAGCACGGCCTCGGCGGTCATCGGCCCCGAGTCGTCGGGGGGATTGACCAGGACAATGGCACTATATAGGTCCTGGGGTGAAGCTCCCATCCCTGCGCCGGCGGCGATGAATATGGTGTTCTTGTCGCCGTAGGTTTGGTTTGAGCCCCCTCTGGACTTGTTGTCCTTCCCGGCCATGAAGAACGCGTTGGGATCGACGCAGGCCGGTCGATACTTTCCCATGGCCGTGCGGACGAACACGGCTCCGGGACCGGGCAAGACGCCCAGCAGGTATGTACCGTCGCTCTGCACGATCCCCGAGTTGTATGCCCCGGAGCTCTGCACAGGGGCATAGCCGGGGACTTCGCGGACGTGCGAGTTGGAGTGCACGGGCTGATAGTGGACATCAGCACCCGTCACGGGCTTTCCTGTATCCTTGTCGATGAGCTTGAGCCGCATCGGGATGCCCGGGACGCACTCGACGTCAGTCTGGATCGGTGCCAGGCCGGCGGTGTCGGGGATGCTGGCACAAGTCACGAAGTAGGGGGACTTTTTCCCCGCCAGGACCATCAGCCCGTAGCTCTTGCCTTTAGGGAAGCCATGCAGCGTGTACCGCCCGTCGGCGTCGGTGATCACGCGGGCGTTTGTCCCTTTGCCGCAGATCGTAATGCCAGCCAGGGGCTGCCTGGTCAGCTTGTCACGGACAACGCCGGTGAGCGCCCGGCCGGGCGGAATCAGGTAATCGAAGCTCGCGCCGTAGACCGTCTTGGCCGCGAACGTGCCCGGCGGTTGGGAAACCGTTGCTGCTTTGCGGGTCATTGCGGTGATGGTGGCGCTCTGGATCGTTGGCCCCTCTACCGCGAGCTCGACGATCCGGTCCCGGCCGATGCCGCTCAATCGGAATCGACCCTCGGCGTCAGTCGTGACGCTTGCCGGCTGGCCGGGGAGTTGTGACCAGTAATTCTTGGCGAATCGGTGGTTCGAGGCTCCCCTCGGGTCATCGAGGAGGAGCTTGAGATAGAGATCGATGCCGTCGGTACCTTCCGCCTTGATCCAGCCGCGCGTGACCTTCGCGCCGGCGACGGGCCGGCCTTGCAGGTCGAGGATGCGTCCCGTGATCGGCACGGAATGGTCGACCAGACGGAGGGTCAACTCCTCGGCGGCCGGCTTGGTGAGCTCGACCCAGTCGGGCCCGAACCCTTCGGCCGTCGCCAGGAGGGTGAGAGTTGCCCAGGGGCCTCGCCCGACGGCGTCGCCCAACTCTGCTTTCGGCATCGTGAAGCGGAATGTGCCGTCGACCTCGGCCTTAGTCCTGAGGACCGGCTGGGCTCGCTCGCGAATTGAGCCGGCGTCGACCGTGTACAAGGCCACTCCCGCAGCCGGCTTTCCGTCCGGCCCGAGCACGCGGCCGTGGAAGGTGAGCAGTTCGGTTTCATGGTCGGCCTTAGCCGGTCCCGCCGCGGGATCGTGTTTAACGATCCGGGGTGACGCAGGAATCGGTTCGTCGGGAGTGGCCCGACCCATCGCGGCCAGGCCGGTGGCGACACAAGTCAGTGCGCCGACGATCATCGCGCTCGCCGCGGCCATCTTGAGCCTGGTGATCATCATGGTCCTCATCACCTGGTTCATCAGGGCAACCGTCGCAGTCGAGACCGTCCCGACAGCGACCGTTTCGCCGAGTGCGATGTGGCGCGCGGCACGGGTCGTCGCCCGGAGCAGCGACATCTGGACCGCTGATGCCGTGCTCGAGGTGGCTCCGGCGGTCAGGGTTAGCCCTGCACCGGTGAGGGTAATTCCGCGCCGTGTCAGCCGATCCCGCAGCAATGCCTTGCCCCGAGCCAGGCGGCCACGGGTCGTGCCCTCGCTCCAACGCAGGTAGCTGGCGGCCTGCTGGTAGGTCATCTCTTCCAGATAGCAGAGCACGATCGGCTTGCGATATCGTTCGGGAAGCCGCTCGATCTCCTGGTGGAGCACGGCGCCGGCGTCATCCCAGGAAAGGGTAGAGGTCTCCTGCGCGCCAGCCAGTTCGGCCGCCCTTTGCTCCTGCCGGCGGTGTCGGTCAGCATCGGACTTGACCTGGACGGCGATGCGCCAGGCCACGCGATGGAGCCAGCCGCCGACGGAGCCGTCGATCCAGATCGACCTGGCCTTGCGTGCCAGGACGAGGAAGGTGGCCTGGAACGCGTCGTCGGCGTCGTTGGGGTCGTCGAGGACGCGGCGGCAGACGCCGATGACCATGGCCCCGTGGCGCTGGACCAGGGACTGAAAGGCCAGCTCGTCGCGATGGCTGACGTATCGTTCCAGGAGCCGGGAGTCGGGAAGTCCGGCGAGGGTACCCTCGCCGAAGAGGCGGTGGATGTCCCGCAGGGCGGCGCCACGTCGTGCACTGGCCATGTCGGTCTCCCTCATGCTTCGTGGGTTCCTACCTATACTAAGGGCCGCCAGCACCCGGCCCGCATGGCTTTTCCACGAGTTTTCTCAAGAAGCGGAATCGTCTCGGCTCGTCAGGGCATGTACTTCTTGACCTGGACATCGCCCCAATCGTGGGTCTCGCCGGGCTTGACGGTCCAGCGAGACTTGTGGATGTGGCCCAAGAACCGATCCGAATAGTTCGTCGTGTTGTTATTGATCGCCTCGACGTCGTACGAGACGCCCGGGACGAGCCCCTTGATCCGGAACCGGCCGTCAGGGCCGGTCTTCGTCTGGTCGGAAAAACGCTCGAAGCGAGTTGTCGTGAGGTCTTGCATGACGACAAAAGACACGTTCGGTCGAGGCCGGCCTTCCTCGTCGACGAGGCGCCCGGTGATCGTTCCGGTAGGCTGGAGCGAGATTCGGATCGGGTCGGGCTCGCCACCCTTGATGAGGAGGAACCCGCCCGCCGCCTCATCTTGCTGGACGACCAGGACTGGCTCGTCCGTTCCGGGTTTGGGATGAACGAAGGTGAACTCGGCGCCGCTTGAGACCTCGCGACCCGTCGGGCCCCACCGGCGACCGAAGAAACGGGCTCCCGCGACCGGCCGACCGGCCGGGCCGATCACCTGCACGTGCTGTGTGCGTCCCGGCACGACTGCGATGTCAGGGATCGTCATCTTCTCGACGGCGCCGGGGTTGATCGGAACCAAGGCCTGGTATTGCGTCATCTGGATCTCGAAGTTGGCGGCGTGCAAGACATTGCCGGCATCCTTGGGCGAGAGTGGCTTGGCGGTGAGGTAGCCTGGTTCGGTCGTCACCACGGTGAGGATGCCACCGCCCGATAGGGCGACGACATGGAAGCGGCCACTGGCATCGGTGGGGAATCCGGTTTCGTTGGAGACGTTGTTATCAAGGAAAGAGGCGTCAGGGCATTCCTTGAGATGAGGATTGTCACGGAATGGGTAGTACTGGACGATGGCCTTGACCGGCCGTCCATTCGCACGATCCGTCACTTTCCCTAGGACCCAGACACCGCGCTTGAGGGTCACGTCCACGTGGATCGGTTCCAGGCCGGGCGGATCGCCGATCGGCTTGTCGACCTTGATGTAGGGTTGTCCATCGGTGATGACCTCGACAATGTTGCCCCCTCTTTTGGGCTGCCCGGCGATGCTGAACCGTCCTTGGGTATCGCTGGTCGTCATGCCGATGGCCCAGGAGCGGACTTTCGCGCCGCTGACCGGCCGGCCGGTGTCGCCGTCGCGAATCACGCCTTGGATCACTCGGCCCGGGTCAACCGTGAGGTCGAACCGAGGTCCGAATAGCTTGCGTTCGCCCGAGCCGTCGGCTGGCAGGAGGAGAGGTGTGTAGGCGGGATTGCTGGTGGTCATGACCATGGCAACCGACTGTTCGATCGATTCACCCTCGATGAGCACGAGGGCCACCCGGTCGCGTCCGACACCGGTGAGGCGAAATCGGCCGTCGGAGTTGGTGTGGACCGCGGGGATCGGTCCGTCCTTACCCAGGATCAGGGCGTTGCGCATCCCGCCCCAGAGGGCGGGATTCATCGCGCCGGCGTTTTCACGGAGCCTTTTGATTAGCTCCGCCGGAAATTCCGCGATGCCGTCCACGGAGACAGTCAACCCGGGCAGAGGACGGCCTTCGAGACCGATGACCCGGCCTTCGATGGGAATGTCATCGCGCCGGAGCCGGAGATTGAGTGTCTCTCCGGCGTTCTTGGAGTCGACCGCGACCCAATCGGGGCCCAGTCCCGGGGCAAGGGCGGCGAGAACCGGTCCGGGGAATGGGGTCTGTTGATCGGCACCCGGTCGTTCGATCACTTTGCGGGGGATCGGCGCCTCGAAGCGGCCGTCCGCCCCACTGCTCGACAGGCGCTCGGGGGATCGCCGGGCAAACGGTCCGGTCACAGGCAGCCCCAAAACAATCTGGGCACCGGCGGCCGGTTTTCCGTCGGGGTCGAATACGCGGCCGCGAATGACGAGAGAATCGCTCGCCTGCTTCTCGCCGGTCTTCGGTGGCGAGACGATCGGAAGTGTCTGCGGATGCTGGGACTGGGATTTCGTCTTGGCGGAGCCGCGCTGGGCCCGGCCGTTGGCCGAAGCCGCCATCGTCAGGCCGATCGCGGCGGTCGCCATACTCAGGATGACGACAACCGACGCCAGCCGGACCTTGGCGAACATCAGGCTGCGAATCACCCCGCCCGACAGGGCCGCGACAGTCGTGGGGACGACGTTTTCGATGGCTGCGCCGGCAAGTGAGAGCGAGGCTGCGGCTCGGACCGTCGTGTGAACCAGTGTCGAAGGGACCGTTACACTCGAAAACAGTCGACCTGACGCCGCGGTAGCCGGCATCAGCGCCTCGAGCGCGACGCCCCGCTCCTCGAGCCGGCGCCGCAGTCGCTCGCGGGCGCGGGCGAGGCGCGAAAGGACGGTGCCGCGCGGGCAGCCCAGCCGCTGGGCCGTCACCTCGGTGCTGAGCCCCTCAAAATAGTGGAGCACGACCGGCATGCGAAATTGCTCGGGCAAGCGGTCGATCTCGGCGATCAGAGGGCCGTAGTCGCGTTCGGGCTCACCGGCCGCCTCGTCGATGGCCTGGACACCAGGCACGGTCCGCAGGGCGAACATGCTTTCGTTGTGGCGTCGTCGTCGCGCGGCCTGCAGGCGTGCCCGGGCGGCGACTCGCCGCGCGATGCCGAACAGCCATCCTCCCACCGATTCGCGCCGGCGGATCGACGCGGCCTTGCGAACCAGCACGAGGAAGGTGGCCTGAAAAGCGTCGTGCGCGTCGTGCGGGTTCTGCAGCAGTCGCTGACATACTGAGAGGACCATCGCCCCGTGCCGGTCGACCAGGGCAGTGAACGCCGCTTCAGAGGCGGCCAGGTCGTCCCTGGCAAGATACCGCTCCACGAGCTGGTCGTCGGGCAAGCTCCCGACCGCGCCCAGACTGTAGAGGGTGCCGAGCTGAGTGGCCATGGCCGTGGTGGATCGAACGCTAGCCATCGTGGGGGTCCTTCCAAAACGTGGATTCGTTGTCGCCTGCCATGATAATGTGCCCGGGCAGGCCACCGCGATTCCCGGATCTGAAAAAAAATCGCCGCGCGACGGACGTCTGAGGTCTTCGATCCGTCCAATGAGATTGTCATCCCCTCCAACCCGCTGTCGCTGGGTCTACCCACGGAGTCTGGTGCCGCCCCGGGTTCAGACCCCGTTTGCCCTGGTGCTCGGATGTTCGGACGCCCGTGTGCCCATCGAGCTGATCTTCGATCAATCGCCCAAAGTCCAGCGCGAGCTGACGATCCCGCCCGCATCGGACACGCGCGTCGTCTACGGGGTGTTCGACCTGGTCGCCCAGCACGTCCGGGCGCGGCCCGAGAAAGATGCGCCCATCTTCGCCGGTGTCCCCCAGGGACCGGAAGACTTCAATGAGCTCGGCGTCGAAATCGCAAAAACGGTTCTGCGCAAGTGAATTGACGATTCTGATATGGGTTCGTCAAAATGGGTTGAGTGCCTTGCTTTGCCAAGATCTCCAGGACGGAGCTGCTTTCGGCCGAAGCGACTCCGCGTGAGCCCCAGTTCGAGCCCGTCTCGGCCTCGCGGGACTAAGGAACGGGCCCGAAATAACTTCCCGACTTCGTATTTGTGTGCCACTGGCTATGCCAGTGTCCCCATGCTCTGGCGGGCACTGGCAGAGCCAGTGGCACCCGGAAAACCAAAGGACCCTGATCGGGAAGTTATTTCCGACCTGTTCCTAAGCCGGACGTCGCGGGACGATCAGGTTGGCGACAAGAATCAGAACCGCTTGGTCCGCTTGATTCAATGTCTGGGTTCGCATCTTGACGATTCCCTGGTCAGGCCGCGACTTCGAAAGCCTGACCTCGAGCACCTCGGACACGGCGTGGAGCGTGTCGCCCGGCCGTACGGGCCGCGGCCACTTGAGCTCGTCCGTCCCAGCGCCGATCAAGCCCCCGGCAATCTTGACCTCGCTGTCGACGATCATGCGCATCGTGAGGGCGGCCGTATGCCAGCCACTCGCAACCAAGCCGCCGAAGAAGCTCGCAGCGGCTGCCGTCTCGTCGAGGTGGAACGGTTGCGGGTCGAACTGCGAGGCAAACCACTTGATCTGTGCCGACCTGACCGTGATGGCACCGCTCCGAAATGTCTGGCCCACGGTGAAGTCTTCCAGATAGCGAACCTCGGCCATTTCTCGTTCCTTCACAAGGAAGCTTCCAGCCCACGCGGCCGGCTCAGCTCCACCGCGGCTGCGGCTTCTGCTTCCACAGCCAGATGATCCAGTCCACGTTTTTCGGCTCGCCCCCGAAATCCTTGAGCCGGGTCATGCACTGGCCGCGATGGTGCTGCGAGTGCATCGCAACCTGCACCATGGCCTCGGCGACCGTGATGACACAAGGCGGGTCCGGAAACCAAGGGACCCGCACCGTCCGCGCCGCGTTCTCCGGCTCGAGGCTTGCAGCGAACTCGCGGAGACCGGCGTGGCAGGATTGGGCGCGAGTCTTCAAATCGTCGAAGGTCGAGGGCGGCCCGTCCGGCGGTCCGCCGGGCGGCTCGCCGTGCAACACCGACAAGAACCCTTGCTGGACCCCGATGAGGTGGTCGAGGCGGCGGCGCAGCTCCTCGTGGTCGCGGGCCGGAGATTGATCCCAGGCGTGGAAAAATACCGCGTTGGCCCATTCGGCGTGTGCCATGAGATCGCGCAGGAAAGCGACCATGGAAAACAGCTCCTTGTCACGGTCAAGACATCGATAACACCCGCCGCACCCATTTCTTCTTGGCGTCGTTGTACGGCGGATAAAAGAACCAGGGGTCGAGCCAGGTCGGTTTCACGAGCACGGCCTTGCGATGGCTGAAGGTCTCGAAGCTGGCCTTGCCATGATAGGCTCCGATGCCGCTGGCGCCGACGCCTCCAAAGGGGAGCGAAGGCACGGCCAGGTGGAGCAAGGTGTGGTTCACGGTCACGCCCCCCGAGCTGGTGCGATCGAGGACGCTCTTTTGAACCGCGGCGTCGTTCGTGAAGAGATAAAGCGCCAGCGGCTTCGGCCGGGCGTTCACGAACGCGATGGCCTGGTCGATGTCCTTGATTCGAAGGATCGGCAAGATGGGGCCGAAGATCTCATCGGCCATCACCGGCGCGCCGGCGGGAACGTTGCGGAGGATCAAGGGCGCGATGTAACGATCCGCTTCGTCGGCGACTCCGCCGGTGACGACTTCGCCGCTGCCTTCCACAAGCTTCATCAACCGGCGATGGTGGCGAGCGTTGACGATGCGGCCGAAGTCGGGGCTCTTGCGCGGGTCGTCGCCGAAGAAGTCGAGGAGCGTTTGTTTCATCCGAGCGAGGAGCGGTTCCTCGATCGCCTCGTGCGCCAGGACGTAGTCGGGAGCGACGCACGTCTGCCCGGCGTTGTAAAACTTCCCCCACACGATGCGCCGCGCGGCCACGTCGAGATCGGTGTGGCGGTCAACGATGCACGGGCTCTTGCCGCCGAGCTCGAGCGTGACCGGCGTCAAGTGCTTGGCCGCGGCCTCCATCACGATGCGGCCGACGGTGCCGTTGCCCGTGTAGAAGATGTGGTCGAATCGAAGGGCGAGGAGCGCCGTCGTCTCGGCAACACCCCCTTGGACGACCTGGACGCACTCGGGATCGACATATTCGGGCAACCGTGAGGCGATGAGCTCGCCGGTCGCGGGCGCGACTTCGCTCGGCTTGACGATCGCGCAGTTGCCGGCGGCAATCGCCCCGACCAAGGGCGTCAGCAAGAGCTGGAGCGGGTAGTTCCAGGGCCCGATGATCAGGACGACGCCGAGCGGCTCGCGATGGATCCGGCTCTTCCCGGGCTGACCGACCAGCGAGGTCGAGACGCGCTCGGGCTTGGTCCAGGAGCGGAGCTTCTTGCGGGTGACGGCGATCTCGGACGCGATGAAGGCGATCTCCGACGGATAAATCTCGAAGGAAGGCCGGCCCATGTCGTGGTGAATGGCGCGCTCGATCTCATTCTCGCGCTCCCTGAGGAAACGGGCGAGTCCCTCGAGCTGCCGTAGCCGGTGTTCGAGAGGACGCGTGCGGCCGCCGGCGAAGCTGGCACACAGCCGTGCAACCAGGTCCGAAGCCGTCTCGCGTCGCGTGGTCTCTTCGAGAAGGAGAGTGCTCATCGTGGTGTCTCCCTCCGCGAGCTGGGCGAAGGCTCTAGGGTGAACTGTGCCCTGTTGTGAGTGGCGCCGGAATTTGTATGTTGAAGATAATATAAATGCCCCGTGCCCGGGCGGGAAGTGGTCGATGCCGGAGAGTGTTCTTGAAAGGAGCATCAAGCATGAACCTGATCAATCATCAGTTTCGGCTCGCCGCCCGCCCGGTCGGCATTCCCAAGCGGAGCGACTGGACCTACGCCGACGAGCCCGTTCGCGACCTGGGCGAGGGCGAGCTGCTCGTGAAAGTGCTGTACATCTCACTCGACCCGGCCATGCGCGGCTGGATGAACGAAGGGAGATCGTACATCGCGCCCGTCGCGATCGGCGCGGTGATGCGCGCCCTGGCCGCGGGTCGCGTTGTCGCATCGCGGAATCCGGCATTCGCGGCCGGCGACCTCGTCAGCGGCAGCTTCGGAGTCCAGGAATATGCAATATCGAACGGGGAGAGCGTGACCCGCGTTGACACCCGCTTGGCGCCCCTGCCGGTTCACTTGAGCACGCTGGGCATGACCGGAATGACAGCCTACTTCGGCCTGCTCGACGTCGGCCAGCCGAAACCCGGGGAGACTGTTGTCGTCTCGGGCGCGGCCGGCGCCGTCGGGGCGGTGGCCGGTCAGATCGCCAAGATCAAGGGATGCCGCGTCGTCGGCATCGCCGGTGGTGCGGACAAATGCCGGTACATCGTCGACGAGCTGGGCTTCGACGCCTCGATCGATTACAAGAGCGAGGACGTCAGGGGATCGCTCAAACGGCACTGCCCGCAAGGAGTCGACGTCTATTTTGACAATGTGGGGGGCGAGGTCCTCGATACCGTGCTCTCCCTGCTTGCCCGCCGGGCTCGGGTCGTCATTTGCGGCGCGATCTCGCAGTACAACAACACGACCCCGGTGAAAGGCCCGTCGAACTACCTGTCGCTGCTGGTCAATCATGCGAGGATGGAGGGTTTTGTCGTGTTCGATTACGCCGGCCGTTACGCCGAGGCAGGACGCGAGCTGGCCGGCTGGATGGCGGCGGGACGGGTCAAGTCGCGCGAGCACGTCGTCGCGGGACTGGAGTCGTTTCCCGACGCCCTGCTCATGTTGTACAAGGGCGAGAATTTCGGAAAGCTGCTTTTGAAGGTCGCGGAGTCGTGATGAAGCGCGAATTCAAGATCGACCTGGGCGCGTACACCGCCCGCATCGGCTACACCGGCGGGCTGGATCCGACGATCGAGACCCTCAAGGACCTCCACTTCGCTCACTCGACGACCATCCCGTTCGAGAACCTCGACATCTTGCTGGGTCGTCCGATCACACTGGAGCTGGACTGGCTGCAAGCGAAGCTGATCGCGGGTCGACGCGGCGGCTACTGTTTCGAGCAAAACACGCTTTTCGCAGCCGTTCTCGAGTCGCTGGGCTTCAATTTGACACGGCTGGCGGCCCGAGTCCGGTTCGGCTCCGCGGAGATCCGGCCGCGGTTGCACATGCTGCTCTCGGTGGAGGTTGACGGCGAACCCTGGCTGGCCGACGTCGGCTTCGGCCGCGTGGGGCCGCTGCACCCGATCCGGCTGAACCAGTCCGAGGCCGTCCGCCAACTGGCATGGACGTTCCGGATCAGTCGAGACGGTGACCTGTATGTTCTTCAGTCGCTCCACGACGACGTCTGGTTCGATCTCTACGCGTTCACTCTCGAGCCGCAGGAGCCGGTCGACTTTGTCGTGGCCAATCATTATACGTCCACTCACCCTGATTCACCCTTTGTTCAGACCCTCGTGGTTCAGCGCTACAGTCCCGATACGTGCTGGATCCTCAGAAACCTCGAGCTCACAGTGGAAAAAGCGGGCGAGAAGAGCGCGGAGACTCTTTGGGATGACGATGCGCTCAACAACGCGCTGGCCGATCTCTTCGACCTGCATTTTCCGGCGGGGATCCGGTTCCACTATCAAAGGTGAGGTGAAGAAAGGAACTCAAAACCAACATCTGCACTCGAACCACGAACATGAGCAGAGCCGACGCAGACCTTGCCGAACTTGGCGTTCCAAAAACGATATTTGTACATGTGCCGCAACTTTCCCTGGTCAAGGCGATTTCCATCGCGCTCATCGCATTCCTGTTAGGGGTTGTGATCGGGAAAAAGTGGCTCCCCAGACGGGGACGCGGCAAGTCGGTGGGTGATTCCGAAGTGTAAAGTAGGTCAGGCTTTCCAGCTTGACTTACAGAAACGGCACCAAACTCAGCCATCGAGCAAGTCGTCCCACATGGGGTCCGCCTCCGGATTGGCGCGACCGTGGTATGATGGCCTCGAACGTCTCTCGCGATCAGCCTGGCTGGAAGGCCGTCCCTCCGGCACCGCCACGACCGCGCCCTTCCGGAGCCATCCCAAGCCGCCGCAGTAGTCACAAACGAATTGGAACTTGACTCCCTCCACCTTCACCTTCCCGCTACCGCCGCAGGGCTCGCACTCAGTTGCGCTCGCATCTCGGACCGGCAAGAGCATGCGCAACTCAGGGTACTTCTCGGCTCCGGCAACGTAGGCAATCAGCCTCCAAACGGGATCCGGCTCGATCTCCGGTCGCTCATGGTCATCCCACGGAAGAGAAAGGACTTCACCGTCAGGTCGAATTCCAAGCGACCCGCCTATGCCGGAGTACACCGGAAGGGCGCCGGTTTGTCGAACCAGTGGAACGAGATCGGGATCATCCGCGCCATCAAGCCAGATACGAACGAGGTCCTCGATGCACTCCGAGGGCGAACCGCCCTTTCCGTCTGCCGCATCTCCACTCACCGGACTCTCCGCCAGTGTAACGATTCAAACCAGTGGCCCGGACCGCGCTATGATTGACACCTCTGATCTTGATTCTAGTCTCTAGTGCTTTGTCACGGCTAGGAATTCGGGTTGCCGGTTACTGTCGCCTTTCGCTCCGCGAAAGAGACGCAGCTTTCGCGGAGCGAAAGCCAACGATCAGAGACCCGAAAATCAAGCTGTGACAAAGCACTAGGCTCCGATTTGACTCCCATTCTTTCCACGGGAGCAAGTTTCTGAGCCGTCCGGGACATTGACGCGACGCGCTTCTGATATTCCTTTTCGGTGATCACGTCGCGCGAGCTTTCAAGCCTGTCGAAGAAGACGAGTCCGCGCAAGTGATCGTCCTCGTGCTGGAAGACGCGCGCGATGAAGCCGGCGAAGTTCCTGTCGACTATGCGGCCATCGACCATCTGATAATGCACCCGAATCCGCAGATGCCTCGGCACGTCATGGCGGAAGCCCTTCATAGCCCGAAGGCTATTGACCATTTATACCCTATAAGCTAAAGGGAAAGTAACATGGCCAAGTCATTCGACGAGCTGGTCAAACGAACGACCACCAGGAAGACCCGTCTGCGTGCTGCCGCACGCACCCGTGAACTGCTGGGTGAATTGCTGCTCAGTGAAATTCGCCAGCGGGCCGGCAAGAGCCAGCGTCAGGTCGCCGATGTTCTGGGCATCAGGCAGCCGAGCTTGTCGAAGCTGGAGAAGCAGTCGGACATGCAGATATCGACCTTACGCCGGATCGTGAACGCTTTGGGGGGCGAGCTGGAAGTCATGGCGAGATTTCCCAAAGGTACCGTGAAAATCGAGCCATTCAACGAGAGCACCGGCGGGCCGACCGTCTCACTCTAGTCCCGCAGTTCGTTCGCGCTTCCATGAACATTTCGCGACGCGAGAATGACGGGAACATTGCGCATTTCCGTCGAATAATCGCTATGTCTCTCCCTTTGGTTGAGCTGTCCGGGTCATCGACGCCACTCGCTTCTGATATTCCTTTTCGGTGATCACGTCGCGCGAGCTTTCGAGTCTGTCGAGGAAGACGAGTCCGCGCAAGTGATCGTCCTCGTGCTGGAAGACGCGCGCGATGAAGCCGTCGAAGTTCCTGTCGACGATGCGTCCATCGACCGTCTGGTAACGCACCCGAATCCGCAGATGCCTCGGCACGTCGCCGCGGATGCCGGGGATGCTGAGGCACCCCTCCCAGCCTTTGACGATGCCGCCCGAGCGTTCGAGGATCTCGGGATTGATCACGATTTCCGGCTCCATGACCGGCGCGTCCGGAAAGCTCGGGGTTGCCCGCGAGGTGACGATGAAGAGAGCCGACGATTCGTAGACCTGCGGTGCGGCGATGCCCACGCCACCCGCGTCGGCGAGAGTCACGAGCAAGTCGTCGATCAGGGCGCGGATCGCGTCTGAAGCCGGAGCCGCCACCGAGGCAGCGGGAATCCGCAGCACGGGATGACCAAGCTGGGCAATCTGTCGGAGTAGAGGCATCTGCCTGTTGCTCTCGATCGGACGGGGCCGGCGATTCACTTCGGCTTCGGCTGCTCGTCCGGCAATGGAATCGACCGGGTTTTCACGGCCTGGTAGTCGGGCGCGAATTCGGTCACCTCGATCATCTGGTTCGCGGGGATGTCGCGGAAGACCTGGGTCGTGCCGCTGGCCGGCCAGTCGATTTGCAGCATCGCGATCCGATCGGCCTTGGCCAGGCCGATGGTCTGTCGCAGGGTGTTGGCCCCGAAGCTGCTGCCGGAGGACACGTGCCGGTGGATCGTGAGAGGCTTCTCGCCGGCCGTGACCACCTTGATGCGGGCGCCGATGGCCGGACGGTTGGTCTTCACGCCGGCGAGCTTGATGGTCAGCCAGTTGTTCCCCTGGCCGGGGTTCTGAAACAGGACGTTGTGATACTTGTCGCCGTTCAAGGCGCCGCCCATCTCGATGAAGATGTCGACGTCGCCATCCAAGTCCCAGTCACCGCAGGCGACGGCATGCCCCTTCTGGAGGTGGCCGGTGCGTGACGTGCCCGTGATTTCGGCGAATCGCTCGCCGCCAACGTTCTTGAACATACGGTTGGGCACCAGAGTGCCCAGGTCCGGATCGCCGGTGCCCAGATACATGTCGAGGAAGCCGTCGTTGTCGAAATCGCCGTAATTGCTCCCCATGGTGGCGAAGACCATGTCGAGCCCGGCCTCCTTGGTCCTGTTCTCGAACCTCTTACCGCCCAGGTTGCGGTAGAGGCGCGGGGAACTCTTGGTGTGCGTCCGGCCTACCATGCCGCGGACGATGTCGGTGAGCGTCCGATCGTAAGAAGAGGCGAAGATGTCGAGCCAGCCATCGTTGTCGTAGTCCCAGGCCCAGCAGGAAAAGCCCCCGCGGGGGCCGTCGATCTCCATGTCGACCGTCCGATTCGAAAAGGTGCCGTTGCCATTGTTTCGATACAGCCGAGGCAGACCACTGATCGATGCCACGAACAGGTCGGGGTAGCGGTCATTGTCGTAATCGACCCACGCGCAGCCCTTGTACATGTCCTGATCTTTTCCGTCGACGCCGGCCAGGGCGGCGACCTCTACGAAGGTGCCGTTGCCGCGGTTGTGATACAAGTGGTTGGGCTGTTTCTCGCAGGCGACGAACAGGTCGAGCCAGCCGTCATTATCGTAATCGGCCCAGGCGGCCGCATTGGAATTGACCGGATCGAGCAACCCCGCTTCGGCCGTGACGTCGGTGAAGCGGCCGTCGCCGTCATTGCGCAACAGAGAGGGCCGGACGGGATAGGGAAGCCACGCGCCGCGCGGGATGAAGATGTCGAGGCGGCCGTCGTTGTTGTAATCGGTTTGATAGCAGACCAGGCCGCCCAGTTGGCCGGTCACGCCGGCGGACTCGCTACGATCCTCGAATGTGCCGTCCCCCTTGTTGTGGTAGAACGCCATGGGCATGGCGGTGTCCATCGAGGTGACGGCGATGTCGAGCAGACCGTCGTTATCGAAGTCGTCCATGATCGCGCCGCCGGCCTGGTTGAAGCGATTCACACCCACGATGTGGCCGACGTCGCGGAACTTGCCGATGTCGAGCTCGGAGTGGAAGAAACGGTCGAGGGCCGTCAGATAAGAAGGATCGACAGACGATGGCGACTCTCCCACGGTCATTTGGGCCACGTTCAAGAGCCATCGGACCCCCAGATCATCGGGGAACTGCTGGAGGTATTCGGTGAAATGCTTGATCGCCAGTCGAGAACCCTGCGGCCTGGTATGAACGGCCGCGGGGGCAATGGGAACGATGCACGAGCTTTCGCTGCGACACATGATGCAATTGTCGTTTTCGCCCATGCGCACCGCGGTCACTCCCTGAAAGAAGATGACGGTATAGAGCAGTTGATGGGCCAGGGTGTCTTTATCGTCGAGCCAGGAACGCGCCTCCTCCAGGACCTGGAACGCTCGACGTGGTTCTCCCTCATAGTTAAAGAGCGCGGCTTTCATGAGGATGAGAACGATCTTCTTCTGGTCGGGTACGTTTGCCTGCTTGAGAATCTGGTCGATCCGTTCGATGTTTCGATAACCCACTCGCTGGAAGGAATCACGGACCTGCTCGAGCGACGCGGACGGCGGCCAGGGATCGAGCTTGCCCAGGACGGCCATGAACCCGCCCGTATCAATCGGCCGTCGCTCCTGGTACGCCAATCGCGGCCGGTCGCCGGAACGAGAGGCGGCTGATCTTCGCGGATACTTCATGACAAACACGGCGGCCACGCTCGAGAGCAGTACGAGCGCGATCAGGGCCCAGGCAAGGCTTCCCTTCGGGTGTCGTGGCTTGGGTGTTTTGCTCATGATGAAACGACCGGGTCGAATTACTTCGGTTGCGGATGGATGCTAGCCGGCAGCGAACGGGCCCAGTTGCCCTGGTAGGTGACGTTGCGGACGCGCGCCTGGGTCTCGCCGGCGTAGTGGAACAGGGCGAACGATCGCTGGTTGGACGGCTCGAGGCTGCGCTCGTAGATCGGCTGGCCGTTGAGCTCGAGAGCAACCTTGTCGCCGGTCACGCTCAGGACCAGCCGGTTCCAGGCCTGGGGCTTGAAGGGGCAGGGCGCGGGGCCGCGGCGATTCTCCGGTTCCTCGTGGGCGTTTTCGGGAGTCAGGCCGCTGCGCTCGTAGGCCCCGTCGGTCAGCCGGTGGATCTTGACGCCGTCGGGCTCGAGCAGGAAGGACAGCCGGCCCAGAGCGGGGTGGACCATCACCTTGCCCTGGTCGTAGTAGAACTCGTAGGCGATCCGGCCGTCCTCGACCATGGGCCGGTGATAGCGGAGCAGGCTCTCCTGCTTGCCGAGGGAAGCCTCTTCGATCAACCGGCCGGTGATCTCTTCGCCGCGCTTGTCCCAGTCGGGGTTGTCGCCGGTGGTGCGATCGCCATACTCGTCGGCCAGCCAGCCGGTGAGCTCGGGGAGCGACGAGAGGTTGAGCTTTTCGGGGATCCGCGGATTACCCGAGATGGCGAGCTTGCGCGCGCCCCCGGACTCGATGGCCCGGCAGCCAAGGGCCAGCCAGGGATCACCCTCGGCTGGCGCGGGGGCTTCGTGCACCTTGCGACCGCTCACGAAGGCCGTCATCCGTCCCCCTTTGACGACGAGGCGAAATGGATACCAGTCGCCCAGCTTTTCCAGCGGCGGGCTCAAGGTCAGGTCGCCGAGGGGGCTGCCGAACCTGGACCGTTCAATGTGTTTCAAGTCGGGCTTGGGTGCGACGCCCAGGCCGCTGTAGCAGACCTGAATCTCGCGGCCGGGCGAGGCGGTGAGCTCGCAGTCGAGCTGAAAATCGCCACGAACGGGGACGTTCAGGTACATCATGTCGAAATCGTGGCCGGGATAGTGGGTGAAGTGGCCATCGCGCAGGCTCCAGTGCGGAATGGGCAGGCCGGTGCCGCGGGTCTCGGCCCGGGTTGGGGTCACCCGTGCCCAGTGGGGATCGTTCGGGTCGGTCCCGAACGGCCGGGCCCCGCTCACCCCGTCTTTTTCGGCCTGAGCCAGGAGCTCCGCCCGGGCGCGGAGGTTTTTCACCTGATGATGCCAGAGCTCGCCCGGCGACTTTTTCCCTACCTGATCGCCCATGGTCCCCAGAAGCGAGAGTGCCGCCGCGCGGAGCACCGGCCTGTCGAGGGCTCGGGCGGCCAGCACCAGCTCGGGCCAGCGCGTCCACTCGGGTTGATCGAGGGGGAGTTTTTCGAACATCGGTTTGATGAGCGCCAGTGTCTTGGCCGCCGCCGCGTCGTCGCCGCGCGCGATTTCGATCAGGCCCTGGATCGAGAGCTTGCCCCGCTCGCCGGCCGGCGGGTCACCCCCGGGTAAGAGCTCAATTGCCTGGACACGCGCGGCCAGCTCGTCCAGCTTGGCGAGAGACCTGGCGACCTCGACCAGCTCGATGGCCGGGGCCTCGAGCGACCCACCGGTTTGCAATCGGACAGCGCGGTGGGGACCGGGTCCGTTCCCGCCGCTCGCGTTTGTCGAGCCCCGTGCATCGCCGGGCCGGTTGGCCGGGAACGACGGCGTGAACAGGCCTTCAAGCCGCCAGACCGGATGATCGGGCGAAGGAAGCACCCAGCCGGCGAGCCGCTCGTACCGTTTCTCCAGCGAGAGCTCCGCTGCGTGTTCGAGGAGATCGCCGGCTTCGGCGGCGAAGAACGACTCGCCAATGACGTCATGACGCGCGCGACGGTCGGCCTCGGAGTGGGGCGCGGCGGGGTCGGGAGCCGTCAGGCCAGACAACTGTTCGTTGCTCAGGGCTTCGGGCCACTGGCCCTTCAGCACGATGTTGCGAGCCTGCGCCGCGGTCTGGTCCTTGAAGTGGAACAAGCCGAACTGCCGGCCGATGGCCGGCTCGATCGCGCGGTCGTAGATCGCCTGGCCATTCAATTCGAGCGTCACCCTGCCGCCGCCGAACCTCAGTTTGAGTGTGTTCCACTGGCCCGGCTTCAAGGGGAGCGGAGTGGGCCCGCGGCGATTGCCCGGCTCCAGGGCGGCGTTGTCGGCGGCCAGTCCGGAGAGATTCATTCCGCCCGTGGTCATCCAGTGCACCTTGACCCCCTCGGGCTCGAGCAGGAACGCGAGCCGGCCGACTGCGGGGTGGACGATAATCTGTCCGGGCTCATAGAGAAACTCATACGTGAGAGCGTCGCCTTCCAGGAGCGGTCGGAAATAGGAGAGGAGGCTCTGGTCGGCCTCGGTGCCGGAACCGTCGCTCTCGGCATAGGCATTGTTCCGAGGTGTGCCGCCGGGGAGGAGGCGGCCGTGAATCACACCGTCCCGGGCCACCCAGTCATAATCGTCGAGTTTGACCGGCGCGCGTGGCTTGTTCGATCTCGGCTTGACGGTCGGCCGGCTGCCGCGCCGAGCGGAAATCGCCGAGGCCGAGATCCGAACGACATTGCCCCACTGGTCAGTCGATTCCTGGGTGCGCCGGGGGGGCTGAGTTTCATTGTAAAAGCTGGAGATCCAGCCTTCGAGCCGATCAGCGTGGGTCAGGCGCACTTCGCGGGGGATTGCCGGCCGGCCGCTCAGCGAGACCAGCCGCCAGGCGGTGTGACTCGCCGTGCGGGTGAACAACCCAATCCATGGGCTGGTGGGGCTGGGGTCGTCGTCCTCGAAGAAGATGTGGCCGTTGACCAGGTAGCGGACCTTGCCGGGGGCGGCCTGAACCGTCAGGCGGTTATAGCCGTTCAAGCGCGTCAACCGCCAGGGAGGGCTGAGGGTCTCGCTCTGCCCGACTGGAAAGACCGAGCTGGCCCGGTTCAGGTCCAAGGGTTCGATCACCAGCCCGTTGAGGGTCAAACCGCTCTCGGCAAAGTGCCCCACGTAGCCCTCGAGGGAAAACTCGAATGAGCCGGTCAAGGGGTAATCGAAGAGGAGGAAGCCATGATCAAAGCCCGCCAGGTGAGCGATGGTACCCTGATGTGCCAGCCAGAGTGTGGGCATCGTTCCGGTGCGCTGCGAGTAACCGTAACGAGAGCCGGAGGTGTGCCAGAGCGCCAGTCCGGGTTCCGCGGAAACGAGCGTGGCCGGCGCGCCGGCGCGGCGCGCCTTGGCCTGCGCCAGGTCAATGCGTAACCGAGTGAGGGCGTTGAACAGGCCCGTGGTTTCGGCACGCTCGATCAGGGCGCTCGTCAGTCGCACGCCCAGATCTTGCACGACCGGCCGGCCGTTTGCCAGGGCGGCGCGAGCCACGAGAAAGTCGGTCCAGGGGAAGTTGAGCCGCTCGCGCGGGTCCCTGCCGCTTACGGGCCTGGCGCCGGGTTGGGCGGACGTTCTGGCTTGACTCTCCTCGTTCGCCTGGACGATCGCGGCCAGGCGGGCTTCGATCCGGGGAGCAACCTGCAAGCCCTGGCCGCGTGCCAGCTCGATCAGGAGGTAAAGCACCTCGGCGTTCTCGATTCCTTGGTCGGCTTTGACTGGGGCGGCGGCGCGGGCTTCCTCGGCGAGCTGGTCGAGTGCGCCGGCCCGGCGCGCGGCATCGATCAGCGCGGTCGCCGTGCTGACGACGGCCTGATCGTTTTCCGAGCCGGCGGCTTCGGCCTTGGGTTCCCGGCCGGCCTTGGACTTCGCGAAAACTTCGGGCGCCATGTCACCGGCCGCCATCGAGGTCAGGATCCGCGCGACCCGGCGCTCCTTGGCCGGCATCGTCCACGCGTGCAGCGTCTCGTACTGCTCCTTGGCCGGGCGGGCCTCCAACTGGCGCAGCACCTTGACCAGGGCGTCGTCGATGGGTGGATCGCCTCCTGAATAGGCCGGCGCGTCGACGAACCGGCCCAGAGCCGCCAGTGCGTCGGTCCAGAGGCCGGCGCGGGCTAATTCGGCGGCCACGCGCTGGAGCTGCTGCTTGCGGAGATACAACAGGTAGTCGCCGCCATAGCGGATTGTGTTTTTCTCCATCGCCTCCAGGTAGGCGTCGAGCCGCTTGCGTCCCCCGGCGGCGTCGCCCAGCTTGAACTGGTGTCGGGCCAGGATGACCAGGAGTGTTCCCAGCGGCTCCGGCTGGCCGGTGCTCTCGAAACCCTTGATGGAGGAATCAAGAATTTCGAGCGCCGGCGCGGCCAGCTCGGGCCGGTCGAGCGCGGGGAGGGCCGCATGGCAAGCCAGCTCGGAGGCCGCGCGCGAGGTGTCCGCCTTCATCCGCGCGGCGAGACGTTTGAGGGCGGCGACCGCCGCCTGCGGGTCGTTCGCGGCCAGGGCGAGCTGGGCCGACAGGACCGAGGCGGGCAGCTCGGAGAGCACCTGGCCTTGCCGCGAGGCGACGGCACGCTTGAGGTCGTCGACCTTGCCGGCGCGGACAGCCCAGGCTGCCAGCAGCAGGCCCGCGCTTTGCGGGCGCCGCAGAGCATTGACGTTCAATGGCGGAGCGTACAGGAAGACCTCGCTGGGACGGCCCGCGGGCAGGACCGCGTCGCGAAGCGCCTCGTAAACGCCGGCGGCGGGCCCCCGCTGTTTCTGCCAGATCCGTTCCCACTCGAGCAGGTTGGCCAGGACGCGAGGCGAAGCCTGGTCGATCGGAGTGTCGTCGACGATCGTTCCCGAGCGGATCACTCTCCGCGTCTCATTCGGGTTAGCCGGCACGACCGGCGGCCCGGCGCGCAGGGCTTCGCGGACGGCCCGCGCGCTCAAGTCGGGCAGATCATGTTCGGCGGCCAGTCGCGCGATCTGCATGGCCTGTTCGAACCGGTCCAGGGTCAGGATCGGCAGGTTTGATCGCGGCGCCGCGGCGGCCCTGGCCCTGGGGGAAACGGACTTGGCTCTCGGGGACCCGCCCTTGGAATCCGGGCCGGCCTTGGAAGTCTGCTCGGCCGCCTGGGGAGTGCGCCCCGCCTGAGAAGGTGAAGCCGCCGTTGCCGGCACTTGATACGATATCGTCCGGACGAAGGTACGTTCTCGCGCCGGCGTCATCGAGGTGGAAGAGCGAGGCGCCGCGGCTGGCGCCGCCGGTTTCGCACGAGGCACCGGCGCGAGCTTGGCGGCAGGCTTCTTGATCTTGCGGCCGGGTGGTTCGACGACGATTTCGAGCATGCGGCCCCAGGCGGCTTCGGCCGCGGCGCGGTCGCCGCGCGCGAGCGCCAGCTCGCCCTGCTCGCGGAGCATGGCCATCAAGGTTTGATTCTCGGTCTGGCGCCGAGCGGCCTCCTGGGCTCGAGCGGCCAGCTTGCCGGCGATGAAGGGCAGATTGACCGGACCGTTCTGCTTCCAGCACGCCCGAGCGACCAGCCAGAGGGGGACCTGGCGGGCGGCCTCGGCCCGCTGCCGCGAGTTGGCTCTCACGCCCTCGGAGAGAGGCTCCAGCGGTGTCTTGTCAACCAGCCGGTTGAGCCGGCCGAGCGCCGGCTCGATCTTCTTTGAATCACCCGAGCCAATTGCCAGAAGAGCCTCGGCGACCGCCACCGACAGGTCATCCGGGTGCTTCTTGCCAGCCGCCTCCAACGATGTGGCCAGTTGTTCCCGCGCTTTCATCTCGCCGGCCGAGGTTGGTGATGCCGCCGGTGCCGCGATCGCGTCGGCCAGCAGGCTGCGAACGGCCGCCTTGTCGAGCTCGCGCGGGTGGACCATCACCATCAGGTCGAGGAGCTGATCGCGCTCCTTGACCTTGCTCTTCGCGCCAGCTTTCTTGGCATCGGCAATCTTCTTGGAATCAGTAATCTTGGAGCCTGGACTGTCTGACGTCTCAACCAGGTGGGTCAAGCTGGAGGCCAGGTCTTCGGGCCTCAAGTCTTCGAGGGCGCGGGTCAGGCCCTCGCGATACTGGCGGAGCATCCCCTCGGAATTGCCGACATAGTTGGACCCGTCCGGCGGAATCTCGCGGGACAGGGTCAGAGACTGGCTGTAGAGGGCCACTGCGTCGGCGGTGAAGCCCAGCTCGTGCAGCTTGGCGGCGGCCGAACCGAGCGCGCTCATCCTCATCTGTTCAATGTAGCCGGCCGGGTAGTTGTTGTAGGAGGCGAAATCGTTGACGCTGGCGAAGTCGATCAGGACGCGGCGGGCGTCCTCCAGGCGATTGTCGCGAGCGTAAATTGTGACCAGTCGCTTGGCGGGGCCGTTGTCGTAATTCAGGCGGAAGTAAGGATCGTTGTCCGAGACACGGCTGAGACTCGCCTCGTAGGCGGTCACGGCCAGCTCGCGGGTCGGCCCGTGGTCATCGAGCTCGGCGCCGATCACCCAGAAGATACCATTGGAGAGAGGCTCGTCCTTGGTCTGTTCGAGGAGCCGGCGGACCATTGCCTGGGCCTGCTCGTAGCGGCCGAGGCGGCAGTCGATGAGCGCCCGGACCATCGCGCCGGCCGTCCAGCCCGGTATCGACTTCCGCGCCTGATCGATCTCGGCGGCCAACTCGTCGAGCTTCCCTAAGCCGGCGGCCAGGTCCAGGAGTCGCGAAACAAGCGAGTTGATTCGGCCGTCGGCGTTGTAGGAAAGGATCTGGCTCACGGCGTTCCACTGCGCGGCCGGCACGAATGTCGCGGGTTTGGGAATGAGCATCTCCCGGGCGTAGTCGTACATCTCGGGCAGCCGCCAGACGTCGTCGTGACGGATGTAGGACAGCATGTTCGACCGATCGTCCGGGAATGCCTCCCACGCCTTCTTGAACAGGTTGACGGCCCGGTCACGCATCTTATCGTCATAAAAGAGGTTCCCGATCAGGTTGAAGACCATGTACGATTGGCCGAGCTGGCGGAGGTCGATCTGCTCGAGGAGGTCGAGCATCTCATCGGTCTTCCGGGCCTGCTGGAAGGCATTTTGGACCTGGTAGAAGTTGCGCGCCAGGCTCGCTGGGTCTTTCTTGAGGATCACCTTGTAGTGCTCGATGGCCTCCGCGGCCTGGCCTTCTTGCACGAGCTGCTGCGCGATCTGGAGGCGCAGGCCGGTGTCGTCGGGCCGCAGCGCGACGATCTTGGCCAGCTCGGCCCTGGCCTGGTCGCGCTGGCCGGAGGCTTTGTAATAGTCGGCGAGCGACTGGTGGATCTGGATCGAGCTGGGGGTCTTCTTGAGCTGCTCGTGGGCCCGTTCGATGAGCTGGGGGAGCCGGCCCGAGCGGGCCAGGACGCCGATGGCGGCGGTCCGGCTGGCGTCGGGATCGTTGGCGTAAGAGTAGTTGGGGTTGGTCTGACGGGTCGCGGTTGTCGAGCGAAGGATTTGCGAGGCCACCTGCACCGCGACGTCGAGCTTGCCCTGGCGCTGGTACTGGAGCATCATGCCGACCAGGGAGGTGGCCTTGTTGCCGGCGCGGCGGCGTGCGCGGCCGAGAACGGCCTCGGCCAGCTCGTGCTGTCCGAGCTGCTCCATCTGCCCGGCCAGGCGGACCTGGGTGTCGGTGTCGAGGCGCAGGCCGAAGAGCCGCTCGGCGGCCTGCCGGGCCCGCTCGAGGTCGCCGGTCAGGACCGATAGTCGCAGGGCCAGGTCCTCGCGACGTTTCATGGTTGCGTTGTCGAGCGGCTGCACCGAGTCGGCCAGCGCCAGCGCATCGGTCCGCTCGCCCTGCTGTTCCAGCAGCTCGGCCAGGTCCAGCCGCAGCTCCGACTCGGCCTTCGACCCCTCGGCCACTTTGGTGAATTCGGCGATTGCATCGTCCTTGTCGTCGTTCCACCACAGGATCGAGCTGAGCGCGAGCCGCGGATAGACCTGGTCGGCGGGAGTCTTGGCCGCCTCAGCCTGCCGGCGGAAGTGACTCACCAGGTCGCTCGAGAGATCGTCGAGCTTGTAGAGCTCGTGGGCCGTGCGCAAGAGCTGGATCGCGGTTTCATCGAGATAGTCGTTGGGGAGTGGAAACGGGATCTGGACATACCGTGATGTTTTGTTTACCCAGATCTGATAGTTGGGGACGTAGTTGCCCCTGGCCGCGAGCCGGGAGCGGGCGGTGCGGGCAGCGCCCGGCGACTGGCGCTCCAGCTTGCGGCGCGCCGCCGCCAGCTCGTGGTCGAGGAGCCGCAGCACGTCGGCGTATGCCTTGCGCCCGGCGCAAACGCTCATGCCCTGACCGATCGACGGGCCCGGCCCCGCGAAGTAGAACGTGCCGGTGTAGTAGTATTGCGACGCTCGGCCCGACTGGAGCCGCTCGAAGCGGTCGGCGAGCTGGATCAGTCCAAGGGCGTCGCCCCGTTCAGCGGCCAGGCCGAAGGCGCCGGCGATCTGTGCAAGCTGGGTGGCGCCCGCGACCGTGTCGCGATAGAATCGCTCCTCCTCCTCGACCCGCTTGGCCCGCTTCAGCTCCTTGGAAACGTGCTGAAGGACCTGAGCCTGCGCCAGCTCGGGCCGGCGGGTCCGCAGCGAGGCGTAGCAGGCCAGGACGTGATCGAGCTCGGCCGGTTCGAGCGGCGGGGTGTTATCCTTCTGCTGCTCGCCCCGCTGGCTGACGTAGTTGCGCTGGCCCAGACCGCGTTCCCGGCCACCCACCGAATAGAGATAAGCCCAGAGGGCCAGCGGGTCAGTGGGGGCGGCGCGGCTCAAGATCTTGCCCGCTTCGAACGCGGCGGCGTTGTCGTAGCGAAGCAGGCAGAGATGGAACCAGTCCCAAAGGGAGCGGAGATCGGCTGGCGTTTTCTCACTTGCCTTGCGGAACCTCGCCACCACCAGTTCGCCCTTCGGCGGGCTGGTCTTCTGCGCAAGGCTCACGAGCCAGCCCAGGGCCGCCATCCGCGCCTGGCCGAAGTCGGGCGGGCTCCAGGAGGGGGTCGGCCCCAGCCGCGAGGAATAAATCTCCCGGTTATCGAGCTTCGAGGCCATGCGGATCTGGCTGACCGCCCCGATCCGCTCCTGCAGCGGAAGCGCGGCCTGCTGGACCAAGGACGACGGCCGGGCACTTGCGGCCTTGAGCTTGGGGTCCCGGCTCCATGCCTTCGAGAGAGCGCTTTTCTCGTCGTCGGCGGTCGTCAAGTCAAGCAGCGCCTGGAACCGCTGCGCCGCATCTTCGGGCTTTCCGAGTCCCACAAGGGCCACACCCTGGCGATAGAGTGCTTCCCAGTCGCGCGGGTCTTTCCGGATCATCGACTCGGTGATCTCGAGAACCGGTTGAGGCTTCCGCTGGCCCAGCAGGCTGTCGATCGCCGCGAAGATCCGGTGGGCTTCGCTCTTGCCCGAGGCCATCCTGGACCAGACCGCCTGGGCTTCCTCGAGCTCGCCATAGCGGGAGTACAGTTGCGCCAGCCGGGACGAGCCGTCATCACTGGGGGCCAGCTCGTTCAACTGCTTTTGATAGCGGGCGGCGCTTTCCAGGTCTCCCTCTTCTTCCGCCAGCTTCGACAATTGCTGCAGCAACTGGCCATCACGGGTATTGGAGGCGAGCAGCCGCTCGAGCTCGGCGCGGGCGCTGCCCAGGTCGCCCGAGGCAGCGTAAGCCTGGGCCATGCAAATCGCCACGTCGCGCTGCTGGGGCTGCCCCGCGCCGGGGCGAGCGTCACGTTCCTGGTGCTGGAGGCGAGTCAAGAGCCGGTCGAGCTGGTTGCGCTGGAGATACAACTCGGTCAGCTTGCTGACCGTGCCGAGCTTGCCGTCGAGGTTATCGGCCTTGTCAAAGGCCCGCCAGTACATCTCGATCGCCTCGTCGGTGCGGTACTGGGCGGCCAGGGTCTCGGCCAGGGTGAGCGTGATCTTGGTGTCGTTGGGGTTGACGCGCACGGCGCGGCGCAGTGCGTCGAGCCCCTCTTCCGACCGTCCGAGCTGAAAACAGAGCTGCGCGAAAAACTCGTAGTTTTCGGGATTCCCCGGCGCCGCGGCGAGCAGGTCTCTCCCCGCCTTCAGGGCCGCGTCAATCCGGCCCAGTCGCGTCTCGAGCTTGGCGATGCCGGTCAAGTGCTCGGAACGGTTGCGGCGATCGATCTGGGCCAGGCGCCGGAATGCGTCGGCGGCGTCGCCCAGGTTGCCGGCCGACTCACGGACCCGGGCGGCGAGGGACCACGCGGGGATCGAGCGCGGGTCGGCCTGGATCGCCCGCTCGGCCGCGCGC
>JBIOJM010000066.1:0-35758 GCA_044450785.1 Isosphaerales bacterium
CCCCAACCAAGCGTGGTATTAGTTTGAACCGCGCGTGTTTTTCAGAAAGGGCTCGAAAACCTCCCGTGTTTTTGGAATAATGTAGGTGAGAACACGTCCTCACTATTCCAAGACAAGGAGGCTTTCGAGTGAGTGCTACTTTCCGAAAAAAGCGCGAGGCCCGCAATAAGAGAATCTTCCAGGAACGGCGACGACGAATTAAGAAGCGACTCGCCAATTTGCCTGGGCCTGAGCGGCCCGTACCCATGATGACCGCGACCAATATCCAATACGAACTGGCCGATCGCGTCCAGGGGCTCAGCGCCGGCGGCATCGGCGCCATCTTTCTCTTGGCTCAAAAGATCGACCTGATCAATGAGATTGACCGCAACCTCCATCTGCTCAAGGTGCATCTCCCCTACCACGAATCCGACCACGTCCTGAACATTGCCTTCAATTCCTGCGCCGGCGGCCACCGCATCGAGCACATCGAGCTGCGACGCAACGACGAAGTCTATCTCAACGCCTTGGGAGCCGAGCGCATCCCCGACCCCACCACCGCCGGGGACTTCTGCCGCCGCTTCCGTGAGTCCGACGTCATGACCTTGATGGACGCCTTTAATCAAGCCCGCCTGCGAGTCTGGGCTCAGCAGCCCCCCGAGTTCTTCGAGGAAGCGACCTTGGACGCCGATGGCACCATCGTGCCGACCGATGCCGAGTGTAAGCAAGGGGCGGACTTTGCCTACGACGGTCAGTACGGTTACCATCCGCTCTTGATCTCGCTGGCCAATACGGCCGAACCACTGTTCCTGTTCAATCGCAGTGGCAACCGCCCCTCGCAGGAACGGGCCGACGTGTTCTTGGACAAGGCTGTCACGCTTTGCCTTCAAGCCGGCTTCCGCAAGATCCTGCTGCGGGGAGACACCAAATTCGCTCAGACCAAGCATCTGGATCGCTGGGACGCCGCGGGCAACATCCGCTTCATCTTCGGGTTCGAGGCCCGCGACTCCCTCAAGGCCAGAGCCGACGAGCTCCCAGCCGACGCGTACAGCTTTCTGGAACGATCGCCACGGTACCAGATCAAGACTGTCCCCCGCGAAAAGCCCGAGCGGGTCAAACCAGAGACTGTCCGGGAGCGAGGCTACGAGACGATTCACCTGCTCGAGGAGATGGTTGCAGAGTTCGACTACCAGCCGGTCGCCTGCAAGAAGAGCTATCGCATGATCGTCCTCCGCAAGCGGGTGGGAGTCGACGAGGGACAGATGCGGCTGTTCGAGGAATACCGCTACTTCTTTTACATTACCAATGACCGCAAGATGACGGCCGAAGAGGTCGTGTTCTCGGCCAATGATCGCTGCGACCAGGAAAACTTGATCGCCCAGCTCAAGAATGGGGTGCATGCGCTGACGGCGCCGGTGGATAACCTGGTGAGCAACTGGGCGTACATGGTGATGGCGTCGTTGGCGTGGAGCCTGAAGGCCTGGAGCGCCCTGCTGGTGCCGGTATCGCCTCGGCACCAGGCGAAACACCAGGCGGAGAAACGAACGTTGTTGAGGATGGAGTTCGCGACCTTCTGCGCGGCTTTCATCCAAATGCCGTGTCAGATCGTACGGGGTGGACGACGGTTGATTTACCGATTGCTGTCGTGGAACCCCTGGCAAGGGGTTTTTCTCCGGCTGGTGGAGCGGCTGCACAGTTGCTGGTTGTGCTGAGGCGATTGAGGTTTGAAGTCGGGGTCTGGATGCCCCGATCCGTGTAGGCCGCCGAGTAAAGAAAGGGGAGGGACACATGAGGAAGACAAGCTGCGGGTGAAAAACGGGGGCCGCGCCTCCCGGATGTAGAAGGTACGTCTCTTGATAAATAATATAATCGCCTGATGTGTACTATTGTTGATTAATATATTACGCTTGTTTTGGGGCTAACACCGAAGAGGAAGTAACAGTCGTTCGCACTCTTCGGGGCCACCGGGGTAAGGGAGGCGGCACGCGAGCACAGTCCAACGGAGTAAATTGGGGAACCTCTGGATTCCAACCTCAAGCCGATTTCCTTGGGTGCAGCAGACCCCGCCGCGAATCCATAAGTGGCGGGGAGGGATTCAGAGTCTCGCATGAGGCCGTAGTAAGCGATGACCCGCCGGGACAACATAACCCGATGGCGAGCCAAGGGCCTCTGGATGGACGTGTTTCAGTTGCTGGGCGTCGTGCCATATTGGACCGAAAGGTTCTAGAACGGGTAATCCCTTCGGGGATCACGTACTCCTGGGAGCTGCAACTGCAGTGGCGAATAAGACGGGGTCATGGGGCGGATGTGGACGGCACTTAAACCCTTGTATGTCGTCGAAGGTCGCCATTGACGGTCCATTTGAAGCCGTACTGGGGAAAACCCACCGTACGGAATTTTAGAGGGGGAAGGGGAAACCCGAAGCTCAATCGAGCCCGCCGGGCGCCCCTTCCCTACTCGGCTCCCCGGAACCCGTATGGTGTCCCCGGAACCAGTGTCCCCGGAACCAGGCCGACGTACCAGGGGCTGACCGCTGGACGACCGACGGCCGCTGGGGTCAGTGTCACGCTGCTCATCACACGTCCTACGCGACCGACCGACTTCCTCCCGACAAGAATTCGTAGGCTCACCTCGACCTCGCGTCGCCGGCCACCGGAAAAGGCGCCTGGTTCCCGGCCGCCTCGCTCGGGTAGCCGGTTTCGATGCGTAGGCGGTTGGCGATCAACGAGCTCATGATCGCGAACAACACGGCCGTCGAAATTCCGAAAAACAGAAGGCCGTTGGTGGCCTCGAGGGGGCTGAGCAACCGCCACCTCTCGGACAGCATGACGGCGCCATAACCGAAAGCCGTGAAATTCTGGGCGGAGAGACAGAAAGCCGTTTCGAAGGTCGAGACCTGCCCGCACACAAGAAAGGCGACCGCCCAGAGGGCGATCTGGATGAGGTGCGCAGCCGCCGTGATCAGCGTAACGATCGCCATGACGGCGGTGCCCCTCCAGAATCCCAGATCGCTGGAACCGCGTCGGATGACCTTCACCATCACACGCACAATAAGTTGCATCGCAGCGCCGTAGGCGAGCAGACCGAAAAAAAGCAGGGCGGTGGCGAGCATGAGGGGCAACAACACCGGAGGGAACTCCACTGCGCTAGCAGGCCGCGCGTCTGCGCTTCGACGGCGAGCAGGTTGGCCTCGGCCGCCGTCACGGCGGCCTTCTTGAGCTCAACCTGGTCCTCGAAGGGTTCCTTGTCGAGCTGGACCAGCAAGGCCCCTTTCTTCACCCGGTCGTTGTCGTCGACCAACACCCGGCTCACCTGGCCTGAGACCCGGGGAGCGACCAGGGTCACGTGGCCGTTGACGTAAGCGTCATCGGTGGAAACCGTGTTCAGCGCCGTTTCCACCGACGGCATCACGAAACGTCCGCCGGTCGCCGCTGCGGCCACCGCCGCCAGCCAGGCACCCAGTTTTCGCCAGCGGTGCGCTCGCCCCCTCGCTTCGGCTGGTTTGGGCGGTCCGTCCGCCGGCAGCGTCTTGGGAGGATCGGTTCTCGCTTGCGTCATCGTCTTCGTCGTCTCATCATGAGTGCTTGCCATGTACGTATTCCCTTTCGAACTGCCGGACATCACGTGGCGATTCCTGCTCTCCCCGTCGCCACTCTACGTCGATCGATGCGGTGCGGTCGAGTTCATCGAGTCCCGGTGCGTTGCTCCGCGCTGATCTGTCCGCGCCATTCCGGGGCAAGGATCCGCCGCAACCGCCCCCCTTAACGCTCAAGCCGGGCCACCTTGGCCAGGCGGCGCCGGTGGCGCTCAGCCCCGCTGAAGTTCGAGCCGACGAAGGTCTGCGCGTGGTCCCAGGCGACTTCGAGGCCCATCACTCGCCCACCCAGGCACAGGACGTTCATGTCGTCGTCCTCGACCCCCTGGCGGACGGAGTAATGGTCGTGGCACAGGCCGGCGCGGACCCCTCTCACCTTGTTGGCGGCCACCGAGGCCCCGACCCCGCTGCCGCAGATGACGATCCCGCGGTCGAGCTCGCCGGCCGCCACGGCACGCGCCAACGGGATGATGTAGTCGGGGTAGTCGTCGTCCGGATCGCGCGATACGGCGCCGAAGTCGATCACCTCGTGTTGCAGCACGCGGAGCCGCCCGGCCAGGATTTGCTTCATCTCGAATCCGCCATGATCGGCGGCCAGTCCAATCTTCATGGCAATGCCTCCTCGTCTAACCGTCCCGTGCTGTCCGCACCGATCCCAACTGAGCCTTCGCCTCGGCGACGACTCGCTCGACGGTGAAACCGAATTTCTGCTGGAGGTCCTTGAGCGGGGCCGAGGCCCCGAACGATCGCATCCCGATGCTCCGACCCGTCGCGCCGACATACTTCGCCCAGCCGAACACCGACGCCTGCTCCACCGAGACCCGGGCCGTGACGCCGGGCGGCAGGACCGAGTCGCGATAGGCCGCGTCCTGATCGTCGAAGAGCTCCCACGAGGGCATGCTGACCACGCGCGAGCGGTTGCCCTCGGCGATGAGCCGCTCGTGCGCCTCGACGCAGAGCCCGACCTCGCTCCCGGAGGCCATCAAGAAGACATCCGGCCGACCGCCCGGCGCATCGGCCAGGACGTAGGCGCCCCGGGCCAGGCCCGAGGCCGGGGCATACTTGTTGCGGTCGAGCGTCGGCACGTCCTGTCGCGTGAGGACGAGGACCGCCGGCTGGTGGTGGAACTGCATGACGACCTTCCACGCCTCGACCACCTCGTTGGCATCAGCGGGGCGGAGTACGACCAGGCCGGGGATCGCGCGCAGCGACGCTAGTTGCTCGATCGGCTGGTGGGTCGGGCCGTCTTCGCCGACGCCGATCGAGTCGTGGGTGAAGACATAGATCAACGGCAGCTCCATCATCGCGGCGAGCCGGATCGGTGCGCGGCCGTAGTCGCTGAAGATAAGGAAGCCGGAGCCGTAGGCCCGTACCTTGACCGTCGCCATGCCGTTGAGGATGGCCCCCATCGCGTGCTCGCGGATGCCGAAGTGGAAGTTGCGGCCGCCGTGACTGTCGGCCTGGGATTCGCCGGCGCCCTCGAAGGTCAGGCGGGTCTTGGTCGACGGGGCCAGGTCGGCCGAGCCACCCATCAGCCAGGGGACCCTCTTCGCGATCGCATTGAGGACCAGGCCGGACGAGTTGCGCGTAGCCATGCCCTTGCGGTCGGAAGGAAAGGCCGGCCGGTTCGCATCCCAGCCGTCGGGGAGCCGGCGGTGCTGCATCCGGTCGAACTGGTCGGCCAGCTCGGGATACTCGGCACAGTACCACTCCACGCGGGCGAACCAGGCCTGGCGCAGCTCCCTCCCCCGCCGGCCGACGCCCTCGCGGAAGTGATCGTAGACCCCATCGGGCACGAGGAACTTGGCGTCCTCGGGCCATCCGTAATTCCGCTTGGCGAGCCGGACCTCCTCCTCTCCCAGGGGCTCGCCGTGGGCGGCGCTGGTGTCCTGCTTGTGGGGCGCGCCCCAGCCGATGTGGCTGTCGACGATGATCAGAGTCGGCCGCTCTCGTTCCCGGAGGAAGGCACTGAAGGCGCGGTCGAGCAGGTCCAGGTCGTTGGCGTCGCCGACCCGGGCGACGTTCCAGCCGTATCCCAGGAACCGGGTGGCGACGTCCTCGGTGAAGGTCAGCGCGGTGTTCCCCTCGATCGTGATGTGGTTGTTATCGTAGATCCAGCACAGGTTGGAGAGCTTCCAGTGGCCGGCGAGCGAGGCGGCCTCGGAGGAGATCCCCTCCATCATGCAGCCGTCGCCGCACAGGGCGTAGACGTTGAAGTCGATCAGGTCCTCGAAGCCGGGCCGGTGGAAGTGAGAGGCCATCCATCGGCTGGCCGCCGCCATGCCGACGCTGTTGGCCAGGCCCTGCCCGAGCGGGCCGGTGGTGGTCTCGACGCCCGAGGTCCAGCGGTATTCCGGGTGGCCCGGGCATCGGCTGTGCCACTGGCGGAATGCCTTGATCGCTTCGAGCGGGACCGACGGTTCGCCCAGCGTCTCGTAGTCCTTGCTCACGGCCCGGACGCGGGCCAGGTGCAACAGCGCGTAGAGCAGCATCGACGCGTGACCGGCCGACAGCACAAAGCGGTCGCGGTTGGGCCAGATCGGGTCCTGGGGGTCGAACCGCAGGACGTATTGCCAGAGGTAGTAGCCGACCGGGGCCATCGCCATCGGCGTCCCGGGGTGCCCCGAGTTCGCCGCCTGGGATCGCATCGATGGCCAGGGTGCGGATGGTGTTGATGCAGACCTCGTCGAGCGGATGCCTGCTCGACTTGATCGCCGGGCTCAGATCAATCCGGACGGTCATGTCCGACCTCCTTTGATCGAAGGCCGCCCCGCCACCGAGCCAGCCGACTCGAAGATGTCCACCCACTCTCGATAGCGGCGCGCGATCTCGCTGACCGCGGCCTCCCGCGTAATCCGACCATCCTTCCAGTCAGTCAGCGGGCCCCAGAAGCTCGTCCGCCCTACGGCGAAGCCGATGAACCCCGTGGCGGACGCCGCGGTCTGCAGCCACTGGCGGACCTTCGCGTCATCCTCGCCGCGGCCGAGGACGATGCAGCCGACGTGGTCTCGCCCGCCTCGCCGCACCGAGGCGACGACCTTCAGACAATCCTCGGGCTGGTCGATCCCCTCGATCTTCCAGACGTCCGGCTCGACGCCCGCGGCCTGCAGCTCCGTGATCGCCCGCACCATCAGCTCGGGCCGAAGTCCCCGATCGTACTCCCTCTTGTCACCGCCGGATCGGCTGAGCTGCCCCGGCGTCGGGGGCACCAGCAGCTCGAACATGAAGCGGCTGCGGCCGCGAGAATGCAGGTAGTCCGACAATCGCCTCAGCCGTTCGGCCTGGCGCCGATTCAAATCGAGGTCGCCCTCGGGGTTGTAGCGCACCAGGACCTTGCAGAATGTCGGACGGAACTCCTCGATGTGGTCGGCGAAGTCCGCGCCGTACTCGAAGTCGAACTCGTCCTGGCCGCTCTTCTCGGCCGGGCAGGCGGTGATGTATCCGCCACTCGCCGCGTCCCGCAGGATGTTGGCGCCGAACTGCTCGTCCACCAGGATGCCGGCGCGATCCTCCGGGACCCCGAGGGCAAGCGCCTCCTTGAAGCCATCGTAGATGACGAGCTTCATGCCGATGATCTGCCCGGCCTGTCCGGTGGTCAGCGACCCGTGCCAGCCGAACATGTTCTTCTGGAACGTCCCCCGGTGATCGAAGGGCAGCACGTAAAGCGGTCGGTCGTATCCGATAGTCATGATGATCGGTTCTCCTTGGGTTGGGTTCGGGATGGTGGAACGGGAGCGAACGAGCCCGCCGGGCTATCCATTCCACCGGGTCGTCACGCAGAGCCGTCTCCTCCCACGAGGACGACGACCGAGCGTGGCAGGACCCGGTATCGCAGCGAGGCCACCGCGGCCTCCTCGCCTGGGTCCGCGATGTCGAAGGGGCTGTCGAGCCCCGTGTCGATCGCACGACGCCAGCCGCCCGGAGGGCATTCCTGGATCTCGAAGTCGAGCGGCTCGTGGTACGCATTGATCATGACGTAGAGGTCGCGGTCACCCCGGGACGCGCCGTGCAAGCAATAGGCGAGGCTGTGCGATTCGTACGACAGGTCGACGTCCGGTCCGATGCCGTACCAGCAGACATCCTCGCGCCAGAAGCACAGGCGGCCGAGGCTCGGATGCGACTTGCGGAAGGCGATCATCCGGTTCGCGAAGCGGTGAAAGCCGGCATGCCGTTCGAGGCGCGACCAGTCGAGCCATGATGTCTCGTTGTCCTGGTTGTAGGGATTGTTGTTGCCGCGCTGAGTCCGCAGGAACTCATCGCCGGCGGCGAACATCGGCACTCCATTGGCCAGCATCAGGAGGCAGAAGAAGTTCTTCGCCTGCCGCTGGCGCAGGTCCATCACCGCGGCGGGCACATCCTCGTCTCCCTCCCAGCCGCAGTTCCAGCTCAGGTTCTCGCTGGCCCCGTCGGTGTTGCCGTGGCCGTTGGGCCAGTTGCGTTTCTCGTTGTAGGAGACGGCGTCGTAGAGGGTGAAGCCGTCGTGGCACGTGACGTAATTCACGGTCTCGAAAGGCCGGTGTGCCTCGCGGGGGTTATCGGGGAACAGGTCGTCGCTGCTGTAGAGCCGGAGCATGAGCGCCCCGACCATCCCGGGATCGCCGCGGACGAACCGGCGGACGTCATCGCGGAACCGGCCGTTCCACTGGCACCACCCCGGTCCGGGGAACTGGGTCCCGAGCTGATAGGCCCAGCCGGCATCCCAGGGCTCGGCGATGAGGTGGACGTGGCGCAGGACCGGGTCGGTGCGGATGGCGGCCAGGAGCGAGGTATCGGCGGTTTCGAGCGCGCCGCCGGGCCCACGGCCCAGCACGGAGGCGAGGTCGAAGCGGAAGCCGTCGATGTGCATCTCCGTCACCCAGTAGCGCAGGCTCTCGAGGATCAACGTCCAGGTGCAGATGCTGGCGCAGGCCAGGGTGTGGCCGCAGCCGGTGTAGTCGCGGTACATCGCCCACGGGTCGTCGGACATCAGGTAGAAGGAGACGTTGTCGATTCCGCGGTAGCTGTAAGTGGGCCCGTCCGGACCGGCCTCGGCCGTGTGGTTGTAGACGACGTCGAGGATGACCTGGATGTCCGCCGCGTGCAGGGCGCGGACCATCGCGCGGAACTCGTCGCGGGCTTCACGGGCATCCGACGCATAGCTGGCGTGCGGCGCGAAGAAGTTCAGAGGCATGTAGCCCCAGTAATTGCCCTCCTGCGGGTCGAACTGCTGCACGGGGAGCAACTCGACTATGGTGATCCCCAGCTCCTTCAGGTAGGGGATCTTGTCGATCACACCGGCGAAGGTGCCCCTGCGCTCGGGCAGGACGCCGCTGTTCGGATTGCGCGTGAAGCCGCGGACGTGCATCTCGTAGATGATCGCGGTATCCGGCCGAGGTCGCGGCGGCCGGTGGCCAACCGGGTCGGGGCTCGGCCCCGGCCGCGGCAGGACACCGAGCGGCGCCTTCCCGAGGTTCGAGCCCGGCCGCCTGGCGGCCTCGCGATCGAACTCCGGCGGGAAGAAGACCTCCCTCGCGCAGGGGTCGATGAGGATCTTCTCGGGATCGCACGCGTGCCACATCCCTGGGCCGGCGGCGCGGGGCCCGTCGATCCGGTAGGCGTAGTACCGCGCCGCGCCGACATCCCCGCCGAGCCGGCAATGCCACATCACCCAGGTCTTGTTCACCCGCGGATCCAGGCGGAATTCGACGAGCGGGCGGGCGAGGTCGTCCTCGGCGAATAGCAATAACACCACGCTCTCGGCGTGCTTGGCATAGAGCGAGAAGTTATAGGCTTGCTCCGCCTCGATCCATGAGGCTCCCGGCGGAAGGATCTCCCCTTGTGAACGGGCAACGATCGCCGCCGGGGGATGAACCTGACCGCGGCGTGCCTGCCGATTCGGCGCGATAAGAGCGGTTTCCGCTGTCATGGAGATCGCCGGACGCTGCCGGCCCCTAGGAGGATCGTGGAGGTCTCGAATCGAGGGATCGCAGCCTACAGCTCCCCGAGCGGCCCCCCCGGCGAGGGGTCGATCGTCTGGCCGGCCTCGGGATAGCGGCCCAGCCCGAGTTTCAGGAGCGACTGATAATCTTGCATGGCTCCCTTGATGAACTCGTCGCCGAAGCCGGCCGCGACGGCCGCATCCACCGCCGCGGTGAAGGCGTCCCTAGCCGCGAGGTCGGCCGCCACATTCGCCAGTTGCGGGAAGGGGTTCGGCTGTTGCGTGCCCATCACGCTGACTTCCGCCGTCTCGTCGCGCAGGCCGAGGGATTCCATCGCGGCCGCGGCCGCGTGGGACGTCCACACGACCGCACCGACCGCCGTCTCGCGCACGTACTCGCCCTCCGCGATCGCCCGGCAGGCCTCGACATTCCGGATCACGGTGGGCACGTCCCGGCAGGACGAGCCCCTCGCGAAGTCCTCCGCCAGGCGGATGGCACCGTCGATGGCCGTCCGGCACCGATCCCTGTCCGGGTGGCCATCGGGCAGAAGGCTGAGGGATTCCACCCGCCGGGCGCAGCGGGCGGCCAGGGCGACGATCGCCCGGAGAGGCAGCTTCTTCAGGTCTTCCGTCGCAACATTCGGGACGATCATGATTCGCCTCGTTCAATTGAGATTGAGAATTCCCCCCGGCTCCCGATTCGAGGGAGCCTCAACTCGCCCCGGCCAGCGCGCGGCTCTTGGAAGCGATCGCTTCCATGAGATCCTCCCAGGACCTCACGAACGACGTCGTGCCCTCGTCCTGGAGCCGGGCGGCCAGCCCGACGATATCGATGCCGGCCTCGGCGAATCGGGCCAGCATGTCCTCGCAGTCGCCGCCATCGGCCGGCAGAACCCGGCCGACCTCGCCGTGATCGGCGAAGGCCATCAGGGTCGCCTCGGGCACGGTACTCACAGTCAATGGTGCGGCGAGGGCCTGTGTGTATAGGACGTCGGAGGCCTTGGGGTCCTTGGTCCCCGTGCTGGCCCACAGGAGGCGCTGCGGCCGGGCACCGGCCTGGGTAAGGCGTTGCCAGTGCGGGGAGCCGAAGAGCTCGCGATAGGCCTTGTAGATGCGGCCGGCGATCGCGATCCCGAGGCGATCCCGCAGCGCCTCGGGGACGCGGTCCATGACCGCGGCGTCCCATCGGCTGATGAACACCGAGGCCACGGAGCCCACGTCGGGATCGAGCCCGGCGTCGACCTGGCGCTCGATCCCGCGCTGGTAGGCCTCGGCGGCCAAGAGGTAGTGCTCGCGGGAGAACAGCAGCGTCACATTGACCGGCACGCCGGCGAAGATCGTTTCCTCGACGGCACGCAGCCCTACCGTCGTCCCGGGGATCTTGATGAAGACGTTGGAACGCCCCGCCCGGGCGTGCAGGTCCCTGGCCGCGGCCACCGTGCCGACCGCGTCGTGGGCCAGCAGGGGCGAGACCTCCAGCGACACCCATCCGTCCACGCCGCCGGTGTCCTCCCAGATTGGCCGGAACAGGTCGGCGGCCTGGGTGATGTCATCGAGGGCCAGCTCGAAGAAGATCGGCTCGCTCGACCCGAGGTGACGGAGATTCTTGCGGATCGCGCCGTCGTACGCGGTGCTGTTTTTGATCGCGTGGTCGAAGATCGTCGGGTTCGACGTGAGTCCCGTGACCGACAGCTCGTCGATATAGCGCTTGAGCGTTCCCCTGGTCAAGAGCTCTCGGGTGATGTTATCGAGCCAGAGGCTCTGACCCTGGTCGTGAAGCATTGAAGTTGCTTTCATTTTGACATCTCCGAACCGGATGGGTAAGAAGACCGGACTGAGCTACCGAACGACCCTGTTCGACGTTCGCGTCAAGTCCAGGAGCCACCGAAATGCGGTCGCGGACAGCATGTCCTCGGTGCAGCGCCACGCCCAGTTGCCCGTGGCACGACCGGGCACGTTCATCCTGGCCTCCGCGCCCAGATTGACGAGGTCCTGCAAGGGCGCGATCGCCAGCGCCGCCGATGACGACCAGGCTAATCGCACCAGCGCCGTGGACACCTCGTCCGGGCCGACTCGCCGCTTGAGATAACGCCACACGGTCTCTCGCTGCCAGTCCGGCAATTCCTCGAACCAGCCGCGAGTCGTGTTATTGTCGTGGGTGCCGGTATAGACGACGGCGTTGGGGCCAAAGTTCTCGACGAGATAGGGGTTGTCGGAATGGCCGTCAAAGGCGAACTGGAGGACCTTGGTTCCGGGCAGGCGGAACTGGTCGCGGAGGGCAGCAACGTCGGGTGTTATGATCCCGAGGTCCTCGGCGAGGAACGGCAGGCCACCGAACTCCCTCTGGACAGCGGCAAAGAAGTCCGCGCCCGGGCCCGCCACCCATTGGCCCGATCGGGCAGTGGGCGCCCCCGCGGGCACGTGCCAGGCGGCTGCGAAGCCGCGGAAATGATCCAGTCGGATCGCGTCGACATGCGCCAGGAGGGCGCGCAACCGATCGATGCACCAGCGATAGCCGGTCCGACGCAGCGCTTCCCAGTCGTAGACCGGGTTACCCCAAAGCTGTCCATCGGAGCTGAAGTAATCCGGAGGCACGCCGGCCACAAACAACTGTCGGCGCGCGTCGTCGAGCAGGAACAACTCTGGGTTGGCCCAGACGTCACTCGAGTCGGGGGAGACGAAGAAGGGCAAGTCGCCGATCAGACGCAACCCCGCGGCGCGTGCGTGCTCCTTGAGGCGTGCACCCTGGCGAAACAGCAGGAATTGTGCGAGCCGAACCTGATCGATCGGGTCCGCCAGTTCCCGGCGGGCTCGAGACAGCGCGGCCGGCTCCCGTCGAACCAGCTCCGTCGGCCACTCAAGGTAATAGGCGCCTCGGTGGCTGAACTTCAGCGCCCGGAAAAGGGCATAGTCCTCCAGCCAGTGCGTCTGTTCGGCGCAGAATTGCTCATAAGCGGCCCGGAGATCGGGGCGAGCACCGGCGCGGAAGTGGCTCCAAGCCGCCTCCAACAACCCGTGTTTAAACGGAATGACGCCAGAATAGTCGACCGAAGTCGCCGGGAATGAGTAGCCCTCACAGTCACTCTTCTGCAACAGGCCGTCCTCGATCAGCAAGTCCGGGCTGATCAGGAGGCCGTTGCCGGCGAAGGACGACAGCGATTGATACGGTGAATTGCCGTAGCCCGTAGGGCCCAGAGGCAGAGCCTGCCACCAGGTTTGACCGGCATCGCGAAGCCGGTCGATCCATCGGTGCGCGGCCGGCCCCACGTCGCCGATCCCATAAGGTGTGGGCAGGGACGTGGCGTGCAATAGCACCCCCGAGGCGCGATAGCCTTGCGGGAATGGAGGTAGACTCAGTTGAGAGATGCTGTCGCTCATGGGCGATCCCCGGTCGAGTCGGCGTCCGCGACCAACTCCGCCATGATCAGATCCCGATCCCTACCGCCGCTCCCTCGGGAACCCCCGGGATGCGACCGACGGCCGACGCAATCGGAGCCCGGTTTGTCGAGCCGTTCTTGGTGAGCTTCCACGAGACGTAGTTCAGCAACAGTTCCACGGTGAACAGCTCATCGACGCGGCTCAGACGGCGGTCGAACTCCAGATCCCTGAAATCGGCGTAGGGCATCCGCAACCGCAGGGCTGTCAAGCACTCGTCGGTCACTCGTCCGTCCCGGACGAGGTTGGGATCGTTCGGGGAGATGGGGTCGGGAAACAACTCGTCGCGCTCGATCATGATCCCGAACTCGCGCTCCAGTCGGAACACGATGTCGAGGAAGTCGATGGACTCCGCACCCAGATCCGCTTGCAAAATCGAACTGGGCTTGATGTCGTCTTCCTCGACTCCCAGCGCTTGCACCAGTACTTTCGTGACCCGGGCATAGATGTCATTGGAGGGTGGCATGCTCTGGTCCTTGTATCGTTGTTGGCGGATGTTGATTCACGGCTCGCTCCTGGAGACTTGTCCCAGGAGCCGCTCCATCTATGCTGAGCGTGGCTGCTGGACACTCGGCCGGAAGTGACTGAACTCCCACGGCAGGTTGAAGGGCGGTTTGCTGGGCTGAAACACCCGACTCATTGGCAGGAGCCGTCACAACGATCACGGGACAGCGAGCGCTCCGCACCACGTCCGCGGTCACGCCGCCAAGCAGCCGGTGCTTCCGCCCCGTCTGCACGCGGGTTCCCATCACGACCAGGTCACACCCTCGCTCCTCTGCGATCCGGAGGATGTGCTGGGCGACCGGGTGTTCGGCCATGACCGTCTCGTATTCGATGCGCACGGCGGGAATCCTCCCGTGAGTTTTTCGCGATTCATCCCGCACGTCGTCCCCCTCTGCCCGGTCTGGCGCTCTCGATCCCCGGTCGCGATCTGTCACCAGATCGGGGAACCGTGACACGTGGAACATGACCACGCTGCCCCCGGTCGGTCTTGCGAGGTCGTCCGCGACACGGAACGCTTCCCGCGAGTGTCGGGAGAAGTCAGTCGGGACCAGGATCTTCCGAAAGATGCTCATCGTTTTGTCTCCGCTAGGCTACTCGCGCAGACTTCGTCCCCGTCGGTTGCGCGACCGAACTCATCGCGAGGTGCTCACTCTGTCAATCGTTTGTCGGTCAGGCGTTCCGGCCTGACACGCTCTGTGCGGAGTGCCGGGACGTCACGCTGGAAAGCCTGACATTCACTGGGCCACACCGTCAGCGTTCGTGTTCACGACGTCGGCGATCCTCGCCACTTCCAGTTGCGGATCTCGGGCATGTCCTCGCCGTACCTGGTGATGTACTGCTTGTGCTCGATCAGCTTGTCGCGCACGGCCTGCTTGGCGTATGCGGCCTTGCCGCCGAGCTCTGGCAACCGGTCGACCACGTCGCCAACTAAGTGAAAGCGGTCGAGGTCGTTCATGACGGTCATGTCGAACGCCGTGCTGATCGTCCCTTCTTCCTTGTAGCCACGAACGTGCAGGTTCTTGTGGTTGGTGCGGCGGTACGTCAGCCGGTGGATCAGCCAGGGATAGCCGTGATAGGCGAAGATGATCGGCTTGTCCTTGGTGAAAAGCGTATCGAAGTCATGGTCCGAAAGGCCGTGCGGGTGCTCGCTCTCCGGTTGAAGCCTCATCAGATCCACGACGTTGACGACCCGGATCTTGAGCTGCGGAATGTGCTCCCGAAGCAGCGAAACGGCCGCCAGAGTCTCGAGCGTCGGCACGTCCCCGGCGCAGGCCATCACCACGTCGGGGTCGGATCCCCGGTCGTTGCTGGCCCACTCCCAGATGCCGATTCCCGCCGTGCAGTGCTTGACCGCCTGGTCCATCGTCAGCCACTGCGGAGAGGGGTGTTTGCTCGCCACGACAACGTTGACGTAGTGGCGGCTCCGCAGACAGTGGTCCATCACCGACAGGAGACAGTTCGTATCCGGCGGAAGATAGACCCTGATCACCTCGGCCTTCTTGTTGACCACATGGTCGATGAACCCTGGGTCCTGGTGGGTGAACCCGTTGTGGTCCTGCCGCCAGACGTGCGATGCCAGCAGGATGTTGAGCGAGGCGATCGGCCGGCGCCACGGCAAGCGCCGGGTGACCTTGAGCCACTTGGCGTGCTGGTTGAACATCGAGTCGATGACGTGGACGAACGCCTCGTAGGTGTTGAAGATCCCATGGCGGCCGGTGAGGAGATAGCCTTCGAGCCAACCCTCGCACTGGTGCTCGCTGAGCATCTCCATGACGCGCCCGTCGGCAGCGAGGTGGTCGTCGCTGGCGATGACCTCGCCGAGCCACTGCTTCTGCGTCACCTCGAACACCGAGCCCAACCGGTTGGAGGCCGTCTCGTCGGGACCGAAGATCCGGAAGTTGCGTTCCGGAGCATTGAGCTTGATCACGTCGCGGAGGAACTTGCCCAGCGTGCGGGCATCTTCGTTCATGACGTTGCCCGGCTGTGGCACCTCGATCGCGTAGTCGCAGAAGTCGGGCAGCCGCAAATCCCGCAGCCGGATTCCGCCGTTGGCCAGGGGGTTGGCGCCCATCCGGCGCTCGCCCTTCGGGGCCAGCTCGCGCAGCTCGCGGACCAACCGTCCGGTCTCGTCGAACAGCTCCCCGGGCCGATAACTCCGCATCCACGCCTCGAGGTCCTTCGAGTGCTCCGGGTGCTCGGTCGGCTCGGAGAGCGGGACTTGATGCGCCCGGTAGGTTCCCTCGACGGGCAGGCCGTCGACTTCCTTGGGGCCCGTCCACCCCTTCGGAGTCTTGAGGACGATCATCGGCCAGCGCGGCCGCTCCGTGACGCCCCGCTCACGGGCATCCGTCTGGATCCGCCGGATGTCGGCGACGACCTTGTCAAGCGTCTCGGCCATCAGCCGGTGCATCGGTTTCGGCTCGTGCCCCTCCACAAAGTACGGCGCGTAGCCGTAGCCGCGCAGCAGATGCTCGAGCTCGTCGCGCCCGATGCGAGCCAGGATCGTCGGGTTGGCGATCTTGTAGCCGTTCAGGTGAAGGATCGGCAGCACAGCCCCATCGTGCGCCGGGTTCAGGAACTTGTTGGAGTGCCAGCTCGTGGCCAGCGGGCCCGTCTCGGCCTCGCCGTCGCCGACGACGCAGGCGACGATCAGGTCTGGGTTGTCGAACGCCGCGCCAAAGGAGTGGCTCAAGCTGTAGCCCAGCTCGCCTCCTTCGTGGATCGATCCGGGCGTCTCCGGAGCGACGTGACTGGGGATGCCGCCCGGGAACGAGAACTGCTTGAACAGTTTCCGCATCCCCGACTCGTCTTCGGAGATGTTCGGATAGATCTCGCTGTATGTCCCCTCCAGGTAGACGTTGCCCACGAGCGCAGGACCGCCGTGGCCGGGCCCCGAGATGTAGATCATGTTCAAGTCATATTGCTTGATCAGTCGATTCAAGTGAACGTAGATGAAGTTCTGCCCAGGGGTGGTACCCCAGTGGCCCAGCAACCTCGGCTTGACGTGCTCGAGCTTCAAGGGCTCGCGCAAGAGCGGGTTGTCGTACAGGTAGATCTGGCCGACCGAGACGTAGTTGGCGGCGCGCCAGTAGGCGTCCATCTTGCGGAGCAGGTCCGCAGGGAGGGGAGCGAGAGCGGTACCATCGGCCGCCTGCGTCCCCCGGCTGCGCGGGGCCTGAGTCCTCAGGGTCGTCTCCATCGCGTGGGTCCTCCTTCAGTGTCAATGGGGTTCGCGAACGGTCGAAATCTTGCGAGTGAAAACCTCAACTGTCACGGTCTGAGCCAGATCGTGTCCGGGCAATGAGCCCGGCCGAAGCGCGGGCGATCATCGACTCCTCATCGGTCGGAATGACGCGGACAGCCACCCGGCTGCCGTCGATCGAGACGAGCGGGGCACCGGCCCTGTTGCGGCGCTCATCCAGGTTGATGCCGAGGAACTCCAGCCCTCCGCAGATGCGGCGGCGGGCCTCGGGCGAGTTTTCGCCGATACCGCCGGCGAAAACCAACGTATCCAGGCCGCCGAGTGCAGCCGCCATCGCCCCGAGCCCGATCTTCACCCGGTAGCAAAACAGCTCGACGGCCTCAGCCGCCCGTACATCATCGCTCTGCCGCGAGAAGAGGTCGCGCAGGTCGGCGCTGATCTCCGAGACGCCGAGCAGTCCGGATTCGTGATTGACCAGGTCGTGGAACTGGTCGAGCGTCAAGCCGCCGGACCGCATCAGGAACCGGACCACGCCGGGGTCGAGGTCGCCGGAGGCGTGTACCCATGACGAGCCCGGCGGTCGGAGTCAGGCCCATCGTGGTGTCGATGCATCGGCCCTCGCGGACCGCCGCCAGACTCGCCCCGGAACCGAGGTGGGCCAGGATGACGGAGCCTCGGGCTGCGTCAGGCCCGGCAACCCGAGCCAGCTCCTCCATCAGATAGGCGTACGAGAGACCGTGGAACCCGTAGCGACGAATTCCCGCCGCCTCATACCGCCGCGGGATCGGGATGATCTGTGCGACGCGCGGCAGATCATGATGGAAGCCCGTGTCGAAGCACGTTACCTGGGGCAGCTCCGGATCGAGGCGCCCGAACGCCTCGATCGCCGCGATCTCGCCGGGCAGGTGGTCGGGGTCGTACGGAACGATCTTGCGGAGCTCCTCGAGGACTTCCTGCGTGACGAGTTCCGGGCGGTAGAACCGATTGCCCCCGTGGACGACGCGATGCCCGAGGATGGCGATGTTTTCGAGACCGACGACGGATCCCAGGAGCTGGATCAAGAGGCCCACGGCCGCCGCCTGACTCGGGGCCTCGACCACACTCTGCTGCTGGCGGCCGTTGATGTCGGCAATCACCAACCCGGCAGCCTGCATGCCGATTCGCTCAACCCGGCCCCACAGGAGGCGCGAAGGGGAACCCGCCGACGCGAACAGCGCGAACTTGAGGCTCGACGAGCCGACGTTGACCGTCAGGACACAGGAGCTCGGAGCCCGGTTGGAATCGGTGCGACTTGACCCCAATTGCATGACGGCGCTCTCGAGTGACATGCGGACATCCTCATGTAGGTCCGGCCCAGGGTTCATTGCTGTACGTGCTCCACAAGGATCCGCCGGACCTCCCGGATCACGGCAGGATGATTCAAGCAAATGTGCAAGCCACGAACGAGCAACTCCGAGTCGACGCCTTCTAGATGTGAGCTCAAGTACGGGACTATGCCGTCGGTGGCGCCCTTGCAAGGCGGGTCACGAAGGTCCGCGATGATCGAATGGCAGCGGACTGACGGATCAATCTTGAGATTGCACAAAGCCAGGAGGAGTGGGTGCCCGGGAACGAGCTCGCCTGCGCTCGTCGGGCTCTCCGCGACGAAGCGACGAGTGAACAGGTCGAGTTTGTTGTTCGCCTGAACGGTCTTGAGGGCCTCGAGGAAGCGGCTTGGCCGGTCACAGAGTTGTGTCGCAATCCCACGAACGGGGCTCGTGGCTAGCGGACTACCGCGATGCGGGGTTGTGATGAAGATGACCCTCCGGACTTCTGGCACAGGATTGTAGCAAAACGCCTGCTCCAGAAGCCGGCGGTCCTCGGCCGGGCCGGCAAGCTGGTCGATGGGTCGCCCGCAGACCGTCTGCCACAGACGCGACCCGCTTTCCTGAACCATCATCTTCGCCAGGATGCCGCCCAGGCTATGGCCCACCACGACCATCCGGTCGAAGGCAGCGTCGGTTCCTTCGGGATCGAAGGTCCGACGAGCCCGCCGCAGCGATTGCCGCAGCAGGTGGGCCGAGTACGGAATCGCGTCCCCGCTGGCATAGCGGAACGTCCAGAACTGATACCTTCGCCGGAGTGCAGGATCGGCGTCGAGCTCCGCAACCATCTGACCCCAAAGCTGCGGTTTGCCCCACAGGCCATGAATCATGACGACCGGGATCTCGCCCCTCTCATAAGGCCGCCGCAGATCCAGGCCGTCCTGCTCTTGGCCTGGGCAGACTTTTGACGGCGTCGTTGCGCCGGTCCGATCGAGCGACGTGGCGGTCCCATGCGACTCGCCCGCCACACTGGCTGAGGTCACGATCATTGCCGCAACGGCTGCCTGGAAGTAATGAGGCACGGTGTTCATCGACGGTTCCCCGTTGAAGTCCTTGTGGGACTCCCGACATCGCCTGGCCCTTTCAGTGTTACTGAGCGTGGCAGCGGGACACCGTGCCTGTTGTCGTTGTGTGTGGTGCCCCCGATGGCCGTCGGTCGATTGGAGGAAGCGCCGCGCTGACCGGCCTGAGCGGTCCGAGCGGTCCGTCGGGCGAGGGATCGATCGGCTTGCCGGCCTGCGGATAGCTGCCGATGTCGAGTCGCAGGAGTTTCTCATAATCCTCGACGGCCCCCTTTATGAATTGGTCCGAAAACCCTTCGGCGACGGCAGCCTCCACAGCCGCCGTGAAGACCTCGCGCGCGGCAATGTCGGCCGTGATGTCCGCCAGGTGGGGAAACGGATTGGGCTTCGCGACTCCGAACAAGTTCGCTTCCTGCGGCTCCCCCGCACGGCCAAGGCGTGTAGCGCGGTCGCCGCTACGTGGGCCGTCAGGACGACGGCACCCATCGCGCCATCGTGCATGAACGCCTCCTCCCCGATCGCCCGGCACGCCTCGATCTCGTCGACGACCGGCCCGAGGGACGGACAAGACCCGCCCCGCGCGAATTCCTCGGCCACCCGGAGGGCGGCGCCTACGGCCACCCGGCACCGCTCGTTATCGGGGTGATCATTGGGCAAGACGGCCATGTGTTCGACTCGCTGTGCGCAGCGAGCGGCCAAGGCGATGATCGCTCGGAGCGGCAGCTTCTTCAGATCCTCGGGTGTGTAGTTCGGGACAATCATCTTCGCCTCACTCGGTCGGGGAGGTATCGGCCAGGGCAGGGTCGCGGGATTGGTGGGGCTCGTCCCCATGGTACCGCGCGGGTCGGGCACCCTTCCCCTGCCATGCCCATGCGCCATCAGAATCAACCCCTTGCACCGCGTCGTACTGCGCCTCGGACTCGGCAAATGCCTTAACCCAGGGCCTGATGGCCTTCCGGATCCGCTGACCGAGGTCGAGGAAGATCGCGTAGTTCGATTGCCTCTCTCGGTACTGCCGGGCGGCTTCGTCATGCATCTGGCGGATGCGCTCCGTGGCGGCCTCGGCCGCGCCCCGGACTCGGGCCTTGAATTCATCGATTTCGCTCATGGCTAACCTCGATTTCGAACTGTCGGGAAATTCTTACGACGATTTACTCGCGCGCTCGCCTGCCTACTCTCCCCCAATGAGCTCGCCCTTCTCGGCCACGGAGCGCTTCATCAGGAGCACGAGGAGCACGAGCCCCAGGCTCAGGACGGCGAACAGCGAGAAGACGTCGAAATAGGCCAGGGACGCCGCCTGCTGTTGACGGAGATCGGCGAGAGTCTGAAGGGTCATCCCCTGCGACAGGGCCGGATCGCCCGTCTGCTGCATGAAGTAGGCCTTGCCAGCTCGGAAGTAGGTCTGCACGTGGGCGTTCAGCGGGCTGAGGTTCTCGCCCACGCGGGCCAGGTGGAACTGCTCGCGCCGTTGCTCGATGATCTTGTTGATCGACATGCCCACGCTACCCCCCTCGTTGCGGAGCAGGGCGAACAGGCCGACAGCGGCCGCGCGCAGATGCGGGGGGGTATAGCGGAAGGCCGCCACGTTGATCGGGGCGAAGATCAACGACAGGCCGCAGATCAACACCACCCGCGGCCAAACCACCTGCCCCGGGCTGATGTACAGGTTCATCCGCGCCATCCAGTAGCACCCGGCCGCCATGACGAGCAGCCCCGCGGCGATCAGCCAGCGGGCGTCGGTGCCCCGACCGAGGAGGACGCCGACGGCGAGCATCACCAGGATGGAGAAGACGCCCGATGGCGACATCACCACGCCGGAGACGAAGGCGTCGTAGCCGAACAGGGACTGGAGCAGGGACGGCAGGCACACGCTGGCGCCGTACAGCACGCCGTAGGCACAGAAGATGATGATGCTGGAGGCCGCGAGGTTCCGCTCGCCCAGCGGCCGGAAGTTGACCACCGGGTTGGCGATCCTCATCTCCCGAAAGACCAGGGCGCCCAGCCCGAGGACGAACAGGACGAACAGCGTCTGGGCCTTCCAGAAGGGGTCGTTGTACCAGTCCCACTCCTGCCCCTTGCTGAGCAGGATTTCCCAGCAGCTCATCATCAGGGCGAGCAGCCCCAGGCCGATGTAGTCGAAGTTGATCGGCCGCCCCCGCATTTCCGCCCGCTCCCGCTCCAAGTATTCGGGGTCGCGGACCGCGAAGTGGCACATCAGGTAGCCGACGAGGCCGATCGGGAGGTTGATGAGGAAGATCCAGCGCCAGCTGTAGTTGACCGTGATGTAGCCGCCCAGCGTCGGGCCGATGACCGGGGCGGTCAGCCCCGCCACGCCGAAGACCGTCATGGCCGTCCCCTGCTTCTCGGGGGGGAAGCCGTCGATCAGGATCCCCTGGCTGGCGGGCTGGAGCCCGCCGCCGGCGATGCCCTGGATCACCCGGAAGAGGATCAGTTGCTCGAGGCTGGTGGCCAGGCCGCACAGCACCGAGGCGGCCGTGAAGATGGCGATGGACAGGAGGAAGTACCTGCGGCGGCCCAGGTGGGCCGAGAGCCAACCCGTGATCGGCAGGATGGTGGCGTTCGCCGCCAAATAGCTGGTCATGACCCAGTCGCTGTCGTTCATCGTCGCCGACAGACCGCCGGCGATGTAGCGCATCGAGGCCGTGGCGATCGTGGTGTCGAGGATCTCCATGAACGTGGGGATCACCACGGCCGTGGCGACGATCCAGGGGTTGACCGCCGGGCGGCTGACGGCTTTCACGCTAAGGGCCGCGGCGCTCATTCGGGGCCTCCTTCGGGATGAGCAATAGGTGAAGATGAATCGACATCCATTTACGTTTAATCATTCATTCATCAAGCGCCGCCGCGGCCCTCGGGAGTGGGGGCCGCCGGTCGCGAGGCTCCCGCGGCGTCGGACACGGCTGAAACGTGCGGGCGCGGGCGGAGCGGTCGCAAGACGTCACCGGCGTGCGGCCCCGTCGCCGGCTCCTTGTAGTACACGTAGGGGGTGACAGAGAGGCCGACGAACAGGGGGGCCTTGTCCGGGTCGTAGTCGATCAGTTCGACGCGGACCGGGAGCCGCTGGACGATCTTCACGAAGTTGCCCGTGGCGTTCTGCGCCGGCAGCAGCGACAGGGTCTGGCCCGTCCCCATGGTGAAGCTGGTGATGCGGCCCTCGAATTCACGTCGGCCGCCGTACATGTCCACCTCGCAGCGCACCCGCTGTCCGATCCGCAGGTTTGCCAGTTGGGTCTCCTTGAAGTTGGCGTCGACCCAGATCTCGGTGAGCGAGCGGACGGCCATCAGGCTCTGCCCGGCGGAGACGTGACTGCCGGGGTTGACGCTGCGGCTGCTCACCACGCCATCGATCTCGCTGACGATATCGCAGTAGCGGAGGTCCAGCTCGGCCTGGGCGAGGTCGCGCACGGCCTGGAGTCGCTTCGCCTCGGCCTGCCGGACCCCGGGTGCCTCCGGCACCATCCGCTCCAGGATCCGATCGACGTTCCCCTCCTTGTCGCGCCTGGTGAACTCCTCGAGGGCCTGCTGGGGCGTCAGGGAGACGGAGACGAGGGGGAAGCCGAGCTGCGCCAGGCTCTGGTTGACATCGGCAAGTGCCTGGCGGACCCCGGAGAACGTCTGGTTGATGTCGGCGGGTACGTCCGTCAGATCTCCCTTCTCGGGGTGTGGTGGGAGGCCGAGCGCGACCCGCGCCTCATGGACTTCCTCGAGGGCCTGCTTGACCGCGGCCGCGGCAGTCCGCTCGGACTCGAGGCGCTGGTCGAAGTCCTCGCGGGAGAGCGCGTTGCGGCTGAAGAGGGCCCGGGCCCGCAGCAGGTCGGCGCGGGCGCGCTCGAAGGACGCCTCCTTGCTCCGCAGGGCCGCGACCCGGGCCCGGAGCAGCGCGACCGAGTCGTCGACATCCTCGATCGACCTCTGCAGCTTCCAGCGCAGGCTCCCGGCCTGGGCCAGGATGCCCCGGACCTGCGACCGTGCGGCCATGAGCTCGGCCTCGGCGGTGACCAGGGCCGCCTTCTTGATGTCGACCTGGACCTGGTACGGCTCCTTGTCGAGCTGGACCAGCAGGTCCCCCTTGTTCACCCGTTCGTTGTCGTCCACCAGGACGTGGCTGACCTGTCCGGCGACGCGGGGCGCCACGTAGGTCACGTGGCCGTTGACGTAGGCGTCATCGGTGGAGACCGTGTCCAGCATCGTCTTCACGGTCGGGGCCAGGAAGTATGCCCCGACCGCCAGTCCGGCCACGGCCCCCGCCCACAGCAGCGCCTTCCGCCAGGGGTGCGATGTCGGCACGGACGCCGGGGGCGAGGTGGCCGGAGGGGGATCGGTCGACACGGCCACGGCCCGGTGGTCCGGATGAGTCGTTGCACCGGCGAGCGGCGGACGCGAGTCATCCCGCGCCTCCGCCAGTGCGACCCCGGCACGCAACGGCCCTGCCCCGTTTGCGGGTTCCCAACGGCGATCATCGGTGCTTCCCATGTTGGTGCTTTCCCTTTCAGTCGGTCGGTTAAGCGAGGATTGACGCATAGCTATGGTTTGCTCCCCGGGATGTTGTGCCGCTCGCGCTGGTGCGGCCCGATCGGCCGGCGGGCGGTGGCATCGAGGTCGCCGGGCAGAGCACGGAAGGACGCGCCCGAGCGTTCCGGCGCCCCGCCCCCGGCCCCTCGTGGGCGGCCAAGTAAACCACCGTTGACTTTATCATAGTCCCTTGACTTTCGAAGTCAACAGCGGTTTACTTGGAATGGGAGAAGAAAAATTGGAGGAGCCCAGACATGGCGAAGCGACCAGTCAGTGCGAGCCCGAGACGGCGGCGGGATGCCGCCGCGACCCGCGAGGCCATCCTCGAGGCGGCCACCCGCCGCTTCGCCACCCAGGGCTACGGAGGCGCCGGGGCCCGCGAGATCGCCGCGGACGCCGGCGTGACCGCCGCGCTGGTCAACCGCTACTTCGGCTCCAAGGAGAGGCTCTTCGCCGAGGTGATCCGCCACGCCCTCGACATGGGGGACTTGCTCCAGGGCGAAGGGGAGGACCTGGCCGACCACCTCGCCCGGGTCATGGTGTACGGGCAGAAGGACTCGCCCGATTGGGGGTACACGCCGCTCTTGCTCCTGCTGCACTCCGCCACGGTGCCCGGCGCCCTCAAGCTGTTCCGGCGGGACCTCGACCGCACCGAGCTTCCGCTCCTCGCTGAGCAGATCGGCGGCGACAACTCCGCGGTCCGGGCTGTCATGGTCATGGCACAGCTCACGGGGTTCGCGATCATGTATCACGTGCTCCGCCCCAAGGCGTTCGCGAATGCCCGTGGCGAAGAGCTGGTCACGCTCCTGTCCGCGGCCCTCGCCGCTTGTATCAAGTGAGGCCCCGCGAGTACGGCTTCCGTTCCTGATCGCGAGGACATACAGCTTCGGCACGCGGACGACCCCACGGAATCCCGTCGTGACCGCCGCCCCGACTTCGATCCCGCCGGTGAGGTAGCGAAGCCACTGGCCGCCGCCGACCTTGTCGAATGTCTCGACCATCATCGGCCAGCCGGACGGCTCGGCGAGGCCGGCAATCAGGGGCGCGGCGGTGAGGATCTGCCGCGCCCGGTGCCCGACGTCCTTGATCATGGCCTGGCGGTCACTCCGGGTCTGGCTGTTCATCGTCGTCTCCCCTGTGGTCAGTCACCCCGCACCTGTCTTGTTTTCTCCCTCACCCCGTCTCAGACCACGCGTCGATCGCACTCGTCGACCTACGCACCCCGGGACGACACGCGCGATCCGCAGGGGGATGGCGTCCCTGGAGGATCACGGCGCCCGATCCGCGTGCGACCTGACGGGAGACCCCGAGGCGCCCGATGCGAGGCGGTGTGGTCTGCTCCGGAGCCGAATCGGCAACGGATCGACGGGCCTCTCATCCGGATTCGGCCCGAACCGTTGGCCGGACGCCTCCGTCGAGACGCCGCCCGAGGCGGACACCGGCAGGCCGCCCCGATAGACTTGCTCGGGGGGCAAGACGTCGGACCGGTCCCCCAACACACGACCGATGCGGGGGGTGGCATTGAGGGCGTCGTTGGCGATGGTGTTGCGCGTGACCAGCGGGATGATCGGGGCGACGGCGTCGTTGGCCCCCGAGCCGACGAAGATTGTCGAGGCGACCCGCCCGTTCGATCCGTTCGGCGACGTTGCGGCCTGGCCGGGGACGCCGGTACTGTTCGCCGGCAGCAGGCTGGAGCTGCCCCCCCCCGTCATGGCGGACGGCGTGAGGAAGCCGGGGCTGCCCGACGTGCCGAGGGGATCGGCGACGCTGACGGGGAAGGGACTCATCACGAGGACGTAACCGCCGGCCGTCAGCACGATCGCACCCGGGCCCAAATTGGGGATGACCGGCACCAGACGATCCTCCAGCACGCAGTCCCGGAGGTCGGGAGAGTACTTCAACTGCGCCTTCATCGTTTCATCTCCAGGAAACACGGAGTGGGAGCGGGGCTCGGCCCGGAATCACCCCCGCGCCGGCGTGTGGGATCGGACGCACTCCGAAGTCCCTGACTGGCCTGGATTCGACCGACCGAGGTGGTGACCACGCCCGGCGGTCCGAATCGGACCCACGCCCGGAGGCCGGGGCGATCGCGTCGATCGCTCTCCTCCCCCGCTGAATAACTGAGAGTGGATACCGGACACCGTCAGGCGGGAAAAGCGCCGCCGGTGGGCTGACGCGAATGGGAGCGCGAGTCGTGGGCGACTCGGGAAGAGTTCATCGACCGTGTGCTGCACGCTGGCCTGATGCTCACTGGGTCGTTTGGGCACGGCGGAGCAGGGCTGCAACCTCTTGCCACAGCGCCTGGCAATCCTGCCGTTCGGCCGAAGGCAATTTCTGCAGGGTGTCCTCGTCGCGGAGCCCGGCCAGGTCGGGGTCGTCCCGCCAAGGCGCCAACGTCTTCTGAGCCTGGATGCGGTCCGCTGCCGTGCCGGTGTCTACCTTTTTGGTCCAGGCGGCCAGATCGAGTCGCAACCAATCGCGCGTCTGTTTGCGCAATCCCGCACGCTCCGGCTCCCCGAGCCCGGCCGCGTCGTCGCCATGACCGTCGCCAGCCAGGGCGGCGGCGCGGGCGGCGTTGAACCGGTGACCGGCGCGGAGGTCCACGGTCAATTGGGGTGTGGCTGCGAGCGCCTCGGCATAGAGGCGAGCGACCGTGGCGTAGTGCTTCTGGACCAAACAGAGTTCCGCGAGGTCGAGGCAGTCTGCGGCGGCAGGCCTGTCCTTTCCCTGGACGACGGCAGGGATGCGATCTTCGAGGGCGCGCAGGCGCCGGCAGCGCCGCAGTTGACGTTCCAGGTTAGCATGGAACTTTTCCCCCTCGGGGACCAGGTCGAGGCCCCGCCGGATCTCGGCCTCGGCCTCGGTGAACTCATGCCGGGCGAGCAGCCCCTGGCCCAGCGCCCCATGGCACCAGGCGAAATAAGGTTCAATCCCGACGGCCTGGCGGTAGTGGTCGATGGCTTCCTTCAGTCGGGCTTCATCCTGCGGGGGAATGCGGAGCGTGTTACGGGCCGGGGTCCACGTGGGGTCACAGTCCTGGGCCCGCTTGTAACAAGCCATCGCCTCGTCCAGGGCTGGACCACGGAACTTGTTGAGGGGTTTGACGCTCTCCGGGTAATCGTCGTCCGCCTCTTCAAACCGGCCCTTGGCGACCAGGGCGATACCGAGCAAGTGGTGGGCCCGGGCACAATCGGGGTCGCTCCGCAGGGCCTGCCGGTAGTGGTCGATCGCCTCGTCCAAGGACCCCGAACCGGCCTGGATTTCGCCGAGGTTGCAATGGGCGGCGGCCAACTGGGGATCGATCTCCAGGGCGTCCTGGTACGTGAGCACCGCCAGGGGCCAATAGCCCTTGCGTTCCAGGGCCACGCCGAGGTTGTTCAGGCCCGGCGCGAACCGGGGATCGTTCTTCACGAGCCGGTGCAAGGTGGTAGCGGCGTCCCATATCCAGTACTTGTCAATCTGGACGAGGCCGACGTCATTCAGAACGGCGGCCGCTTGCGGGCGGATTTTCTGAGCCTTCTCGTAGTAGGCCAGGGCCGGCGCGGGATCACCTCCCGGGTGCCTTTCCGCGCCGTGCAGCGCCAGGGCCAGCGTAAAGTTCGCCCAGAAGTCGTCGGGATATTGCTCCCGGACGCGCCGGAGAAAGCCGACCCCGTCCTCGCCGGTCGCAGTCAGCCATTCGCCCAGCGCCAGCAGCAGCGGTACGGGCTGCTCCGCCAGCGGCTCCGCCTGCGCCAGCTCGGCCAGGGCCTTCCCATCTCTCCAGGCCGCTGGGTGGCGCACCCGGTCGCGCCAGGGGTCGGGGTCCGCCCGGCGCGCCAAGCCCAGCAGCCAATCCTGCCGGGCCGGGTCGGCGGCACAGACCGCCCAGTCATCCAGCGCGGCGACAATGTGGGCAACCCATTTGGAGGCACGGATTCGCGCTGCGACTCCCTCCGGGTCGTCGGGAGGCTCGCCCAGCCCCTGGTCTCGGAAAGCCTCGGCGTAGTCCCGATCCGCCCGGGCCTTGTTGAAGCGCAGCAGAGCGCCGTGGTGGAGCTGCCCCTCGGCCAGGGTTGAGCGATTCAGGCGGATCGCCTCGAGCCGTACCAGGAACTGATGGTCGCGGCGGGCCGCCGCCACAACCGGGTACAGCCAGAACGGCCCGCCGTCGCCGAGCCGAGACCGGGCCTGTTCCAGTGCGGCGCCGGCATCGGGGAAGGCCGACTGCCGCTGCAACCGGTCCGCTTCCCGCAAGTCCGCCTCCACCGCCCGCGCGGTGCGAAACTGCCGACCGATTAGCGAGCCCCCGGCGCCAAGCAGTGTGGTCGCCACAAACAACGTGACGGCGAGCAGCGCTGCGGCCGCCGGGCTACGCCGCGCCCATCGGGCGAGGCGCTCCAACCGCCCGGCCCGGCGCGCCGCGATGTGCTCCCCGCGAAGATACCGGCGGAGGTCTTCCGCCAGTGCGGCGGCGCTGGCGTAGCGCCGGTGCGGCTCCTTGGACAAGCACTTCAGGCAGATCGTTGTCAGGTCGCGCGGCACCTGCGGGTTCAGCCGTGTCGGAGACACTGGCTCGTCTGTCAGCACCTGCTGGAGCGTTGCCGTCGCGCTCTCGGCGCGGAACGGCGGCCGGCCCGTGAGCAGCTCGTACAGGATTGCCCCCAGGGCGTACACGTCCGTGGCTGGCCCGATCGCCTGCCTTTCGCCGCGCGCTTGCTCGGGGGCCATGTAGCTCGGCGTCCCCACCGGCACGCCGCTCAGCGTCAGTCCCCCGTCGCCTTCCAGCCGACGGGCCAGGCCAAAGTCGGTCACCTTGGGCGTGCCGTCCCGGGTGAGCAGAATGTTGGCCGGCTTGAGATCCCGATGCACGATACCGCTTTGATGCGCCGCGTGGATCGCTTCGGCCAGCGTCGCCACGCGTGCAGCCGCTTGATGAGCCGGTTGAGGAACCCCCCGGATTTGATCAGCCAGGTTGCCGCCCTCAACCAGCTCCATCGTGAAGTAGGGCCGGCCCTCCACGTCGCCCATGTCATAGACCTGCACGATGTTGGGGTGGCCCAGGCCGGCGACCGCTTGCGACTCGCGCAGGAAGCGCTCCAGCTCCTCCGGCCGGGCGCAGGGGCCGGCCAGCAGCATCTTCAGGGCGACCGCGCGGTTAAGGCGCAGGTGCCACGCCCGATAGACGACGCCCATGCCGCCTCGGCCAAGCAAGGCCTCCACCCGGTAGCCGGGAACCTGCGGCAGCTCCGCGGGATGGGGTACGGCCACGATCGCGTCGGCACGCGGGGGTGTCTCCGGGTCTGGAAACAATGCCGCGAGCGACCCGTCAACGAGGCGGAAAGCCTTCCACCGCCGCCGGACTTCGGGAAGCAACTCCGGGCAGTCGCGGCACACTTCTTCCGGGGTCCGACCCGAGTCGAGCATCTCCTCGAGGAGTGCGAACACGTCGGGGTTGCCGGTCATCGGCGGGTCTCCTCAGGACGAAGGGGTGTCGCCTGGCGACCCCGGTGTCCCGTCCGGCGCGTCCGGACGAAGGTCGGCCAGCTGCTCCGCCAGCAGGAGGCGGGCCCGGTTCAGGCGCCGCTGCACCGTCTTCACCGAAAGCCCGATAACCTCGGCGGCCTCGGAGTAAGGCAGCCCCTGGATGCGGACCAGCTCAAACACTTCCCGCTCGGCCTCCGGCAAGCCCTCGATCGCCCGCAGCATGCGGCGGGCGTCCTGGCTGAGGCAGGAGTCGCTGCTGCCGGGCGGGGCCGCAACGCCGGATTCCGCCAGGGCCGCGGCGGGGGGCTGATCATCTAAGCGTCGGGCCAGATCATTCAACTCCCAGCGCATATGCTGGTTGGCCAGGGCGAAGAACTGGCGCACGGTCTGGGGACGGACGTCGCGCAGGGCCCTGAGCAGCCCGGCCACCACACCGCCGAGCAGCTCGTCGGTCTCCAGGTTCAGGGGCGGTTGCGTCAGCCGCGGGTAACTCCGCCGGAGCAGCGAGGCGCACAACAGGCGCAGGCGGCCGACCGCCCGTTCCAGCAGGTCCCGGATGAGCGGTTCTGCGGCCGCGTCCCCTTGCACTGCGTCAAGGCAGCGCTGGACGACGGCGGTAGTCGGTTCTTCGTTCATGGCGAGGCAAGCCCGCAAAACAAACGGTTGCAGACCTTCTATCAGAATTGGTGTCCATCCGCCCGGGGTCCCGGCCCAGCTCGGGGGCGGCGACCTGGAGGTTGCTGACATTCTATCAGAATTGGTGTCCATCCGCCCCTCTCAGGAATACCGGGGAAGCAATGACGGATTCGCCGCGAGGGCGGGAAGGAATCGATTCACGCCGCATCCTCATGGACGCACGCCAGGATTACTGGTTCGGCGAAGCCGTCTGATCTAAACCGTTAGAGTAGACAGTATGGCAGTGCCAATTCGCGACAAGTTCCCTTAGTGCCGCGTCTTCGGAAAGCTGGTGATTTCGCCCGACTTGGTAAGAATTTGGTAAGACGACTGGCCGTGCGACCCCAATGCGGCTGCAATCAATCCCATGAAAGTGAGCGACGTAACTGGCTGATTCAACAATAACTTAAACGCCACACCAACATCAGCCCAATGCCACGTATACGGCAGACGCTGAGGACTTAAAATCCTCTGGGGGCAACCCCGTGTGGGTTCGATTCCCACCGCCGGTATTGGACTTGCGACGAATAGGGGACGGGTACTTGCTGAACGGACTTGGCAACACGCCCAGCGTCGCATTGGGGTGGCATTGGCCATTTCGTTGACGTTGAATGGAGTTACGTACCGTGTACGCGGAACCCTCGTCAAGGATGGCACCGATTTACTTCCTGGGTTTTTTCACTTGGAAGAAACAGCAGGCTTCAGTCGTCCAGGCGAAGTTCCTCAAGGGACTGTGCATTGAGAAGGTTGAGCTGGAGTTGGGCCAGCGCGTTCGACGACAAAGCCTCAACCTGTTGCTTGACTTTGGCAGTCAGCGGGCCGAACTTCGCTTCCATCTGCCGCAGGGCCGACCGCCGCTCGCCCTGCTCGATGCCGCGTTCGATACCGCGTTCGTAGGTGGTCTTCATGAGGGGTTCGACCTCGCGATACGCCTCGGCGTGCAGCAACGCTTGCAGCCGCTCATTTTGCGACTCGTCCAGCTCCGCGTAGGCCTCCAGGCATTCGGCCAGCAGGAACCGCCGATAGTCATTCTCTCCCGAACCGGCGATCCGTTTCAACCCCTCGGCGTACAACTCGGCCCGCCGGTCCGCCGGGAGCCGCATCAGGGCGCTCAGCGCCACCCCCAGCAGGTTCTCGCCCGTCGCGTACGGCTCGCCGTCCAAGGCCGGCAGGCCGACGTAGGCGTAGTCGAAGCGGACGATCCGATGCTCCCAGAAGTGTTCCTCGTAGGCGTCCCAGCCGATGCCGTCGAGCCCCACGCGGAGGAACAGGGCGATCGGAAGGACCGGCAGCCCGGTATCGCGCCGCAGTTGGATGTAGTACTCGAACATCCGCGGGCGGAAGGCCAGGGCGCTGGCTCGCGACTCCAGTCGAGATGGACCAGGGCCACTAGGTCGGTGGCACCCGCGCGGGGCGGCGGGCCGCCGGGCCGCAGCTTCAAGCGTGCCACCAGGTCAAGCTGCCGTCGCTCCCCCTGCGGCGGTGCCAGGAACAGCTCCTTATCCAGCCAGTCGATGTCGACGAACTCGAACCGCGCCGCCCAGTCGGGGAAGAAGCAGAGGAAGAAGGCGTGGAAGAACTCCTTGATCAGGACCTTGAGGCGCTGGCCGTGATCGGGTGCGTCGGACTGCGGCATGATCGACACCCCGTGGCACCAGACCCCCAAGGCCGGGACCGGCGAACAACCCGCCAGCCTTTCAGGAACGAGACGACACGCCATGCTACCAAGAAGATCGGTTCCGGGTAGGTTGGATTCTCTGCGTGTGATCGTCATCCAGGCCATCGGCGAGGCGACTACGGTGATTCCGAGCCGAACGTGGTGCTCGGTTGCCATCGCGGACGTCAGGAATCCGTCCACGGGGCGTCAGGTGGCAGACCACGGGTGTCAACGGGACCGGAAAAGGCTCGGTGGGACCGGAAAAGGCCGGAAAAGGGTCAAGACCGAAGTCGGAATCGGTTCCTGACCCCTTTGATTATCGCCGGAATCGGTTCCTGACCGCTTTGATTATCTGACCCCTTTGATTATCGCAAGACCGAAGTCGGAATCGGTTCCTGACCCCTTTGATTATGCCAGGCAGCGTGCGCGAGGCGGCGGATTGACAATATCCGGCAGTGGCGCCGGGCAGCGCGAGCCGGTGACCTCCTGAACTCCATTCAGGAGAGTGGATCACAGAAAAGTGGAATTACTGCTGACCGCTCGAGTTCGCGTGACTCAGCATTCCTCCTTCCCGTCCACGCCGGGACTCCTCGATTTGCATTCTCCCCGCCGCCCTAACCTCGTCGTTGTTGAGCGGAACGATCTGTTGTCTCTCCAGTGGAACCATGGTCGGGTCGAGGTCCAGACCGAGGTTGCGCTCGGGGTAGGCAGAGAGGAAGGCGTCGTGGAAGTCTACCCGTCGATGCCCTTCTCGCTCGTGTCTCGGTTCACGAGCCGCCTGACGTGCCGGCCGGGGAGAAGGCGTGGTGGATCGAGGCCGTCGGGGCCGGGTCGAGCCTAGAGGCTAGCGAGGGGCTCACAATCGCGGTCCTCGACACTCGGATCGACAAGACCTACCCAACGTTCACAGGAATCAACTTCGATCTTGTGGACTTTACGGCCAAGCAGACCAGAACGCCCGGTCGGCGGAGGACCTCCAAGGTCATGGGATGCACGTCGCTGGCACCATTTGCGGTCGGGACTTCGGGGGTACGCGGATAGCACCCTTTTCGGCCCTTTTTGTCAACAATTCGACTCTCGACCCGTTTTCTCTCCCTAACGGTCGAACTCACCCGCCGCTGGCAGTGGCTTGAGACTTCTGCCTGTCGCCCTGTTGGGCGAGGAGACAGCTCTGATAGCGGAGCACGTTCCCCGGCAGGGCGGCGGGCGCGACCTGGCTCCTGAGTTGCGCCAGAACCAGTAGTGTTTTTTCAGGGCCTTCCTCAATGAACGCGCACAATCCACCCTCAAACGTCATGACCTGGGAAACAAGGCCGTTTACGTCCCAGTGGTCCGGCTCCTCGCCGCTTGGTCCGCAGTACCAACCGAACGCGAAGTCGAGGAGTTGCAGGGCTGCGAGGCAATCGCCGGCTAACACCTGACATAACCCCGCATTGACCAACGCCGCCCTGGCAAGGTTTGCCGGCACATAGCGGTACCGCGAGATCAGGGCGGAGGCCGCTTGGGCGTGCTGCCCGGCACAGCGATGGGAGAATCCCAAGTTGATCGCGGTCACATGATCGCGGGGGTAGAGTTCCAGAGCTTTGCTCAGAACCTCCGCGGCCAGGGGCTGATGCCGAGCGTCCTCCGGCAATTCCCGGCGGGCCCGGTCCAGAACAGCAGCGGCCGCCCGCTTGGCGAGCACGTCCTGTTCGAGTCGTGGCAGAAGGCGGGACCGCTCCTCGGCGGGCAGGTCCGTCGCGGTCGCCAACGCTTCCAGGGCCAATTCCGGGAGGCCCAACTCGGAGAGGAGGGTGACCGCCGGTGCGTTCAGGGCGGTGGAGCGGAAGAAGAGGCTCTTTGTTTCGTCCCAAATGTGCTGCCCGTACTGGAATTGGCCTGCGGCCATAGCGGTTTGGAGCACGGCCTTCCGGAACGTGACGTCGTACGGGTCCAACGCCAAGGCCTCACGGAAGAGGGTGAAGGCCCGGTCGTAATCCCTCACCAGCGTCTGTGTCGCGCCAAAGTTGTAGACGACCTGTGGGTCGTTCCGGTATCGGACGTATATGTCCTCGTAAATGCGCAGCGCGCCCGGCAGGTCGCCGGCCTCGATCCGCGCTTGCGCCTCGCTCATCAATTGCATTTTGGGGCTGTTATCGGAACTCTGCGTGAGGGGCTGGATCAAGACAATACCACCAGGAACCGCCAGTCGGGCTTGCATGAGCATGATGGGGTGCGGTGAGTGAAACTCACCGTCGCTTGGCTGGTCAAAGGAACCTAATGCGTCGGGGTTCCGGAGTACCTTGAGGACGAAGTTGCATTCACCGGTTTCTCCATGGACTAGACGATGCACGATCGCCTCCGCTCCAGTGGCGATGTGGCGGCCCACGATCCAGTTGACCCCCTTCCAAGTGAGGCCCTTGCCGTGGAACTCTTCCACCTCGTGGACGGACAGGTCAAGCGGTTCCATGATCTCTCGCGGTCAGAGTACGGGCATGTGATCCGAGGATGGCACCATCGCAGAGGCCGGACGCATGCCCAACTTGAGGAACAGGGGGGAGCCGTAGATTTCGTCGGCAGTGGCGTCGAAGTAAACCGCCACCGTTTCCAGCCACAGGCCGATTTGTCCGGAAAAGAAGCGGTGGTTACCCGAGTGGACGCGGAACGAGCCGTCTGGCGCGTTTCCCTCGCTGAAGTTGCGGAGCGAGCAGTCGAGGAGCAGGGTCCGCCCGCCCGCCTGGGACTTCAGAACCACAAGCGTCTCCGACGGGACCGGGCCAGAAAGCGGTGTAACCGGGCGAAACTCCCCCCGGTAGTGAAAGAACCCCCGCCCGCCCTTATCGGTCGATAGGAGGCTTTCCAGTGACGGGATTGGCCCCTCCGCAGCGATGTGAGTGACGACCCGCCGTAGCTTTTCGATGTACTGCGTCTTGACCTTGCGTTCTCGCTGAACCACCCCGCGCATGCCGTACGACGCATCCTCGAGTATTTTGCCGACGGACCCCGCCGATAGACCGGCTTCGTCCGGCGCGCCAGGGTTCGACGGAAACCGTTCGGTCGGCTGTTCATCGACAATTTGCGAGTGGAGTTGGTCCACCTTCTGCCGTGACACGTAGCAAAAGTAGCTGGGCGAGGACGGGCGGCGCGGGGGCGCTGGTTGGTTAACGGCGACTGTCGGCGGCAGGACTGGGACGGCCCAGTTCGCCTGCGCATCGGTCAGATTCGGATCAAACAAATGCCCGTCCCGAATCTGCTTCAGTTTCGGCCAAACCTGCAGTAATATGCACGTGGGGATTGCGTATGCAACCCCGTTTTCAAACTGATCGCGATCCTTGGTAACCACCATTCCGACGAACGCATTCGGAGCGTCGGACCAGACCCCGGCCCCGCTATAGCCGCCAGCGATTCTCACGGCGATGCCAGTAGGCCCGTTGAGTTGGCGTTCCTGGCTTGCCAAAATGGACCCCAATTCACCATGAGCCTCGCGGTCGATTTCGGTAGCGTCTCTGCCGATGCAGGACCATTTCTCACCTTGAACCTCGAATTCGCTGAAGGTGGCAACGTGCGCATCGGCTGGAGCATCGTCCTCCAGTTTAAGGACCGCAACATCCTTGGCCTGCTGTAGTTCGAGGCACCATAGGACGACACCACCCGATCCTTTCGCATTGCTCGCGTAAGGAAACCGAATCGAGAATCGCTTTTCGGGAGGCGGCGTTTCAGGATCGAGTCGATTCTCTCGGCCAAGCGCATCGTTCAGCACGTGGCAGCAAGTCATCACGTGCCGTGCGTCGATGATGAACGCCATGCCAACATGCTTCTCAGCCATTCCATCAGGAGTGGTTTTGACGATGCGCGCGATGCCGCAGGTGTTGCTTGAAAATGACATACTTGGTGCAAGACCTCAAGCAGAATCCGACCGCCGAATTCCGGGCCGGACGAACACTCGGAGCCGTTACGATTGAGGTGCCTGAGGGATGCCGACGCCGACGTCGGCTTCGTCCAAGCCAGGGGGAACCCGAGCGGAACTCCTCAGTTTTTCCAGGATCTTTTCGGAGGTAAAGGCGCCGCTAAGCATGATCTTTTGCGCCCATAAGGCGGCCACGCCGGCAATGTGAGGAGTCGCCATGCTCGTTCCGCTCTTGGTGCCGAGTCCACCGCCGGGAATCGCCGACACGACTCCTACCCCCGGCCCGGCGATCTTCGCGCCGGCGTTGGAGAAGTCGGCCACTTTGTAGGGATTGTACAAATCGCCCGTCTGCTCAAGAGCCGCCACCGAAAGGAAATCTTCAGTCGCGGCCGGGTAGGCAGTCGCCAGGAAAAACGGAGCGCCGCCGAACCGGTCGCCGAACCGGTCGCTCTCGTTGCCCGATGCGGCCAATACCAAGGCGCTGCGGCCAAACGCCGTGCCCGAACGGAGCAAATTGCCAAAC
>JBIOJM010000067.1:0-35402 GCA_044450785.1 Isosphaerales bacterium
CCCCTGGCCCCCCCTTCGCAAGGGGGGGAAAGGGATCGCTCGGCCGCGCCGTCTTTCGATCGCGCGCAACAAAAACACCCGTCTCCCATCCGCCGCTCCAGCCCAGTCAACACCAACTTTTCATCAGCCCAGGGTGCGTCTTCGGCGACCCCTGGGCTTTGTTGTGTGACCCCTCCGGGGTCAAGAAAGACGAGAGAGCCAGCGGCTTTCTGACCTGGCATGGCGAAGAGCAAACTCATCGACCTCGCCCCCCGGCGCGGAGAGAGGTCAGGCTGAGGGAGTTGACCGTGGTGATCGCCGTTTCGCCCCGCCAAACCGGGTGGTGATCGGCGAGGAGTCTCTGGGTTCCGGTCGGTTCTATCATGATCGAGGTTCCGCACCGAGGGTGCTGCGCATCGCCTTCAGACCGCGCTGGATGAGGCCGACGGCGGCGGCTTGCGACCGGCCGAGCCTTGTCCCAACCTCCGCGAGCGACAGCCCGTTGAGAAAATGGAGCATCACGGCGTCCCGCTGGTCGGCGGGGAGCGCGGCCAGGGCATTTGCCGCCCGCTGGAGCTGCTCGTTTCGCTCCGCCTGGAGGCTGGGCGAGGTCTGATCGGCCGCCAACCACGACTCCAGCCGGGCCGAGGAGCGGTCGAGGGCCGCTTGCAGGTCCCGCTCACGGCGCACGTCGCGCTTGGCGCGGGCGTGGTCGCGCAAGGCCATGGCCAGGTTACGGGCGAGGATCTGGCGCAGCCACGCCGCCAGCGCTCCCTGGCCTTCGCCGTGGAACTGGTCGAGGGCCTGATGTGCCTGCAAGAGTGTCTGCTGGACAATGTCCGAGGGATCCAGCCGCGCGCGGAGCCGCGGATCCAGCTCCAGCCGCGCCAGCAGCCGGAGGTAGTCGCGGTACGATTCGAGCAAGCCGCTTCGGTCGTCGTGAGCCATCGTACCTCCCCTTCACTGAGTTGACGCCTCCTCGGCGCCGAGAGCCGCGGGGTCGGGCCGCCGGGGCGGGGTGGTGAAGTCGAGCGCGAGGTGATTCTCGTGGGCGAAGCGGACGAACTCCCAGTGGTTGGCGAAGCGGCGGCCGTGGATGTTGCCCAGATGGTCGAGCACGACCCGGCGGGCCTCGCCGAAGCACGTCGGCATCTTGAGCAGGTCGACCAACTCCTGAATGGTCAATCGGCACGGCCAGGGCTCGGCCGCAAGCGACACGGCAGCAGTCAGCGTGCCCACTCCCAGCCCGATTGTCTGCATGGCCATGCGCACGGCACGAAGGCCACCTTGGGTCTGGCTGGTGTCTGTCAGGAGGCGGGACAACACTGTTGGGCCTTCGTCGGCATCGATTCCCTGTGAACACATCACGGAGGCTAGGATTGCGGCCTGGGCATTGGCTTTTCGGGCTTCGAGTCGCGGGAGTAACTCCGCTACGGAAGAACGGAAACCGCCACCACGAAGTTTGGCTGATCGAGAGCCAAGAAGACTTCGGATCGTCTGGTCACAAACCTGCGCGGCCGCGGCTGGCTCCATCCGAGCCGTGACAGCCGCTAGGCTTTTCGCCAGTGACAGACGGTCGTAGCCATCCATCTCGCGTCTCAGGGCATCGGACAGGACGCGGGCCGCCTCGACTGGATTCAATCCCTTCGCCACTGCCGCAAGACCTCGCGCCCTTGATAAGGTCGGCCAGGACGTGGGCGGAGCCGCTGGCAACCGCCGGCTCCTGACGAGACGCAACGACCACGAATCCGTCGATCAGGTGCGCATTGTACTCGTTCTGGGCGGACGTCTTCTTAGTTGCGATGGCCTTGCCCATCTCTACCACCGCGGGACCGCAGACTCGGGCGGCCTCCATGGGGTCCATCCTTTCGGCCACACGGCAGAGCCCCGCCGCCAGCCACCAGCGGGTTTCCGGGTCGGTCTCCTGTCCGAGGGCTGCCACAAGCACTCGTGCGGTCCGCGCGGCATCATCTGCGTCCAAGCTGTAGAGGAGATAGTAAAGGTTAATGGCACCACGACTCTTCAGGGCCCAGCCGTTCCGCCATCGGCGCCAGGGCCCAAGCCAGTTGACCGCGACGCGCTGGGTCCTTTTCCGCACGGAGTGCTGTGGCCAGTGACTGGACCACGGGCCTCACGTCTGAAGGTTTAGGCGTTCGCCAGCACTTCGCCAGCGTTGCCAGGGCCCGTGCCAAGAATCTGCGCACATTGGCCTCGGACTCGCGGCTCAGTGCGTCGACGAGTGAACGAGCAACGACGGGGTGAATCTCCGCAACATCGTCGGGGGACATCGCTGTTATCACCGCTCCCAGACCCGCAGCCAGGCGCTGCCGCGCTCCCGAGTCGGCGACGCGTCCCAGGGCCTCGGTGAGGGAGCGGATGGCTTCGCCGCGAGGCATACGCCCTGCTAGCGCCCAGAATCCTCCTGCAAGTTCCCGGCGGCCGTTGTCACTTGTCTCCCTGGCAAGGGCGTCGGTCAAGAGTCGCAGAGCCTCACCGCAAACACCGGCCGCCTTGGCAGGCTCCAGCCGACTCGCCACCTTCGCGAGATCGAGCGCCAGGTTCCCAAGTTCTGCGGCACCTGTCTCCTTGTGCAGCGCAAGGAGGATCAGCCGGCCGGCCCGATCCGGCTCCAACCGCTCGACGACCAGACTCAAATGCAGCTTCCATGCGGCAAGCAGGTGCGCGGGCAAGTCTGCCTTGATCGCCCCGGCCAGGGCCTGCTCGCAAGCTCCTGTCTCAGGACCACCGCGGTCTGTCAGTTCCAGGGCCGTGAGCGCGATGTCGGCCTTCTGGGCCAGAGGCAGCCCGGTCTCGGCCAGCCGGCCGATCAACAGCTTGAGGGCCTGCTCTCGCTTGTTCTGAGCGAGGCCGACCGCCGCGAGCAGGACTGGCTCGGAGCGCGCGCAAAGCTGGCGCGTGGTCATTGGGCTGCGGGTGGCCTCGTCGACGAGGCGGAGGCCCAGCAATCCGCTACCGTGCCCAGCCAGCTCCCAGAGGGCCTCGACCTCCGTCGGTGACAGGACTTCCTTGGCGTCGCCCGCTAGATCGAGCGGCCGGAGCAGGCTGCGGGCGAAGGTCCCTTCGATCTCGTCGCGGGCCTTTCTCGTGTCCTTCTCGGCGTTCTCGGCCCGGATGCGTTCGATCCGCTCGGCCTGGGCCCGGTTGCTGGCCCGCACGGCAAAGACGGTGGAGACGGCAGTGCCCGTGATCAGGACCACCACAACGGCTCCAATCAGCCCCGCAACGACGGGATTCCTCTGGCACCACATCCAGCCCCGTTCCAGCTTGCCCACGGGGCGGGCGGTGATCGGCTCCCCGCTGAGCCAGCGCTCTAGCTCCTCGGCCACGGCATCGGCCGAGGCGTAGCGGCGGCGCGGCTCTCTCTCCAGGCACCGCACGCATATCGTCTCCAGGTCGCGGGGAACCTTCGCATTCGATATGCGGATCGGCTCGGGTGAGCGCTCGCGCACCTGCAACAGCGTGTCGGCCACGCTCTCGCCCCGAAAGGGAGCGTGCCCGGTCAGCAGCGCGTAGAGCAGGGCACCCAGGCCATACACGTCGGTCGCGGTAGTGACTTCGCCGCGCTGGCCGCTGGCCTGCTCGGGGGCCATGTATGCCGGCGTGCCCAGGATGGCGCCGGTGCGCGTCGTCTCGGCGGCGCCGGGGCCTTGCAGCCGCTTGGCCAGGCCAAAGTCGGTCAGGTGCGGCTCACCCTTCGCGTCGAGCAGCATGTTCGAGGGCTTGAGGTCCCGATGGAGCAGCCCGCGCTGGTGGGCATGGTGCAACGCCTTCGCCACCGTCGCTACCAGCCGCGCTGCCTCCCGCGGCCGGTCACGATATCCGGACAGGTTGGCCGCCAGGCTGGTTCCATCGATCCGCTTCATGCTGAAGTAGTGGTGGCCCTCGTGCTCCCCCACCTCGTACACCGGCACGATGTGCGGATGGTCTAATTTCGCCACCGCCTCGGCCTCGTTGCGGAACCGTCGCAGGTCCTCCTCGCCAGCAAACCGCCCCGCGCGGATCATCTTGAGCGCCACGATGCGATCGAGGCTTCGCTGGCGGGCCTCGTAGACAATACCCATGCCCCCCTCACCGAGGGTTCGCAGCAGCTCGTAGTCGCCGAAGTAGCGAACGCGCGTGCCGGAAGCCGGCGGCGCTGCCGAAACCCCACCCTCGGAAGTCATGTCGGGTGACGACCCGGAGCCGAGCGAGAAGCCGGTGCCCTCGTGCGACACGGTTGACGCGGCCCCCGCCGCGGCCCCGGCCACGTCGCGCAGGGGAGCGGCCAGCTCCTGGAACCGGTCGTAATCGGCGAGGAACGTCCGGAGGCCGTCGGCCAGGTCCGGGTGGGCAGCAAGCCAGGTCTCGCGGTCAACCGGCCGCCCGGACTGGACGGCGTCGAGGTACGCACCGATCAACGCTTGGAGGCTCCCGAGCGATCCGAAGTGGAATCCGTGGCTTCGCTCATAGCGGATTTCCTCGGCGAGAGTCCGGCCATGGAGGATGCAGGGCGCCATTGCGCTGTCACGCCTAGTGCCTTGTCAATCTTGATTTGAGAAGTTGGAGTCCCGGCTTCAGCCGGTTCTTTCCGCCTAAAGGCGGTACTCCAACCCATCAATCGACGGTTGACAGCCCACTAGACTCTATGATGCCATACGGCCCGCTGTTTAGCGCGGCTGCTGATCGATTTTCAAACTGACGAAAACCGTCGAAATCCGCAAGAGACGCTGACGCGCCTGATGGACATCCGCTAGAATCAAAAAGGACCTTGACGATTTCCGCTCGATCGGCCAGTCCTGAGGATATTGATCATGCTATACACCGTAACCGTTGAGCCACTCGATGCAATCTTCTTTCTCGCGGAACGCCCAGAGGGAGACAATTGGAAAGTTCAGGAAGGTGTTTGGCTTGATATTCCCTCTAATTACGATATGTGGGCAGATGGTTCGGCACGGCCGGAGCAGATCCTTTGCACAACGGTTTCTAATCCACGTTATTATAAAATGTTTAAGTATATGAAAGATATCGACCCGGCGGAATTCCGACTGACAGGCAAACATTTCGGCGGGGTTTACTCAAAATCGTCTTGGGAGCGCTTCGTGAAGAATCTGCCCGCCGCGCTCGCGGTACAAGATGTTCCCGATCGCGAGCCTCCAGGGGCCACGGACGAGGCGGTCGATGCCATCAAGCGAAGGGTCTGAGCGTGGCGCGAATCATCATTCTGGATTCTGGACCATTGGGAGATGCCTGCCGAAAGCCAAACAGCCCGGACGTGAAACGTCTCACTCTTTGGCAGATGAGAAAGAGATCGATGCGGATGTCATGTTGGCGGCGCAGGCGATGGACTTTGCTGGCCTTCGCGATGTTGTGACCGTAGCAACCTACAACGCGAGGCATCTCTCTCGGTATCTGGCAGCCCGCCACGGGCTGGCCATTACTCCTTATTAGACGGCTTGAGCTGGGCCGATCATTCGCTTCTCGATCGAGCTCCAGCCTTGTCGGCCTCACGCCAGCGAGACGGAGTCCCCGCGCCGGACGCTCCCGCCGCGGATGACCGAGGCATACACGCCGACATTTCCCTGATTTTGCTGCACGGCCGTGCGCAGGATGTCCGGGTCCTTGGGGAGGTCGCCCTGTCTCAGGGTTGTCATGACGCAACGAGGGCAGGGCTGAGTGACGCGGAGGCGGACCTGGTCTCCGAGCGCAAGCGTTCGGTCGATCCAGTCGTTTTCCACGAATCCCTCGACACCCGCAGACTTCTGGATGACGAAGTTGGGCCGGAAGCGAGGGACCTCGAAGCGGCTTTGCGGGGACAGCGAGCGCAGGCGGTCGAGCGTGGCCGTTGTGAGGAAGTGAACGAGTGCACCGTCGAAGAAGGTGCCCGGCGGCAGGTCGAACTCGAAGACTTCGCCGGGTTGTTCGAGCCATTCGTACTCGGGCCAGTAGCCCTCGGCGCGAGGAGCCGTGGGTACCGAGGTTGTGAGCCGGACCGGCCTTCCCAGTTGCGCGGAGAGGCGCTCTTCGATGTCGGACTCGACGGTCGTGGCGGTCGTTCCATCGGGGAAGGTGATCCGGGCCGCGGAGAGAGTCCCGGACAGGTCGGGGGCCTCAACGAACGACGCCCGGAAATCGAACAGCTTGCCCCATTTGCGGGGGTTCTTGGCACTGATCACGCGGCCGGATTCCGGATCGACGAGTGCGTAAGCTCGATCGCCGGCGATTCCGCGCTCGGTCATGTCGGCAGCGCTCAGCTCCTCGCCCAACATCGACTTGACGGGGTAGCGCCAGAGCGAGGCGACGGAACCCTGCCGTGTTTCTTGTGATCTCGCCAAGATCGGCTCCTTACTCACAGAGAGAGTCGAGCAGCTCACGGATTTCATGCACGCCGGTGCTCCACGAGCCGTTGCGATCGTATACTTTCCTACATCCGCCGGATAGGATACCAGTGGTCTCATGAGACCCTCGAAACCTGATCGGAGTAAAGTCTTATGCCGAACTTGTTGCATTCCGACCTGGAGGACCGCAAAAAGTTCCTGGTCAATCGAGCCGAGCTCTCAACCGCCGAACTAGTGGAGTACGCCGGTCAGTGGGTCACCTGGAGTCCTGACGGTTCACGCATCGTGGCTCATGCCGACGATCCGGAGGTCCTGGACGAGCTCGTCGTTCAAGCAGGCGAAGATCCCGAACGGTGCGTCATCGAGGGGATCCCGGAAGAGGACGCGCTGCTTGGTGGCGGGAGCCTCGGGCAGACGCGGCCATGAGGTTCCGGTACGTGCCGTTGGCCACGCGGCGGCCCATCTTCCCGCTCGGCGGTGCACAGATCCGGTACCGGCCCTTGATCCCAATCCAGATCGCCGGCCCCCTAGGCTCACGGACACTCGACGCCGATCTGGACACCGGGTCGGATGACACCATCTTCCCCGCATATCTCGCACCCCGCCTGGGCATCGACTTGACGAATGCACCTGAGGGAGAGGCGGGCGCGATTGGTGGGGTTCCTATTCCCTACCGCTACGCACCCGTAACCCTCCGCGTCTTTGACGGCTACGAAGAATGCGTTTGGGAAGCAATCGTAGGGTTTGTTGCTATTCCCCTGCGGTGGGCTGTCGTGGGCCATGCCGGGGTGCTGCATTTTTTCGATGTTCAGTTTTGGGGCGATCGACGCCAGGTGATCCTCACCCCCAACCCATCATTCCCCGGCCAGCTTGTGGTTCATCGCCCCACATCACCCTAAGCAGTACACTCCGGTCATTCAGAATGAGAAAAGCTTCGTCGTTTTTCCCGACCCGATCATCCGCCCGACACCCCACAAAACAGGCAACGAACGATCTCAGGCGCTGGCGTGAGCTGGACGAAAAGGATCCCGCGGACGATCGATATCAACCCGGTCAGGCTGACGCAGACCGCCGAGATCTTCAAGAGATTATGTCGCGTCGCCTGCGAGAGGAGGGAGCTACCCGCACCGGCGAGGATCATGAGCGGCCCGGTCCCCGCGCCAAAGAGGCTCATCGTCAGCAGCCCCGCCCAGATGTTCGCCGAGCTGGTCGCCAGGGCGAGGTAGCCGTAAACCAGGCCACAGGGAAGAAAGCCGGTGAGTACGCCTGCAATGAGGACGTGGGACGACCGGGGCGAGGTGAGGAATGGCCCGACGAAGGACCCTGCCAGGCAGACCGATCCTCCCCCCGCCAGCTTCGGCCAGAATCGCCGCGGGACCAGGCCCAAGGCCAGAAGCCCCTGAGCGGCCAGCAAGACTCCCGCGACCACGCAGAGGGCAGCTTGGGCGTTGATCCACAGGCTTGCTCGGCCGGCAATCCAGAACCCCGCGTAGCCGGCAATCACTCCGAAAAACGAGTACGTGAAGATCCGCCCGGCCGTGTAAACCAGTTGCCGTCGAAGATTGCAGGCGAACCCTCGCGAGCCGATCCCGATGCTGAGCGCGAACCCACCACACATGCCGACGCAGTGCGCCGAGCCGAGGAGACCACCCAGGAATACCAGCGGCAGCTCGATCATCGCGCGGTTGGCTCCAGGGCGATCGGTCGATTCGACGAGGATGAGCCTTCAATCGTCTGGGATCGCCGGGGCAGGGGGGCGGAAACGGTCACGTCAGGTGATGATGCAGTTGCCGGGATGCCGGACGACCCGTCGAGCTCGACCTCGAACGGGCGGCCCAGCCGCAGCGAGTTGATGGTCACCAGGGAACCGCTCGCCACCATCAGAAACGCCGCGAGCGCCGGGTTGAGCCAGCCCAGGGCCGCGCACGCCACGCCGACGCTGTTGTAGCCGAAGGCCCAGATGAGGTTCCAGCGGATGACCCGCCGGGTGCGTCGCGCGAGCTCGATGCTCCAGGGGATCCGGCTCAGGTCGTCTCCCAGCAGGCAAATCGAGGCGGAATCGCGCGACACATCGGTCCCACAACCGAGGGCGATGCCGACGTCACTGGCCGACAGGGCAGGAGCGTCGTTGATCCCGTCTCCAATCATGGAGACCGGCCCGAAGGCCCGGCGAGCCCGCTCGATCGCGGCGACTTTCTGAGCCGGCAGCAGCTCGGCCTCGACGACCACGCCGAGCTGCCCGGCGATGATCCGACCGCGCGTCGCGTGATCCCCCGTGAGCACGCCCACGTCCAGCCGGGCCTGGGTCAGCCAGTGGATCACGGCACGGGCCGCTGGCCGCCATTCTTCGTCGAGAACGAACAGACCGCGCGCCTGACCGTCCCACCCCACCAGGGTTACCGGCAGTCCCCGCGACTCGGCATCCCGATGCGCGGACGATAGTCCATGCCCCAGAAGAAAACCTTGCTCCATCAAGAACCGGCTGCTCCCGAGCACGATCCGCGAGCGCCAGGGCGCCAGCGTCCCGATCGCGCCTTTCCCAGGGACCAGGCGGACGTCCGAAACGTCGTCACTTGGTGCGACCTGCCGGGCGCGGGCAAATTCGGCGATGGCGTGGGACATGGCATGGGGCGAAACCGCGGCCAGGGCCGCGGCCTGCGCCAGCGTCGTCTCGAGCTGGTCCGCGTGTTCGAGGACGAACCGCGAGACGGTTGCCGCCCCGGTCGTCAGAGTTCCGGTCTTGTCGAACCGAACCGCGACGATGTCGGCCAGGCGCTCGAGCGCCTCTCCACTCCGGAACAGGACCCGCTGGCCGGCCGCATTGCCGAGCGCACTCCACACGGCCAGTGGAGCGGCCAGGCCCAAAGCGCACGGGCAGGCGATCACAGAAACCGCCAGACCCGCCCAAAGGCCGCGCTCGAGTGAACCGAGGGCCCAGTGAGCCGCGAACGCCAGGAGCGCAACGGCCGAGACAGCCGGTACGAATCGGCTCGCGAACCGGTCGGCCAGCCGCTGGTAGCGCCCCTTCGATTCGCGCGCGACGCGAACCATCTCGACCACGCGCGCCAGCGTCCCCCGGTCACCGGCCTCGGTCACCTGGATGGTCAAATCGCCATCGAGGTTGAGCGTGCCCCCCAGGATTCGATCGCCTGTCTCCTTGAGAACTGGCCGGCTCTCGCCCGTCAGTACGCGCTCGTCGACCAGGCCGGCATGACGAACGACCCGGCCGTCGGCGGGAAACCGCTCGCCAGGCAGCACGTGCAATCGATCATCGACCATGATCTCCGCGCGGGGGACTAGCCGCTCCTGACCGTCGCTCACGCGTCGGACCTGATCGGGCAACAGCCTGGTGAGCGCGTCGAGAGCCGCGCCGGCTTTCCGCTTTCCGGTTGCTTCGAGCCAGCGTCCCAGGGTCGTCAAGACCAGGATGACACAGCCCACCTCGAAATAGATCGGTCCTCGACCCTGGAACACCGAAAGAAACGAGAAGGCAAAGGCCGCGGCGACGCCTGAGGCCAGCAGCCAGTCGGTCGAGAGGACGCCGCGGCGCAGGCCGTTCCAGGCGTGGTCGAACAAGGGCAAACCGAGAAAAAGGAGAACCGGTAGTGAAAAGAGCAGGACGATGTAGCGGAAAAGTCCGTTGAGAATGATCGCCAGCGTGGTCGGCGGCTCGGTGGTCGCATAGACGTCGGTCGTCCAGAGTGCCATGGTGAACGCCATGACGTTCATCGTGAAGAAGATGGACAGACCCAGGCGGGCGAGCATGGTGCGCGGTACGCCATCTTCGCCCTGCTCTTCGACGATGGCCGCCGCGATCCGGCATCCCAGGCAGCAGTAGAGCGCCTCGTCCTGATCCGGCGTGGCAGGGCCGCCCCGCCAGCTCGCGGGCAGAGGCAGCTCGCAGTAGTCACACACCGGTCGCCTCAGTAGGGTGGTCATGGCGGGGCGAGGAGCTCGGTCTGGAGCGCCGGCAGGAGCCAGATCACGACGTAGGCAATGGCGCCGCACCAGAACAGGATCCAGAGCGCTCTCACGAACCAGGGGATCGCATTGCCCGTGTAATAGTGATACGTGTTTTCTTCTTCAGCAGTCGTCTTTTCAACAACCTGGGCCATGAGCAGAGTTCCCTCGGGAGGGTCAGACCTGGACCGGGCCGGCTCCTCCCCTGGTGGCGCGTTTGATCAATACCAGGCCAGATCCTCGCCATCTTCCACGTCGAGCTGCCGCTCATTCTCGAGCATCGTGTACTTGGGCTGCTCGATGTCGCGAAACATTCCGTGGCCGATGGCCCAGCAAAACAGAAAGAAGAAACCGATGCTCGCCAAAAGATAATTCACGATGGGAGTGATGGCGAAGACGCCATCGACTTCCCCGCGATAGATCAGGATAAACTCCCGGAACTTGTTGGCGAACCCCAGGAAGCTGGGGATCAGGATGACCAGTGCGAAGATGATTGTCGTCACGACCTGCGATCGTCGGGTCGACCCGCGACGGGGCATATTCTCTTTCATCGTCTGGCCTCCTTCTGCTGGGCTAGAGCGCCTGAGACAGCCGACGGCTGGAAGTCTTCGTAGTAAGGGTAGCTTTCGAGCCACGATCCCAGCCACTGCACGTAGGTGATCAGAGCGAGCGCTCTCTTGTTGGGCTTGTCAGGCGAGCCATTGAAGAGCCAAGGGTATTCGGGCATGGGAGAGCCTTCGGAGAGCAAGGTCGGCTGGAAGAAGTGAACCGCGTGCCAGTCGTTGGAGTGCCGGCCCCCCTCGCGGCTCAGGTCGGGACCAACGCGTCTGGTCCCGAACATCACGGGACGTTGCAGCTCGTTCTGGTATTCCTCGGTCTTGGAGACCGGCCCCCACCGCCGTTCCTCGTTCGAGACCGGACGGACGAACTGGCTGTGGCAGTGCCAGCAGCCTTCCCCCACGTAGATCTTGCGGCCGTCCTTGAGAGCTTGCCGGCAGTTCTCGTTGAGCCATTGTTCGCGTTTGGCCGCGTCCTGGGGAGGGGGACCGTAGACTGCGCTGAAGCTGTCGGGAAACCGTCTCGCCAGGTCTTCGAACTGGAACCGGAGGTTGCCGTTCTTCTCGAGCAGCTTCTCGACGCTCTGTTCCGGCAAGTGGCGATACATCATGATCGGCACGACCGCATTCGACAGGAACGCGAGGGCAAAAAAACCAAGGCCCGCGATGAAGAAGACACCCGTTTTGGTCTCCAGCATGGGTAATGATTCCTTGATGGGAAGCGAGTGACCTGGAATGAGCCTTGTTTTAGGGCGATCAAGCGCTGGCGGCAAGCTGGCGCTGGCCCACGCGAGCCGACACCACGGTCCCGACGATATTGACGGCGAAGACGAGAAATCCCAGGAACATGAGCAACCCCGCCACCAGCCGCACGACCCAGTAGGGGATGGAGAGGTCGATCGAGACGTCCCATGGCAGGAGCGAAGACCAGGATAACCCCTGGAACACGCCCAGAATGATCAGGTCGAACGACATCACAGCGATGCCGATCGTCGAGAGCCAGTAATGCCACTCGAGAAGCCGCTGGCTATACCAGGGGGTCTTGAGCAGCCGGGGGATCAAGTAAGTCATGACCCCCAACTGCCACATGGCGAAGACGCCGAACATCACCATGTGAGCGTGGCCGACGACCCAGTCCGTAAAATGGATGAGCGCCTGAAACGTGAGGGTCGTCTGGAATGCGCACTGCAAGCACGTCAGAAAGTAGAACACGATGCCGGTGTAGAGCCAGCGAATCGGCAGGTTTGTGGTCAGCGCCTCGGTTGACCCGCGGATGGTTGCGTGAAAATTGACGATCACCGTCAACACGACCAGCTCCACCGCGATCGTCGAGATGACCGCCCCGTACTGGAGGAACATGGGGATCGGGGTGTAGAGGAAGTGGTGGATCCCGGTCAGAGGATAGAAAAATGCCAGCCCCCAGAACCCAACCAGCGAAAGCCCATGGCTCCAGATCGGCTTCTTGAGCATGATCGGCACGAAGTAGTACATCGTTCCCCAGCCGAGTGGGGTGACGAAGAGCCCGACCAGGTCGTGGATGAACAGGCCGCCGACCGCGCCGGCGCCGGTGCCCGACACGAAATACTGAGGGATGAAGTTTCCCATCGCATAGGTCAGGAACGTCCAGACGAACGCGGCCAGGAAGTACCACAGGGACACATAGAGCGGCCCGCTGGTCCTGGCGATCGGCGCCACGAAGTTGATCGCGACCAGGAGCAGTCCGGCCAGTGCGATCGGGTCGATCCAGACGGGCGTCTCGCCCCACTCCAATCCTTGTGCCTCCCCGAGGAGGATCCCGATCGCCGTTGCAATGACGACCGCTTGCCAGGCGAAGAAGATTGCGTAGGACAGGCGGCGGTCGAGAACCGGCTTCAATGTCAATCGCGGGACGGCCCAGTGCAGGATCCCCAAGAAAGCGTTGGCCAGAAAACCGTAGGCGATCGCGTTGGTGTGGATCATCCGCCAACGGCCCGGCGAGAACAGCTCGATCCCCTTGAGGGGATTCATCCGCGTCAACTGGATCGCCATCAAGATGCCGCCGAGCATCGAAGCGAACATGAACGTCAGGGCGGCCACGAAATACCAGAAAACCAGCCGTTCATCGACCAGCTCTTCGTGGCGAGGCAGTTCCCGTTCCAAGGTTTTTCCCTCACTCTTTCCGTGCCAGATGGATGACTGGGGCGCTGGGCGATTCCTCACGAACCAAGGCAAGAACAATCGTCGCGTCTCAGGCGGCCTTCAGGTCCTTCGCCCTCCGATAGGGAGCGTACTCGCCGAGAGGATAGAGTAGAGCGATGGTCCAGCCGAACACCAGATGGGTCGCCGCCGCGACCCACCAGGGGAGGTAGCTCGGATTGGTGATCCAGTTTCCAGGATCACCGCCGATCAAGAGCGGCTGCAACCACGACAGAACGGCGTAGAAGTTGAACCCCCAGATGGCCAGGGAGACGACGCTCGCCACGGCGAGTCGCATGATGAGACCGCTCTTGGCGGCGAACCGGGCGAGCGCCAGGTAGACCGGGATCCCCAGCAGCATGCCCGTCGCGAGGTACAGGCAGCAGCCGAAGGCCAGAATCACTCCATCGCCGACGGCGTATCCGGTTTGACCGGGGCCGGTCAATTGAAGGGCCCGTTCGCCCAGGGGGAAGGTCAGATAAACTCGGATCAGCTCGAGCGGAGTCTTGCCGGCGATGGGGGCGCCGATCACGTTGAAGAGCAGGCTTGCGATGGCGCCGAAGATTCCCAGCAAGAAGCCGGCCGTCGCATAGTAGGCCGTGTAGTAGCTCGTGGCATGCCAGACTCTCTCGGCTTGCTCCGAAGTGACTTCGGCTTCGAGCTGCCTGATTTGCGCCCGGATCCGTTCGAGTTCCTGTCGTCTGGTGTGGGCGTCCATGGGAGGAGCTACCGTTCTAGCGCTGGGCGACGTTTCGCGGTGACTCGGACGTTAACCCGTGGTCGGTGGCCCCGGCGTGGGCCGACTTCGTATTCGCCGTGGTCGTGGGCTTGACGCCGGGCAATGGCTTGAGGATTCCCTGCTCCAGCAACCCGGAATCGGGGATCTTGCCGAGCCGGCGAGAGTCAGCGATCTCGAGCACATAACCGACGAGGACCCAGATTGTCTGCGGCTCCTTCTGGAGCGCGGCATGGTGCGACGGCATCGGGGTCCCGTTGATGCCGGCATCGATGTGGCGGTAGATGTCCAGCGGTTCGGTCCCGCCGCGAAGCATGCCGGAGGTCAGGTCAGCCGCCTTGGTTGGGTTGCCCCAGGCGTCGACGCCGACGTTCGTCACCATCTGGCCGCGGCCGTCGTCACCGTGACACTGGGCGCACGCGAGGCTCAGAAAGGATTTTTTCCCCTGCTCGAGCAGAGCGTTCGTGAATTGCGGCATCGGCGTCGTCGGGTAGACGATCTGTCCGCGGGCCTGGTCCCAACGAGTCAGGATCGTGGCGACCATCTCAGGAACTCGTGACGATTCGATCGACTCGCTAAACTCGGCTTCCTCGGCCAACTGCGCTTCAAGCTCGCCGCGATGGGTCAGAGTCAAAACGTAGTCGACCACCGCCTCCTGGTCCTTGGGCGCCAGCAGGCCAAACGACGGCATCGAGGTCCCACGGATTCCTCGCCGTACCGTGCGGATCAAGTCCTCGCGAAGCGGCTTCGCCCCATAAGTCGTCGAGGTAAACTTGAAAATCCCGGGCCGGTAGTCGCGGGGCTTCGGAATCATGTAGGCTGTCGCCGCGCCGTTGCCATCGCCCGTCACACCGTGGCACTGGACACAATATCGCGTGAAGACCAGGGCGCCGTGTTTCAAGTGGGCCGTCGACAGTTGGGGGCTGCCGAGAAGCTTGGGTGCTTGCGGAGTGCCGCAATGGTCTCTGAGAATGGAGACGATCTGAGTTTGAAACTCCGGCTTGAGCTTCTGGACCTGCTGGCTGGATGAATAACTGAGGTCAGGTTGACGTGAACAACCGACGGAAACGCATGTCAGAACGATCGCACCGAACGCAAACCTGTCCGTCACGGTTGTTCCTTGCGGCTGAAAAGGCGGGTGTTATGGATTGGGGAAACTGTTTCGAGACTGAGCAACGAGAGCGGTGAAAAGAGAAAATAGCGTGCGTTTCCAACGATTGCAAGACTCAATTGAAGACAACCATGACGACCACGCCGACCGGTCCGGATCCAAGAGACGAGCTCACGGCGGTTGCGGTATCGACCCGCGAGATCGACAGCCAATCCAAGGGCCGGCGGCGACTTTCCGTGACCGTCGTCAACTTCTGGCTCGATGCCATGCTGCTGTTCCTGCTCTTCGTGCAGGGCTTGTTATCGGCGATCCTCCAATTCGTCTTTCCCGACCCCACCATCGCCGACGGTTGGACCCTGTGGGGCTTGACCTACGATCAATGGCACGACGTGCAGTTCGGCAGCCTCTGTCTGCTTGCGTTCGGAGTTTTGATTCATGTCATGATGCATTGGAACTGGGTGTGTTCCGTGATCGCGACCCAGATCGTGCGAACCCGCGGGCGTCCCGATGAAGCGATGCAAACCATCTACGGGGTGGCGACATTGATCGTCATCTTGCATGTGATCGCCGCGGGCGTCATCGCCGCCATGCTGTGCGTGCGCCGGCCGCCGCTCTGATCTGAACAGCGTGAGACGGGATCCCGCTGAGTCTTACGCCCGGCCGCCGCCTCCGCCGCGAACCTGCGGAAACCCACCATCTTGGAGGGATCAATTCGCCGCTGGGCGGGGTCTCCGATGTAACCGGCGTAGAGCGAGTCGGCCAGGATCAGGCCATCGATCCGCGCGAAGTGTTCCGGGATCGCCAGCAGCTCACGAACTCCGCCAAATCCGGCGCTGAAGGAGCTGATGAACACGCGGCCAATCTTGGGATCGTCGCCGGGCCAGGCATTCGCGATGGCCGCCCGGCTCTTTTCGAGCAAGCGGGGAAACAGAGCCGGATCACAGAAGGGCTGAGTGTAGACCGAGGAAAGGCCGTTGCGGTTGAAGACGACCAGGGGGCCTTGCCAGCCGGACTCAGCCAAGGCTTTCTCGACCGCCGGCGCGGCCCCGTGCATGTGGAGAATGATGTCGGCCCGACCTGCTCGTGGCCGGTATCCGTCGGGTAAGACGAGCGTTGCCCCGCCCAGGTCGATGCGTCGAGCAGGGATTTCCGAGCCCCCGACCGGCGCGATCAGCACGGTCAGGACGAGTGAAGTCAGTGGAATCATCGATTGTTGCATTCCGAGTGGACTGCTACACCCGTCAAGAGACCTGCATCCCAGTCTCGGCCGCTGCGGCATTTCTGGGCTGAGGGACGATCATCACGACCGCACCGTCGCACAGCGGTACCGTTTCCTCGGCCATGACGCCGTCGACACAGACGACCTGGTTCGTCGTCGTGGCTTTGGATCGGCGCAGTAGGTCGGCAAGGGTCGCCCCTTTGCAGTCATCGTGCGCTCCGTCGAAGTCGGCGGTCAAGCCGGCTCCCCGAAAGATAGACTGAACGGTTGTCAGTTGTTATCATTTGGGCGCAAGAGTGCGGTGCCAACCGGAGATCTAGGCAGGGCAACCCCATGGCCACATTGGATAAGATCCGCGATGCGATGCGCGCCCAGCCCTTCCGGCCATTCGATCTCAAGCTGGTCGATGGGACGCGCCACGCCGTCAAGCACCCCGATTACATCACCCTGAGTCTCGTGACCGAGGTCGTCGTCCCCAGCGAAGCGACGGCACATCCGGCGGCCGGGCACGGCTGATGAAGGATGGAACCCAAGCAACTTCGAAGCGACCGGCCGCGGCCTGGTAGACCAGCTCGGCCGAGACTCCATCTCGAGGAGCGTATCGAGGAGCGTACACTTCACCTCGTACGGCTCCAACGTCTGATAATGAGCCTTATGTTCGATTGGGCCGGGGGGGATGGCTGGTCGCGCTTCTTGACGTGCCGGTTAAGGCGCGCCTAACGTCGAGGGTAACGACCTGTCCATCATCCTTCTCGCGGGATCGCCATGATCTACAGAGAGCAATTGACGATCGAGACGCGCGGCCGCGGAACTCACGAGATCACGAGCCAGGTTCAGCACGTTGTTGAGCGTTCGGGGGTCGACCAGGGTCTTTGCTTCCTGTTCATTCATCACACGAGCGCGTCACTGATCGTCTGTGAGAACGCCGACCCGACGGTTCGCCATGACTTGGAACGCTTCGCCGCCGAACTCGCGCCGGACGGCCACCCCTCGTACCGGCATGACACCGAAGGGCCCGACGACATGCCGGCCCACCTCCGGTCGATCTTGACCCTGACGTCGCTCTCGATCCCCGTTGAAGGCGGCCAGTGTGACCTGGGGACCTGGCAGGGAGTCTTCCTTTGGGAGCACCGCACCAGCCCCCATCGACGGCGCATCACCGTCACTGTGACCGGCGAGCACGGTGCATCCTAGTATGGGTGGATGCATTCGTCGCGCACGGGGGCGGACAAGACACCTCATGTCAAACGGGCTTCGTCGGGGCCGCGAGCTCTTGCTCGATCTCCGCCTCGATCTTTTCCAAGGGGATTTTTCGGGGACACGCCGATCGTTCGTCGAGGAATCGCTGAAAGGACTGGCTACGACGAAGGGATTCGACTTCCTCCTCGAAGGTGTCGGCGAGTGCCATGAAAAACTCCTGGCCGTCAGCCGTCAGCAACAAGATTGGCTCTTTGCGGGCCAAGCTGATCGCGGAGTCGAGATCGATTTTAACTTCGCCGAGATGGATCGTTTTCATATCTGCACCTTCTCACCGCGGATCACGAGCACTTCGTGATCCTTGTGGCCAATGGCGACGATCGTGACCAATTGGTCGTCTTCGTCCACTTCATAAAAGATACGGTATTTGTCGACTCGAAGTTCCCACCGCGCGATCGGATTGTCACGCAGCAGCTTGCGATTCCTCGTGGGCGCCGATGGCTGATTCGTCAGTTGGGCTCGAATCTCCGAGGTGATCCGTCTCCGTTCGAAGGGGGAGTAGTGGGACAGGTCCGTGCTTGCATCTTCAGTAACTTCGATCTGATAGGCCGCCATTCAGAAACGCCTTCGCAGCCTCCCGGGAATCGGTCAACAAAAGAGACCGCCGCACACCAGCGAAGGAGCGCGACGGGTGTCCTGGTTTTGGCGAGGCTCCTGATCCGTCTTAGAGAATCGCTCCGCATTTCGGGCACCTGACAGTCCCTCGCCTCTCGTCCATCGCCTGGCGCATGGTTAGGGACAAGCCAGAGATGTCACCGCCCTGATGGAGGTTGTGCATGAACGAGCGGACAGTCTGGATTGCACCCACGCTTCGTCGTGGCAGATGGTTGCTCAGTTCCTCGTCCGTAAGCTCAGGACTATCCAGGAGAATCCCGCACTCTGTCCTGGTCCATTCTGGAGCGCGTGGCATAACGAGTGCTCCTGAGGCTTGATGATCCCGGGTCGCACAACAAACGCCCCCGCCGTACTCACCCAAGTGTACGACGGGCGTCCCGATCTAGCGAGGTTAGTTAGTCGGCAAGGTCTTGCCGGGTCATGCCGCGGGCCGCAAGATTGCCGAACGATTCCCCCATCTTGAGCCCGTGCTTTGAAGCCAACCGGTTGTCATCGAGTGCGAAAAAGAACCACCCCGCGGGCCGGGAGATCGCCGGCCGGCGGGGTGGGTCAGATCGTGTCGCGGCTCCGGGCGGGATTACTCGGTATCAACGGCTCTGGGCCAACCGCAGGATAGCGGCCTCAGAGGACGCCGGCATTCCACGCGGATGACCAGCTATTGGCCAGCCAGGACAACACGGACTGGGAAGCGGCCGGCTGAGGAGTTGGCTGAGGCGTGGCCGGCACGGCAGGCGCCGGCTGGGCGGCGGCGATGGCGCTTTCACGCGTGCCGCCCTGCCAGGGGTTGGTCAGGATGAAATCTTGTTCGATGTTCAGATTGCCAACCGAGACGTTCGTGGTCTGAACGACCTGGTCGTTGAGGCTGGCGATGATTCGATACTGGCCCGCGGGGAGCGAGAGCTCGTAGCCGCCTGAATCCCAGGTCTGGGTCGAACTGACCTGTCCGGTCTGGAGGTTGACGGCGTCGATTTGAAGTCCGCCCTGGCCTTCACCCGGCTGATAGAAGTTGGTGCCGCTATTATCAGAGTAGGCGACTCCCACCAGTTGGGCCTGGGAGTTGGCCGTGCTGGCGAAATCCTGGGTGATCACCATCGGGCCGAACGACGGATTGCTGGGGTTGGTTTGAACGATTCCGATTCCCACGTCACGGTAGGCGTTTTGTGCCGACACGCCGGGCTGCTGAATGGTGATGCGGTGGCCGTCGCTGGGAACACCCCAATCGATCAGGAACGCCTGCATCGCCTCATCAACCGAGGTGGAGTAGGCGAACGCATTCTCGCCATTCGACACGATGTTGGTATAGCCCGCGGCCTCGATGCGTTGGAGGGATGTTGAGCCATTCGCGCCGGTGTGCGACTGGACCTGGTTATCGGCCATATACTGGCTTTGTCCCTGAGCGGCGTTGGCCAGCGCGGAGTTCCAGGCCACCGGCGGTTGCGGCGTGGCCGAGGCGATGGTGTTGGCGGCCGCCTGGAGATTGACACCGTAGTACTGAAGAGTGTTCGAGACCTCGGGAGTGATGTTGCTCGTGAGCTGGGCTGCCGCGGCCGACGGATTGGTACGCGCCTCGTTGATCAACTGAAGCATGTATTGTTCTTGATTGGTGGGTCCCCCACTCGAGAGCAACTGACGGCCTTCCAGACTATCGAAGCGGAGCGAGCGACGGAACTTGGACCGAGCCATGGGGACCTCCGTGTCTTTATCGTATTCCGGCCGGTACGCTGCGTGTCCCGGCCGCGATCGAAGGGTCGTAGCGACTTGAGGAAGAATTCCCTTTGGAAGGGATCGTCGCTTTCAGAATGACGTTCCCCGTAGGAGCAAGTCACGTGCCAGACGGGAGACGAGGTCGGAGACGATTCGAGGAATGTGCTGTAAGTCGTTGTCGCGCGCTCAGTAAAGAGTCGAGATGAGGCGTCGGGTTGGGATCGACCAGGTTTCGGGTGGGCCGGCGACCGGCGGAGCGGGTGCAGCAACGGGCAGTTCGTCCTTACAAAAGGGAGGTTTTTACAAGGATCCATGGACGATCTTTTCGACGAAAGTTTCTTTAAAGTCTTCGGTTGCGCCAACCGAGACGGCCGCTCGGCGTCTCTCCTCTTGCTCGCTTTTCCGGATCGGGTTAGCCTGAGATCGGGGAATTCAAGACGGGCAGCTGGCCGCGAGGAATCGCTGGATCATGATCACACCGGATGAGGCGCTCGCCCGGCTCGAGCATGCCGAATCCGAAGCATTGATTTCCGCATCGGCATCGGAAACCATTCGCCGCTGGCTGACGGAGGCCCCGTTCGCAAAGTATCGGGACCGGCTGGTCGGGGACATCGAGCAGGACCGGTGGCACGCGCTCGACGACGCCTTCTACACGGTGCTCGAGTTCGGCACGGGTGGACGCCGCGGGAAGATGTACCCCGTCGGCACCAATGTCCTCAACGAACGGACGGTGGCCGAGAGCGCGCGGGGCCTGGCCGATTACGTGATCTCTTGCCAAGGGGAAAGCTCGCTCCGATCGTGCGTCATCGCCTACGATACGCGGCACCATTCCCTGGAATTCGCCGTGCTTTGCGCTTCCGTGCTCGCGGGCGCCGGATTCACGGTCTTCCTTTTTAGAGAGCCACGGTCGACCCCCCTGCTCTCGTTCGCGGTCCGGCATCTTCACTGTGACGCCGGCATCATGGTCACCGCATCGCATAATCCCCCCTCCGACAACGGATTCAAGTGCTATGGGCGATCGGGCGGGCAGGTCATCCCCCCTGACGATCTCGGCATCATCGAGTGCGTCAAGGCAGCGTCCGATCGCGACATTCCCGAGAAGCCGTTCGACCTTGCCCTGGCCGACGGCTCCGTTGCATGGGTTGATGAAGACGTCGACACCGCCTACATCGCCGCGGTGGTGAGCGAGTCGGTCTGCCATGCGCGCGATCTCTCGATTGTCTATACACCGCTGCACGGAGTGGGAGAAACCTCGGTCGCGAGGGCGCTCGACACCGCCGGATTCCGTCGAGTCCACATCGTTGCATCCCAACGGACTCCCGACGGCGACTTCCCCGGTGTGCCTGACCACGTTGCCAATCCTGAGTATCCCCGAACTCTTCTCGCGGCGGTCGCGGAGGCCAGGACCCTGGGGGCGGACCTCGTCCTGGCGAGCGACCCGGACGCCGATCGCATTGGCGTCGCGGTTCCCAAGAGCGATGACCGACGCGGTGATTGGACCACCCTGGACGGCAACCAGATCGGCGTCTTGCTTTCCGCCTTCGTGATCAAGGAATCGGAGGCCCGCGGAAAGCTCCGGTCGGACCACTATCTGGTGTCGACGCTGGTATCGAGCCCGATGGCCCGCGCGGTGGCGGAGCGGGAGGGGATCCGCAGCGAGGATGACCTCTTGGTCGGCTTCAAGTGGATCGCGCAACGGATCGACGAGGCAGGCCCGGCGAGCTTTCTATTCGCTTTCGAGGAGTCGCACGGGTACTTGAAGGGAACTCACGCGCGAGACAAGGACGCGGCCGTTGCCGCGCTGCTCTTTGCCGAGCTGGCCGCCGCCGTCAAGGACCGCAAGCAGTCCGTCCTCGAGTACCTCGACGACCTGTACATCGATGTCGGACATCATGACGATCGGCCCATCAACAAAACCTATGAAGGCCGCGAGGGACTCGCCAAGATCAAGTCGCTCATGGACGGGCTCCGCGCACACCCACCGCGCAGGATCGGCGGGCTGACTCTCACGGAGGTCCATGACTACAAGACTCACGAGGTCCGAGCACTGAGCCGAGCGGAGCCTGCCCGCCCCCTGCCCCGGCCGACCGGCGATCTGCTCATCTTTCACACCGAACTCCCTGGGACCCGGTTTGCTGCGCGGCCTTCGGGAACCGAGCCGAAGATCAAGTTCTACCTCTTCGCGCGGACGGAGGTGCCAGGGCCCGATCACTTGGCGGCCGCCAAGGCCGGGACGGCGCGCCGGCTCGACCAGATGGCCGAGGATCTCGAAGCGTACCTGGAGGACGTTCTGAAGTCTGGGTCGTGAGGGCTCAGGTACGGCGTGGCCGATCATGAACCAGGCCGAGAGATGTCCGGCTCCTGGTTGATCCACGCGATCAGCCGGCGTCCGGCCGAGCTGAAGGTGTAATCGCTCAGGTTTCGGGGTTCGACCCAGCGGGCGTCGACGAGTCCTGGACCGGGTTGGGGCGTTGCGGACAGCGCCTTTGCGAGGTGGACGATCAGCTCGACCCTGTGGTTGGTGACGCTGTAGCGGATGGTTTTGATCGGCGGTCCGATTCGAACGCGGATCCCTGTCAGGCGTTCGATGCCCGCGGCCAGGTCGACCGCCGGACTCGTCGGGGGCCTGCCCGCCGGATCGACCCCTGCAAGGTGGACGGTCGGGAACTCCCAGAATTGCTCCCAGAGCCCTCCGAGACCGCGCTGCACGATCAGGATCCGCCCCTTGCGGACGACGATCGCGCCGGCTTCCGTGACGGCCGCTGGAGGAGGTTTCGGGGTCGTGACCGGCAAACGGTCCTGGAGCCCGAGGTGCCGGGCCTCGCAGAGTCTCGACAACGGGCAGACCAGACACGCCGGCTCCCTCGGCGTGCAAACCAGGGCTCCCAGCTCGATGAGCGCCTGGTTGAACGTACCGGCACCCTCGGCCGGGACGAGGTGCCCGGCGGCACGCCAGATCCGTTCTCGCGTCGACGCGGTCTTGAGGTCCTGCCGCTCCGCCAGAAGCCTGGCGAGGACTCGCTGACTGTTGGCCTCGACGATGGGCTCGGGCCGGTCGAACGCGAACGACAGGATGGCCCCTGCAATGTAGCGGCCCACGCCGGGCAAAGCCCGGACGGCCGTGGGGTCGTCGGGAATGGTGCCGCCATGTTCGCGGCAGATGGCCAGCGCGGCGGCATGAAGCTGCCTGGCCCTCCTGTAGTACCCCAACCCTTCCCAGGCTTTCAGCACGTCGCTTTCGTCCGCCGCGGCGAGCGCCTCCAGGTTGGGAAACAGGCTGAGAAACCTTTCAAAGTGAGGGATGACGGCCGCGACCGTGGTCTGGATCAGCATCAGCTCGGAGACCAAGATCCGGTAGGCATCCCGGTCGGTCCGCCAGGGTAAGTCTCGTCGCGCCTCCGCGTACCAGGCCGCAAGCCGCTGCCGCACTTCGGCCACCCAAGTGGCGTCACGGTCGCGGTCGACTCCCCCGCCTCGTTCTGTCGAGCCGGCCGGCCCGCTCGCCTCTTCCCCTGACGGGATCGACGCGCCGTCGGGACTCCGACCTCCGCATTCTCTTTTTCGCAATTCCGTTTTCCATTTAAGGGATGACATTACCTTTTTCGGCAATCAGTGGAGGATTTGCGGGGAACAAAAGGATCGTTGGCGGGACAAAACTATAAGGAGATTCCTAAATATGCCCGATACTCCTTTAGTAAGCCACATTCAATGTGAATCCGGGAGGACGGGAGAAAGCGGGCGCTGGTGATCGGCGATGAGAAGAGCCCCGCTGCGGGGATGGCATCGAGCCCGGCCCAAGAGCGGGAAACAAAGGGCCAGGAGCTGATTCCTCATCGTAGCGAGATGTTTTCTCAGGGCAAGACGAGGTGGGATCATGGGCAACTGGAAGCGAAGGGATGAGGGGAGCCCGCTCTCGGAGCGGGCTGGTTTTCCCAGGAAGGCGAACCCGGATCGGGCGGCTCGCTCAACGTCCCCGTCGCCGGCGAACCGCGGTGATAGCCTGCCGTATCCGGAGAGGCGCAACCGGGATGTCGATCGAAATCCGCTCACCGACGAACAGCGCGGGCTGGCCACCCGATACATGCCGATGGCGCGGACGCTGGCCAAGCGATATCGATTCAGATGGCAGGAGCGCGAGGATTTCGAGGCGACAGCCTACTTGGCGCTGGTCGAAGCCGCGCGGACGTTCGACCCGGCCAGAAAAGTGAATTTCGCCACGTACGCTCGCCACCGCATTCGCGGCGCGCTCCAGGATTATCAACGTCTTTTGATGTCGGAAGACTGGCGTGGGGACAGGGCGATTAGCCCTATTTTCACGAGCCTGGGAGAGGACACCGAGGCGCACGGGAAGGTGCTCGGCATCGAGCCGGAACGGCCGATCGGCACGGAGGTCGAGTCGACCGAGGCGGTCGAAGAGTGGCTGAGACGGCTGCCGCGGGCCCATGCGGTGGCCTGCCGCCACATCTACATCCACGGGAAGTCCCAGGACGAAGTGGCGGCTCTGGTCGGTTGTTCCAAGTCGTTTCTCTCGCGACTTCATCGCGAGGCCATCTCGTGGCTGATCCAGGATTACCAGGCGGCCCGGGCTGGCCAGGAGCGAGACCCCTGACCGAAATCTCAGGCTGCCCTGTCGGCAGCCGCCAAGTGGGCGTGCGCATCCAGGAATTGGCGAATCGAGCCGACGACGAACCGTTGCTGCTCGTCCGTGAGCTCAGGGTAGAGCGGCAGCGCGATGGTCTCACGCGCGGCGGATTCGGCATGGGGAAAAGCACCCGCCTTGTGCCCGAGCGGCGCGAAGCAGGGTTGCAGGTGGAGCGGGATCGGGTAGTAGATCTCCGTGCCGACCTGGCGCGCCGAGAGATAGTCGCGCAGCGGGTCGCGGACCGAAGCCGGGACGCGGACGACGTACTGGTTGAACACGTGGAGGTTTCCGTCTCGCTCGCGTGGCAGCACAACGAGGTCGGTCAATCGGTGCGCTTCAAATAAAGTCCGGTAGCGGCTGGCGGCCTCGCGGCGCGCGAGTGTCCAGGCCTCGAGGTGCCGCAGCTTGACTCGAAGCACGGCCGCCTGGATGGCGTCGAGCCGGGAGTTGAGGCCGACTTCGTGGTGGTGGTACTTGGGCTCCATGCCGTGGACGCGCAGCCGCGCGACCGAACGACCGAGCACCGGGTCGCTGGTCATGATCATGCCGCCGTCACCGAAACCGCCCAGGTTCTTGGACGGGTAGAAGCTCAGCGCCGCGGCGTGGCCCAGACTGCCGGCGCGTCGTCCTTTGTATTCCGCCCCGATGGCTTGAGCCGCATCCTCGAGCACGAACAGGCCGTGCTTGCGGGCGATCTCTTCGATCGGGTCCATATCGGCGGTCTGGCCATAAAGATGAACGGGGATGACCGCCCGGGTTCGCGGGCCGACGGCGGCTTCGATCCGGGCCGGGTCGATGTTGTAGGTATCCGGCTCGATGTCGACGAAGACCGGTTTGGCACCGGTGCGCCAGATCGAGCCGGCGGTGGCGAAGAACGTGTAAGGCGTGGTGATCACCTCGTCGCCCGGGCCCACCCCGCGTGCGAGCAAGGGCAAGAGGAGGGCGTCGGTCCCGGATGCACAGCCGATGCCGCGCACCACGCCGCAGAATGCGGCCAGCTCCGTTTCGAGCTTCTCCACCTCGGGACCCATGACGAACATCTGGCTCTCGAAGAGGCCCAGGACCAACGGTTCGATCTCGTCGCGGATCGTCTGGTATTGCGCACGGAGGTTCAGCGCGGGTACCGTCACGGATTTCGGCGTGCCACTCATTGGCGAGCACTCCTTCGACGCCTCGTGCATGTGCGCGGGGGGGGTTGGCCCTTTGAATTGCGCGCTATCTCCCTCGTTGGAGATATCGGTCGAGGCACGCTAGAGCTTTGCACGAATTGTGTCAATGGCGGTTGCAAGGGGCCGAATCTACGCAGATTACCGGTCGGCCGGATCCAGCTCGCGGATCCGCGCGGCAACCAGATCATCGAGCAGTGGATGTGGCCCAAGAGGCGATCCCAGCCGGAACTCGACGTCCGGGTAACGGCGGCTGAGCTCGTTACGCGCGGCCGTCAGATCGCGTTCCAGATGGACACCGGCCGAGAGGAAATAAGGGACCATCAGTACACGAGTTGCGCCACGTGCGACGCATCGGTCTCCGCCGGTCGGCAGATCGGGCTCCGCGAGCTCGAGAAAGCTGCCTTCGACGATCGGGTACGATCCCCCTGCCGCGAATCGCGCCGCCAGCTCGTGCAAGTCGTCGTTGGCGGCCTGCTGCCGGCTGCCGTGAGCGATCAACAACACGGCGGTGCGCTCGGGGGCCAAGGTCGGAACCGGTTTTTCACCTTGAGTTTGCATCAGAGATAGCTTCGCAGATTCGCCACGAGGATTTCAACACGCCCGGGACGTCGTCTTGACTGGCTCGGCGTGTCGGTATGATAATTCATCATACCGGAGGCAAATCATGGCAACGACGAAAGTCGCCATCTCGCTCGATTCGGAGTTACTAGCGCGACTTGACCGCTTGGTGGCAGAGCGGGTCTTCCCCAATCGGAGTCAGGCCGTCCAAGACGCCATACGGGATAAGCTGGACCGCCTGGCGCGGACCCGCCTTGCCCGCGAATGCGCGAAGCTCAACGCGCGCGCCGAGCGCGAACTGGCCGATGAAGGTCTGGCACAGGATGCGACGGAATGGCCGGAATACTAAGAGGCGAAATCGTAGTCTTGGCGCGAGGATCGGTCGGGTGTCACCCGAGGAACTCGAGCAGTTGGTCGAGGGCCTGAACGAGATCGTCGGATCGACATGAGAATCCATCGTTTCAGGCGACGATCGGATCCGCGCTGTCAGCGCTGCTTCGCGTTCATCGAGCGTCCGCTACGGCACGAATGGTGGTTCAAGCGATTGATCGTTTTGACGACGTTCCTCGTCATTGCCGTGATCCTGAGGATCGTCCCCCGGGGGCGCGATCTGTCGGCCGAGATCACGTCGCGGTCGCGCGAAATCGCTCACCAATTGGCGCGGCGCGGGAAGTCCCGATCCGAGATCGACGATTCCTGGAGAAGATTTCGTCAGACGGGGATCGAGGAGACCCGGACCCGGCTGGATCGTTTCTATGCCGAGGCCGAGCCCGCTGATCAGCGGCTGATGCGGTATGCCGGGATGGATCCGGAGCACGGGCTGCTGCGCTGGGGCAATTACAACTGGACGCTGCTCCTCTCCTCAAAGGTGTTCGAGGCCGAAGACGAAGGCCGTTCCTACCGATTTCGGCCGCTGACGCATTCCATCTGGCTGACGAATGCGCCGTTCAAGCGAGGCGTCTTCATGTTCTTCATCGTGCCTGACGGACCAGGTCTGGCCGACGCCATCCGAGGAACGACTGCGATCCCCTTGGAAACATCGCGGCAGACGACGAACTCCTGGGGTCTGCGCGGCCCGGAACCCGACCTCGTCGCCCCGCTGCGCGGGATCGTCCTGGGCGATTCCTTCATGGAGGGAATGTTCATCGGCGACGACGAGACGCCGCCGGAGTGCCTCCGGCGATATTTGCGGGACCATCTGAAGACCGCGGTCTCCATTCTGAATACCGGCGTCATGGGCTACTCGCCGGAGCAATACTATTACTCCCTGATCGCGTTCGCCGACCGATTCCGGCCCCAGTTCGTGGTCGTGAGCGTCTTCGCCAACGACTTCGGCAACGTCCGTGATGTGTCGTCCCGAGGAGCGGGCGACTGGCGAGAGGGGCAGTACTGGCTGGAGAAGATCCTCAAATACTGCCGGGCACGGCAGTGGCCCTGCCTCGTCGTTCCCGCCCCTTACGAGCCGAGCATGCTCGGAAAGCGGAGTTCCGGCTACTACCCCGGTACGATCACGAATATTGTGGACGTCGACAGCCTGATGTACCTGGACCCGATCGATGATTTCGTCGACGCACACCTGAAGTTGCTGAATGAGGGCAAGCGGAAGGGCCAAAGGCCGCGGCGCTCCCCCCTGTTCAACGACGACATCGCTGACCAGCACTTCTCGGCGGCCGGCTCGGAGGTGTGGGCCGCCTGCGTGGGCCGCCGGCTCATCCTGCTCTTGGAGGGAGACGGAGATTCCCTCGAGCCGTCCGCCTCGGTCCGTGAGGACACGAAATAGCGACCTTGCGAGGATCGTCCGGCGGTCGATTCACCGCCTCGGCAGCACGAACGCCGCGCGGACCGGTGGCGGCATGACGGCGTCGGCTCCCTTGACGGCCTTCCAGATGATCTCGTTGAAGACCAGGTCGTCGGCGCGGTCCTCGATCTCGAGGTTGAGGCGCCGCGAAACGTCGGCCATGGGCTCGCTGCGGGTGTTCCGCGCGTTCAGGTCGACCCGTGCCGGGCGATGGATGTAGGGCGTAAAGTCCGGCCCGCTCGTGAAGGACCGGAACATGGGCCGGGCGGCCGCGTCGAACTGCGACATCGGCTCGAGGCCCAGGATCAGCTCCATGGTGCGGAGCATCGAGGACGTGCTGTACATGGTTGAATCGACCGAGTGGCGTTTGATGTAGGGGCTGATCGCCAGCGCGACGGTCCGATGGGCGTCGACGTGGTCCGAGCCGTTCTGGGCGTCGTCCTCAACCACGAAGATGGCCATCTGCCGCCAGAACCGGCTCTTGGAGAGGCCCTCGACGAGCCGCCCCAGCGCCAGGTCGTTGTCGCCGACACAGGCCGTCACGGTCCATTTGCCCGGCGACGTGCCCGAGGTGTGATCGTTGGGCAGACGGAGGATCACGAGCTGGGGCATGTCGCCGGCCTTTTCGAACCCAGCGAGCTCCGCCAGGAAGCGGTCGGCGCGCTGGGCGTCGGGGTAGTCCATGTCAAAGCTGCGGAACAGGGGGTCGAAGTGACCCTCAAGCGCCTTCACCGAGGCTCGGCCCGGGTCGGCGGGCGTTCGCCCGTTCGCGATGAACTCGCCGAAGCTGCGAAAGCTGATCCCCTTGGCCGCGGCCTTGTCCCAGAGGTAGCCGCCCGCGGGCCGCGCGACCTCGTCGAAGGCCCCCTCCGCGGGATAAGGGACGCGGCGATCGCCCCGGTAGCCGAGCGGCCAGATCCGCTCGACGAAATCGGTGGCGTAGGCTCCCATCGACCATTCGTGGCCGTCGGCGCTGACCTCGCTTTCGACGTAGAAGTTGTCCAGGAGAACGAAATCACGCGCGAGGGCGTGGTGATTCGGCGTGATCGCTTCCGGAAACAGGCAAAGGTTCGGCTCGCCGTTTCCTTCCCGGATGTCGCCCAAGACCTGGTCGTAGGTGCGGTTCTCCTTGACGATGTAGACGACGTAGCGAATGGGCGACGGGTCGCCGAGCCGGAACGGGATCGGGTGCCCGGGCGCCGGCGCCGGTCCTTGGGCGGCGGTGGGATCGCCCGGCCGCAAGGGGCTGCACTCGTAGACAGTTTGAGAATACGCGGCCATCTGCCTGGGAGCCGGCATGGGGATGATCGACAGCGTCCCCTGAAAGAGTCCGCCGATGTACTCCTGGATCGGGTTCCGGCCGCCGGCAAAACCCGGCCGCGGGCCGTCGCGATTGGCACGCGAGCTGGCACCCTTGCCGTTGGCCACGTAGATCATTTTGCCGTCGGCCGCGAGCCGGACCGAGGTGGGGTACCATCCGACCGGGATGAAGCCCAGCGGAGCACTTGCTCCCGGGTCCTTGACGTTGACGACGGCCAGGTCATTGGTGTTGGCGTTGGCGACAAAGAGCATTGATTCGTCGGGCGAGAGCGCGAGCGAGTTGGGTGTGCTGCCCGGGGGTGCGCCGGGGTCGATCGCGGTGCCGATCGTCGCGATGGGCTTGCCCGCCTGGGTGTCGATCACGGTGACGGTGTTGCGGTTGGCGTTGGCGACGAACAGGATCTTGCCCCCGCGCGCCAGCAGCATCTCGTTGGGATGTTCCTCGGTCGTCCACTGGCCGGCGACCTGAAACGTTTGGGTATTGACGACCGCCACCTTGGCCTTGCTCCAGAGGCTCACATAGAGCTGCTTGCGCGACTCGTCGAGCGCCAGACCGTAAGGATAGCTACCGGCTTCGAGCCGGATCTCGCCCTGAAACGCACCCGACTCGGCGTCGAACCGGCCCAGCGAATGGCCGAAGGCGGCGGCGACGTACAGGGTCTTGCCGTCGCTGGAGAGCGCGAGGCCGGCGGGTACACGTTGGTACCTGGTGGTCCCTTCGCCGTGCTGCGGATTCGGCTCGGCGAGAAACGCGTTTCGGTCGGGATACTCGAACACGGTCTTCTTCGACAGCAGGCCGGCGGCGTGGTCGAAGCGGTAGATCCGATCGTCGAACCCACCGCCGGCGAAGAGCCGCTCGCCGCCGGCCGACCAGACCAGGCCGCTGAAGCTCGCGGGTACCGTCACGCGACCGATCACCCGGCCGGTAGACGCATTGACCGTCATGACCTCGTGCTCGCCGTAGCCGGCGTGGAGGATGGCCAGGACCGGCTCCTTCGGGTGCACGGCGATCTGGACCGGCAGATCGCCCAGCCGGCTTTGGCGGCCAGCCGGCTTGAGCGACCAGCCATTGGGCAGGACGACCCTGCCCGCGCGGGTCATGCCGGGCCAGACCACTCCCTGTTCACGAGCGAGAGCCTTGGTCGCCGCGTGCGAGCCTTCCTCGCCCTCCGTGGCATGCTCGGCTGACTTGGCTCGGGGAGGCTGGGCCGTTGTCGCCGCAGGAGGCTTGTCCTGCGCGGTCGCCCTCCGATCCACCGTCCCGATGAACGAAGCCAGAGCCAACAACAACGCAATCCCCACGTTCCGCCGCGTCATGGATCGTCCCTCATGGTGGTCTTCCGGTCGCCGCCGACTCGCTCGATCGCACACCGTCACACCAGCGTAACGGCCGAGTTTGGTCCAGACCACCCCCGAGGACGATCTTCCTGGATTCTTCAAATATCCGTCGCCGAGAGCGGCTTACGCTCGGGTCGCGCAAGCGAGTGCGTAGCGTCCTTCGTTCTGCTCGCTCGCCGAACGGACCGCATGGCATAGACCGTATGTCCGCTGATGCGGCCACCAGCGTTTCTCGTCGTCACTCAAGAGGACGAAGAGAGAATACGCACCGAGCATGTTTTCCAGCGTCATTTGCGTCATTTGCGTCACGCCGTTGCCGGGATTCGAGCTGCGTCCGGCTCTCCGTTCATCACCTCGTCGGAGCAACTCTTTATGCCACTCACACTTACGTGCGACTCTTCCGGTGTCCGAGGTTTTGTGCTGATGATCTCGATGAAACGCTTTTCGGGGGTCCTGAGGAAAACAATGGAGACGCCATGGATGCGGATTTGGGGGGTGATGCCTTGTCAGGATGAAGGCGGAAGGATGAAGGGTGAATCAGACAGGTGAACATCGCTACGAAATCGTCGTCGGATAAACGCGGGGGGTAGTCCGACCTGGTTCTTGGTTCCTCGGTGATGCACTGGTCTGATCCGATCTCACTGCGCCCAAATGATATGTGGATCCAGTTTGGCAGCTTGGAAGGCGTTACGGGCGTCGGACTAAGTCGGACTATTTGAGCGTTTTTCAAGCATGCGTACACAGGTGTACGGGGCCTGGCGCGCCGGCCGGCCAGGGCGCCGTCGGGGGGGGCAAGGAAATGTCGGGAGTGGCTCATGGCTCGTTGGTAGACAGGATGAGTCGTCGTCAGCATGTCGTGCAGCTCCGCGAGGGTGCAAGATCACTGTTTCACTCGGGCTCACGGTCAACCGGCGTCCAATCGGGGTTCGACTACCCTATATGATCTGGGAACGCGCGCGATCAGTTGCATGATTCCGGCCGACGACCTGGTTTTTCAGAGGCACGGACCGGATCTTTCTGAATGTAGGGATTGATCAAGCTTGATTCGCAATCCCTGAGTAGACCGCTCTAGCGGTGGTCCCGGTCCAGCTTGTCGATTTCCTGGCGCAGCTCGTCGAGAAGCTGACGAACCCTTGGCCGTGATTCGGAACCCGCCGGGCCTGCCGGCTGAGGTGCATCCGAGCGCGATGGCTTCGGCGGCGCCGGCGGCGCCGCGGGTCGCGCGGTATTCGCGCCTTGACGATCTCTGGACTCGATCACATTCCGCAACCTACGCAACAAGCTGGCGATCTCCTTGTGAGCTTCGGGAGTGCACTGGATGATAAGACTGATGCTCAGAAAGAATGGGGTGATCGAGCCGACCGGCTTCGTCTGGCCCCTTCTGCCGCCGACGATATTGGATGAGATTTCGTGTCCCAGTCCGTCCCCCACCTGCCAAGTTCCCGGCGCAACGGTCGAGGTGATCAATTCGATGATCGGCGTCACCTCAACCATTGGCTGCGTGCCTGTCGAAGGTGTTGGGACAGGCCCCTTGAACGGGTCCATCCTGACGACGTCGCCGACGTAGTAAGTCTTCACGTACCTCGAGTAGTTCGGGTTCGACGTCGCCGCTCCGATGGGTCTTCCGTCCGGGCCGAGCGAGCGAAAGTCTGTTTGTTGAATGCGCGCGATCTCGTTCGGAGGCTGGGTCCTGCCGACCACCGCCGCGACAAAGATCACGGCTCCCACCGAGATCGCTCCCATGGCGAACATTGCCAGCTTCTTGATCCGGATCACGTTCAGGACTCCTTTCAATAGAGTGGCAACCGATGTCGAGATTCCGATCCCGCCCTCGATGGCGGATCCGGACGTCCATTGGTTTACAGCCTTGATCAACGACATCCGAACATGTGAGGGAAGCGCGCCTGCCCGCGCATTCGACCCGTACGCCGAGCCCAGCACCGTGGCCGAGAATGCGAGTCCCCGGCGCGACATCCGTTGTTGAAGCACACCGCGGGCTCGGGACAGTCGGCTGCGAACGGTCCCGACTGGACAATCGAGCTGGCGCGCGGCCAGGTCGTGAGTCAGACCTTCCAGGTAACAGAGCACGAGCGGAGCGCGGAGCCGTTCGGGCAGACGGCCCAGCTCTTCGTGAATAACGCCGGCATCTTCGAGACGATCCCGATTGTCGTCCGCCGGCGACTCAGGCAGCCCTCCACCGGTGGACTCTCGTGCTCTCATCCGGCGACGATTGGCCCGGGCGCGGGCGGCGACACGGCCGGCGACCGTGTAGAGCCAAGGCCCCAACGAGTCGTGAAGCCGGAGGGAGCTCGCTTTACGAACCAAGACCAGGAAGACCGCCTGGAATGCATCTTCGGCGTCGTGAGGATCGCGCAGAAGCTGGCGGCAGACGTTCAGCACCATCGGCCCGTGCCGCGACAGGAGCGCTTCGAAGGCCGTCTCGTCACGGTGAGCGACGAAGTGCTCGAGTATCTGCCGGTCGGACAAGCCCGTGAGTGTTCCCTCGTGGAACACCCGCGCGACCTGGCGCAAGGCCGAATTTGCGCATCCGTTCACCATGAGTCGTGGTTCCCTCCTCTTGTCTTCATCACCCTTATCTATGCGCTGATGCCGACTTGCAATCTCTCTTTCTGGTTTTTTCTCAAGAATTACCCGCTGCGATCCTATCGTCGTCGTCGCCTACTTGCCGAAGAGGTCGGCGTGCGTGCCGGTCTCGCCCAATATCAGCTTGCCGCCTTCTTTCTTGTAGATCAGGACCCAATCCGGCTCGATGTGACAGTCCCGCCATCCTTTCCTGTCCCCGGCGAGGGCATGGTCTCTCTGGCTCGGAGGCAGGGACTGATGCGTCCGCAACAACCTGATGACCGCATGGAGCTTCGCCATGCGCTTGCCCCGCTTCTCGTGGCGCTTCACGTCCCTGTCAAACTGCGTCGTCGTTTCCAGGGTCAGGGGCGGCGGTGGTTCGTGGGCCTCGGTCTTGGTCTTGGGCTTCGTCTTGGCCAAGCTTGATACCCAGGGTCCGGAACAGATCGTCTTCGTCAGCGTAGCGCGTCAGGTTCTTGCCGGCATCGGCATCGCGGAGGGTCCTGCGGGTCTGGGCGTTGGGGACGTGCGATCTGGTGCAGGGCGCGGCCTCATCGGGCGGGCTCGCCTGGGCTGCGGCCGATCCTTCCGAGGGTGCAGCCTCCTCGGCAAGGGCCTCTTCGGACGCGATGACGGTCTTGATGACCGGAGCTTTCGCTGTTGCGGTATCAGGCTTCGAGCGTGCGATCCTGCCGGCCATGACGCCCCGCCTAAGGTCGAAAACGACTCCGAACATCCGGATAGCACCGGCCTTCCAAGGCGTTCGCTATGAACCTTATCGATTTTCCAGGATTTTTTCCACTCCACTTCGGCCCTCATAATGAGGATGTCCAGACCGGAGTGCCCAAGAGCCTGGATCTGCTGAGAAAGAACTTCGGTTGAGCCCATCTACTTCGGTTCCTTATTTTCGCCTGAAGCGATACCACACGACATTGTGGGTCGCCCCGCCGACGGCGACCACGTCGGGAGTACCGTCGCCGTCCAGGTCGCCCCCGCGCAGGTCCTGGGCGGCGATGTCGCGGTCGAGGACGGTTCGCTTCCAGGTCTTCTTGGCCCGGTCGAAGTCGTACATCGAGACGCGATGGTCCTTGCCGCGGTGGCCGGCGAAGACCTCGTCGTCGCCGTCGCCGTCCACATCGGCGACCCAGAGGGCGTGGCCATCAGCCAGCGTGTCGTCGAGCACGGTTCGAGGGCCGAATTTCTGGAGGTTCGGTGCCACCTCAGAGTAAATGACCACCTGGTTGCCGTGCCACGGTTCGAGCGTGGCCAGGATGTGGCGACCATCACTCATCCGGCCGAGATGGATCTCGCTGCATCCTCGTTTGGGAGCATCGCCGGCCGCGCCGCTCACCAATGTTCGGGTCAAGTACGTGAAAGAAGGACCGTCGGTCACGATCCCTTCACCGATCAACGAAACGCCGAGGTTGTCCGCCGTCAGGACGACCGAGTTGCGGTGAACGTGCCCCATCGGCCGGACCTCGATCGCGTGGATCACGGGGCGGCTGGCCAACGCGTAAAGGCCCCAGTTGCCACTGATGGGATCGCCATCGGTATGGAAGGCCACCAACTTGGCGGGAACTTCATACCGTGGCGGCCTGGCTTGCGGTCCAAAAATCGGCGCCACGACGAGGTCGAGCTTTCCGTCGCCGGTCACGTCCCCCCAACGGAGGCGGTGGATGCTGCCGACGTCGGCCATTGGGATGAGCTTCCAGGGATCATCCAGCCCACTCCCCTGCACTGCCAGCAAGAGCTTTCCCTTGGCCGGTGCGTTCATCGCGAATTCGTAGGCGATCGCGATTTCAGCCTTGCCGTCGCCGTCCAGATCGGCGGTCGCGCTGGAGATGATTCCAGGCGTCTGTTTGAGACCGGTCACGACCCGCTTCTTCCACGTCGGGTTTTCGTACCAGGCGCAGGTGCTTCCACCCACTGCGATGATGTCGGGCTTCTTGTCGCCGTTGACGTCGGCGACTTCCACCTGGTAGACGCCGGGGAAGTCGCCGTCGATCACGGTGCGGTCAAAGTCTTGAGAGTAGGCGGTAGGCAGTGGGAAGCAGTGGGCAGTACGCAGTAGGCAGTAGGCAGTGAAGAAGAGAAAAGCGCGAAAGAACGGCACGGTTGCGGGTTTCATGAGAACCTCTGATTGATGAGTGGCTAGTGAGCCGTCAATCTTAGCTTGACGGGTGGAAGACAGGGAGACGTGTCCTTCGGTCGGCCCAAGGGCGGCGACCCTTCGCGTGCCCGGCGACCCGCGCCCAGCGCGCGGCCGGGGGGAGCGGGGTCAGGAGACCCGCGCCCAGCGCGCGGCCGGGAGGGCGGGGTCAGGAGACCCGCGCCCAGCGCGCGGCC
>JBIOJM010000068.1:0-34998 GCA_044450785.1 Isosphaerales bacterium
CCGAAATAACTTCCCGACTTCGTATTTGTGTGCCACTGGCTATGCCAGTGTCCCCATGCTTGGGCGGGCACTGGCAGAGCCAGTGGCACCCGGAAAACCAGAGGAGCTTAATCGGGAAGTTATTTCCGACCTGTTCCTTAGGCCCTTTTGACCTTCACAACTTCAGCTTGCGCAGCCGCAGCGCGTTCAAGATCACGGAAACGGAGCTGAGGGTCATCGCCAGGCTGGCGATCATGGGACTGAGCAGGATTCCGAACCACGGATAAAGGACACCGGCCGCGATCGGTACTCCAAGAGCGTTGTAAAGAAACGCGAACGCGAGGTTCTGGCGAATGTTCGTCATGGTCGCCCGGCTGAGCCGGCGAGCCCGGACGATCCCCCGCAGGTCTCCCTTGATCAAGGTCACGCCCGCGCTCTCCATCGCGACGTCGGTGCCGGTCCCCATCGCGATGCCCACCTGCGCCTGGGCCAGCGCCGGCGCGTCGTTGATCCCGTCGCCGGCCATGGCGACCATGCGGCCCTCAGCCTGGAGACGCTTGATTTCCTCGGATTTCTGAGCGGGGAGCACCTCGGCCCGAAACTCGTCGACTCCGAGCCGGCGCGCAACCGCCTCGGCCGTCGCGCGGCTATCGCCGGTGAGCATGATCAGGCGGACGCCCTCGTTCCGCAAGTCGGTGACGGCGCCGGCCGCCGATTCCTTGATCGGATCGGCGATCCCGAGTAAACCCGCCGGACGGCCGTCGACCAGGACAAAGACGACCGTCTGGCCGTCGCGCCGCAGGTCGTCCGCCCGTTCACCCAAGGCACCAGGCGGAGTGCCCAGCTCCTCCAGGAGCGCCTGGTTACCGATCGCCACGGTCCGGCCGTCCACCTGGCCCAGGGCGCCCCGGCCGGTGCGCGACTGGAATGCTTGGGCCCCCGATAACGTGAGTCCCTTTTCACGAGCGGCGCCGACGATCGCCGCGGCCAGCGGATGCTCACTTCCCTGTTCAAGGCTGGCGGCCAGACGGAGCAATTCGGATTCGTCCTGACCGGGTGCGGATACGGCGGACACCAGGCGGGACTTGCCCTCGGTGAGGGTGCCGGTCTTGTCGACCACGAGGGTATCCACCCGCTCGAGGATTTCGAGCGCCTCGGCGTTCTTGACCAGCACGCCCGCCGCGGCCCCGCGGCCGGTCCCAACCATGATCGACATCGGCGTGGCCAATCCCAGCGCGCAGGGGCAGGCGATGATGAGGACCGCGACGGCGTTGACCAGGGCGTACACCATCCGCGGCTCGGGGCCAAAGAGGCCCCAGGCGAAGAAGGTCGCGCAAGCGGCCAGAACCACCCCCGGGACGAAGTACGACGAGATGAGATCGGCCAGGCGCTGAATCGGGGCACGGGTCCGGCGCGCCTCGCTCACCATGCGAACGATCTGCGCGAGCACGGTCTCGGCGCCCACGCGGTCGGCCCGCACGACCAGGCCGCCCGTGCCGTTAACCGTGCCGCCGATCACCTGGGCGGCAGGCCCTTTCTCCACCGGGATCGGCTCACCGCTGATCATCGATTCGTCGACGGCGCTTGTCCCCTCCACCACGATCCCGTCGACCGGGATTTTCTCACCCGGGCGGACCCGGAGCCGATCGCCGGGTACGACCTGGTCGAGGGGGATATCCTGCTCGTGACCATCCCCTCGGAGCCGCCGCGCCGTCTTGGGCGCGAGCCCGAGCAGGGCCCGGATGGCGCTGCCGGTCTGGTGACGCGCCCGCAGCTCGAGGACCTGCCCCAGCAGGACCAGGGTGACGATCACAGCGGCCGGCTCGAAGTAGACCGCGACCTCGCCGTGGTGACTGCGGAACGAGGCCGGAAAGAAGTCGGGAACAAGCGCCGCGACGGCGCTGAAAACGAAGGCCGTTCCGGTCCCCAGGGCAATGAGCGTGAACATATTCAGCTTGCGGTGCACGAGCGAGGCCCAGCCGCGCTCGAAGAAAGGAAAACCGCCCCACACGACCACGGGCATCGCGAGCGCGAGCTGGATCCAGACCAGGGCTCGACCCGAGAGGAAGCCGGGAAGAACCAGACCGGGGACCATCTCCGCCATGGAAATCAAGAGGAGCGGCATCGTCAGGACAAGGCTGATCCAGAAGCGGCGGCTCATATCCAGCAACTCGGGATCGACGCCGGCATCCTCAGAAAGTGTGCGCGGCTCCAGGGCCATCCCGCAGATCGGGCAGGAGCCGGGCCGGTCGCTCACGATCTCCGGGTGCATGGGGCAGGTGTAGGTGGTCCCGGCCGGCCGAGCCTGGGAGACTGCGGCCGGCGCCTGGGTGACCGCTCCCAGGGTCACGAGTTGCGCCGGGACAGGGGCGCCATCTCCCAGGAACCGGGCCGGATCGTCGCGAAACCGCTCGATGCAATGCCGGCTGCAGAAGTAGAAGGTCCGCCCGTCGTGGTCGACGGACCCGGCGGCGGTCTCGGGGACGACCATCATGCCGCAGACCGGATCCTTGACCGTGCCCCGGCTGTCGTCATCGTGCTGATGCCGATCCATGGCGTGGGCCTGTTCGCTCGGGTTCATGATGAAAGAGTTTTGGGCTGGGGCTTTATCCAGCGGCGCAACTTCTTGCGGTCGAGTTTCGCCCAGATCTTGAAGAACTCAGCCCGGGTGGCGCGGGCTGACTTGCGCTGGGTTTCGAGAAGGCTTTCCGCGGCCTGGACGAAGGCGGGATCATCTGCGTGCCCGGCGAGTGCGTGCCTGATCTCTCGGGTGGCTTCAGTCGCGTCCTGGTGTTCGCCGAGTGTGTCCTGAATCTGAGTCGTGAGGCGGATGAAGCGGCCGGCGGCGCGGGCGGCGCGGCGGCGCAGGACGGGTGCGACCAACTCTGCGGTGTAACGGGCGCGCTTGGCGCGCTTGCGCAGCACGTGAAACTCCTCGTCGGGATCAGACGGCCGCAGACCTCGCGCGGCCTTCTTGAGCCGCCGCCATGCCGCAGCGGCCGCCGGTGGCAGGGACGCGCGGCATGAGACGCAAGCGGCGTCCATGAGCGCGGGGCGCTCGGCCGCTCGCTTGAGTGTTTCCAGCAGGCTGCGATAGCGATCGCTCTCCAGGGCGTCGTTGAGTGCCCGCGCCGCTTGTGTGCGCCGCGCCTCGAGCGCCGGGAACAGGGGTGCCAGGGCCCCCGCGCCGGAACTGTCCCGCTCCGGCTTCGGGACGGCCTGCCGTAGCCTTGCCAGCAGGATATCCAGGTCGCGAACGCCGCCGAGCATACCGGCCAGCCATTTCAGCTCCCCCTCGACTTGCTCGCGCCACGACCGCTCGACCAGGTCCTCGAGCGCGCGAAGCTCGCTGCGCAGCCGCCTGATCGAGGTTCGCAGGCGATGGATGCCCTCTGTGTTCCCCCGCCTGACCTCGGGGTCGCTCGCCGCGATCCGCGAGACCGCAGTCTGAAGAGCCGAGACAACCGCGCGCCCCGCCGGGTCGTCCGGCCTCAGACTGGGAGACGACTCCGTCGAGGGTGGACACGGATCCCCCAGGAGAGCCGGCCGGTCTCGACTCGCAAACGAATTGTGAGATTTGTGATGCAGCATGATACGCGTCGCCAGATCTTGGAATCCGCGGCGACTTTTTCCGCCGACGAAAGATTTCGACCACGCCGGCTCGATAGCTTCCTGCTGGCTCCAGAACCCCGTGACAAGTTCCCAATTATCCAGCTTCGGCGAAGGAATGCACTGGCTTAGGCCGGAATTCTCGTCGAATCCATGACGGCATGCGGTATTTGGCGTATTCAGTCGGCGTGCTCGGTTAATCTTCTCGCCGGCGCCACTTGCGTTCTCGCCGCGTTTCCGTTCTTGATAATCTATTCGTTCCCTCTTCGTTCGATTCGAGCGAATCCTGAAACAGGGTCTGGTGGGTCGGGGTATGATCATGACGACCGACCTGCGGGCGCCCAGATGCAGCAGTGAGATGGCGATGGATGACCCCGCGCTGGTCGAGGCGCTCCGGTCTGGTGATCCGCAGGCGCCTCGCTTGCTGATCGAACGATATCAGGGGGTTGTCTTCGGCCTGTGCTATCGGATGATGAACCACCAGCAGGACGCCGAGGACGTCGCGCAGGAAACGTTCGTCCGCGCGTTGCGGGCGATGGGGGGCTTTGATCCCGCGCGTCCGATCCGCCCCTGGCTCCTGGAGATCGCCGCCAACCGCTGTCGTACGGCATTGGCCAGCCGCGCCCGCGGGCGCATGCAGGCACTGAACGAAACGGTCGAGCAAGTGTCCGACCCCCGAGCCGGGCGGGCCGATCCCGACGACCTGGCCGGCGAGCTGGAACGAGCCTTGAGCACGCTGCGGCCCGAATATCGCCTGGTCTTCGTCCTGTTCCACGAGCAGAATCTGTCGTACGACGAGATCGCCCGGACAGTGATCCGGCCGATCGGCACCGTCAAAACGTGGCTCCATCGCGCTCGGGCCCAACTGGCCGAAACCCTCGGCAGACGCGGAATAGGAGACATTAGGCAGTAGATGGAGAACTCATGCCCATGAATTGTCGCGACTTCGAACGCACGTGTAATGAGCTGATCGACGCCGGCTCACGGGTCATCGGCCAGGCGGCCGCCGGCGGCGACGCTCCGGGTGCCCGGAGTCCCGCGCGGAGCACGGCGGAGCCGGAGCCGGCCGCGAACGACCGCGAACGTCTCTTGCTGGATCATGCGGCTGGCTGCCCGGCTTGCCGTGAGGTGGCGGCGCGGTATGAGACTCTGCGCCTGGCTCTCCGCGTCTGGGGGCCCCCGCCAGCCGCGCCGGCCGGCCTGGCGGATCGGATCCTGGCCGCGGCCCAAGCGGAAGCACCGTCCTTGCCGCGCTGGCGCGGCGGCACCTACCGAACCCAGCGGTTCTGGCAGGCCGGCCTGCCGCTGGCGACCGTCGCCGCGGCGGTTGTGGCGGCCGTCACCGTCGGTTTGCTGATGCCCAAGCTGACGGTCGATCAATCGCGATTGAACCATCCCACGCCCAGGGCGGCCGTGAGCCCCAGCGGCGGCCATGCTGCCAGCGCCAGCCCGGCTTCGGCCGACGCCCGGGCGCTCAACGAAGCCGTGGCCGGCGCGACCGCGGCGACCTGGGACCTGGCCCGCTCGGCGTCCGAGCCGGCCGCGCGAATCAGCCGCCAGGTCCTCGACGCGGCCACCGGGCCCGAGTTGAACCCGTCTGTCCCAGGCCCCGGCGGGGATTCGGTGTCGGTCCCATCGTTGGGTTCGCTTGCGCCCGACTCGGCCACCGCCGTGGCGATGTTGCAGCAGGTCGGCGACCGTCTTGCCACCGGTGTGCGTCCCCTGTCGACGACGGCCCGGCATGCATTCGGGTTCCTGCTCGGGCCAACCCTCGCCAAGCCCGAGGTCCGCACCAACCCGCCAGCCGCGAAGGGAGCCTGATGGAACCGAAATCCACCATGACCCCGGTTGATCCCTGCGGCGCCGGCGGCGCTCGACCTGCGCGTACCCGCGAGCGAGCCGGGGCGTTTCGCGCGGCGTTCGCGACGGTCTGGCTCGTTCCGGTGATCATCGGGGCTCACGCCTCCGCGGCCGAACCCGGCGAACGGCCGGCCGATCCTCTGTTGCGCCTGGTCGCGCCCGACGCGGCCATCGTCCTGACAGTCGAAGGCCTGCGCGACAAGGTCCGCGCGTTCACCGGGTCGCGGCTGGCCGCCGACCTGCGGCAGCTTCCGGTCGTGCGGGCCTGGCTCGAGTCCGAGAAGTACCAGCAATTCGAACAGTCGCGCGCCCAGATCGAGGCAGTTCTGGGAGCGAACCTGACGGACCTGCGCGACGAACTGCTGGGCGATGCGGTGGTTCTGGCCCTGCGGCTTCCGCCCGAGGGCCCCGCCGACTCGAGCCTGGCCCGCGGTCTCCTCCTGTTCCAGGCGCGAGACCAAGCCCTGCTCGAGCGGCTGATTCGCGTGGTCAACACGACGCAGAAGGACAGCGGTGAGCTGGCCCAAGTCGGCGACCGCCAGCGGGCCGGCACGGCGTACCACGTCCGCGAGTTCCCTGCCGCGGCCGGACGTCTGCCCGAATGGTACGTCGCCTACCCCGACGGCACGTTCGCATTCTCCAACTCCGAGTTGCTGATCCAGGCCGTCATCGACCGCAAGACCTCGACCCAGGCGGCTCAAAATGTCCCGCGTGAGGTCGCCGGCGCGAGCGCTGTCAACGACTCGGGCGCGAAGATCGAGCCCGGGCTAGGCGACCTGCCCAAGCTTCACTCCGTTCAGCGCCGGCTGCCCGAGCCGGCCCTGGCCCGGCTCTTCGTCGACCCCAGGCATATCGGGCGGCTGCTGGCGGCCGCGCCACGACCGGCCAAACCGAGGGACGCCCGCCTGATGGCCATGCTCGAGCGTTACCTGGCCGCGGTCGATTATGCGGGAGCGGCCCTGGTCTGGAACGACCGCGCCATCGTGCTCCACACGGTCGAGACACTCGATCCGTCCCGGCTCGACTCCTGGCTGCGACGCTGGGCCGGCGGTACCCGCCGGCTCGATCCCGCACTCGAACGCGTCCCTTCCACCGCGTTGGCCCTGGCCTCCGGCCAGGTCGACGCCCTCGCGTTCTACGACGCACTTTCCCAGCTCGTCCCCAACGAAGACGGGCCCAAGATGGCCAATATCGAGACCATCCTGACCGGCTTATTGCTCGGCCAGGATCTGCGCACCAGGATTCTGCCTCGAATGGGGCCTGGCGTCCTCGCCTATCTCGACTCACCCTCGGAAACGGACGAGGGGAGAGCAACCGGCGTCGAACCGTCGCCGGGCTCGTCCTGGCCGTTCCCACTCGTCGCGGTCGTCAGTCTGAGAGGAGACGAGCGTGGGGGACCCCGAGCGGGCGGGGCGCGACCCACAGATACAAATGCTGGAGAAACTGCTTCGACTACCGTGCTCGCCGCGCTGGAGAACGCCCTGAGGACCGTCCTCGCCCTCACGGCGATGGACGAGAAGCGGAACGGGGGCAGGTCGCGGATCCTGACGCGTGTGGTCGCCGGGGCGACCGTGACAACCCTGGATCCATTCATCCCGTTTGCCTACGCGTTCGACGGCGCGGGCTCTCGCCTGGTCGTGGGCACGTCGGCCGACTCCGTCGCGCGCTATCTCGAGAGTTCCTCCGACCCCAAGGCCGGCGAGCGGTTCCGCCGCCTCCAGGCCGCGGCCTTCCCGGGCGACGAGACCTTTTGCTGTGTCGACTTCGACGCCTTGAACAAGCTGGCCGGCCGCCACCGCAAACGCCTGGTTCAATCCCTGGCCGCGCGCAAGCAGCGGCCGGCCGCCGACGTTGACCGCGACCTCACGCAGGTGCTGGCCCTGGCGCGGTTGTTCGAGGCCGCGTTCGTAACGAGCCGCTTCGAGCCGGATGCAACCGCCGTCCAGCGACGCGTCGGACTGATCCTGCACGATCAGGGTGGGAAATGAGTCGCCCTGGTGAGAGGTTTCGAGGTAGAATCGATCTTAACTCTCACCAACGCCTGGGCTTTTGTTCGCTCTCACCGCTCCGAGATCGACCTTCAGATCCGCGAGAACGAGCTGGGGTGAGTTTTGAAGTTATGCTTTTTTTGATTTCGCCCCGAAGGGGCACCGACATGCCAGCCCAGGGCAACGCCCTGGGGTATGGAAAACGTGATGATCCGTGCCCTGAAAGGGCCGAACATGAGGTTCAATCCCAGCGTTATCGAGCGCTCTCCATTTGCCCTTGAGACAGGGAGCCTGTCCTTGTCACGCCCTTTCAGGGCTCTGCTGATTCGTGTCGTTTGTCCGTTCCCAGGGCGGCGCCCTGGGCTGATATGTTACTGCCCCTTCGGGACGAGGACGCAAAGGCGCAACTTCAAAAGGCGTGAGTGGTGATCCGTTCGATCGTCATCGACCCTGTCAGGGTTGCGTGTCGCGGTACGGCCTCTTCTCCTGGTAGAGCTTGAGTCGGGAGCGGTAATCTTCCTTTTCCTTCTCGTCGGTCAAGAGCTCAATCGCCTTCGACTGCCATTTGACGGCCGACTCGAAGTCGCCCGCCTCGGCGTGGGCCGCTGAGAGGGTGCCGATCATGTACGGAACCTTCCAAGCGGACAACTCGCACGCGTTCGTCGCCGACTCGACCGCATTCTTGCCGTCACGGTACTTGGCATCGGGGCAGGTCGCCCATAGCCAAGCACGGCTGTTGTAGACACGGGTGTATTTTGGATCGAGCCGGATCGCCTCGTTGTAATCGGCGATCGCCTTGTCGTATTCCTTCTTGGCGTACCAGGCGTTGCCGCGGTTGTTGTAGAGAGCGGCTTCCGTCGGATCGAGCCGGATCGCCTCGTTGTAATCGGCGATCGCCTTGTCGTACTCCTTCTTGGCGTACCAGCCGTTGCCGCGGTTGCCGTATACGGCAACTTTCGTCGGATTGAGGCGGATCGCTTCGTTGTAATCGCCCAAGGCGATGTCGAGCTCCTTCTTCTCCTCCGTCCAGATCATGGCTCGCATCGTATAACCAAAAGAATCGCCTGGGTTCGACCGGATGTAATCCGCGAAGAACGCGATCGCCTGCTCGACCGGCACGACCTGGTCGGCAGGCGCCCAGCCGTTCAGCTCCCCGGCGTGCAGCCAGAGCCAGGGTCTGTTGACCTGCTCGACGCGGTAGGTTGCGATCCAGTCTTTCGGATCGATGACCTGGTTTTCGATCTTGAGCTGGAAGCTCGAATACTTCTGCACCACCCGCTTGCCGATCCAGCCGCCGCCGGCCGGCTGCCGTGCATGAGAGCTTGCCGGCGCGACCGCCATCAGTCCCAACACCACGATCGACACGGCCGGCCGAATCCGGTTCATCATCGTCCCGCCCTTAATCAACCCGTTCATGCCCCGATCCTCCGCATCGAAACGGTTCTTGGGCCATGCCCGTCGTGCGCACAAACCGCGTGCGCGCGTGCCAATTTCTGACGATAACAGAGGCCGCCAGAGTGGTGCGAGGAAAAAAGGAACGGAATCCGAGGTTGACTCAGAGGATGTAGGTCACCCAGTCGAACCACTGGTCGGGCTGATCGTCCGCGACGACCAGCTCGAGCCAGGAAAGAATCGACGCGACCGTGGCACCGGGCCGGATCACGAAGACGCCCGGAGAGGTTCGGCCCGAGCGAAGGTGCGCCGCCAGCTCCGCGGGGAAGGTCGCCGCGTCTTCCGTGATGATGATTCGATCGGCGCGCTCCGCCCACGCGAGGATGTCCGAATCCGGGGAGCCGAGAGGAAGGTCAGCCGGGTCGCCAACCCGGATAGCATCGATCTGAATCCCTCCGCGAAGGTTGTGGTGACGGATCGCATGCCAAAGAGGTTTTCCGCGAAGGTTCTCGTCGAGAACGAAGGCGATGGGCATCGTTCAGGATTCCGGCTGCGATTCCCGGGCCTGTCGCTCCGCGACCAGACGGCTGATCCGCAGAGCCGCCGGGCTGGGTTGATAGGCCGCGTATTGCCGGTCGAGCTCGGCCTGATAGTCAGACACATAGGCGCCCACCTCCGCTTTGTGTTCTTCAGCGAAGGCCAGAATCTCGGCAATCAGTTCCAGCGCCAACTCGAATTCCTCGGCGATCGTCTCCGGCGACTTGCCAAGCTCGCGATGGGCCTTCACGATATGGAAAAGCCCGATCCGCCGGCCCACCACTCGCACCTCGCCGTCGGGGCTCCAATGCAAGCAGGGCGGCAGCAGATGGATCAATGGCTCAGGCCGATTCATGATCGGATCCTCCTGGGATCGGTTCTCCTCATAGCGTAGTGCCATTCCCGTCCAAACTTACGCCGTGGGGACTGGGTCTTTAGCCAGCAGTCGGGCTTTGAGCTCCTCAATCGTCGGCGCGGGGGGCGTCGTGGCCTGGTGACGCTCGATCTCGGCCTCGCAATGGGCCACATAGGTGTCCACCTCGGCTTTGTTTTCGAGGTAGAACGCAATCACCTTGTGAATCAAGGCAAGGTTCAGCGTCGGGAAGAGACCCAGGAGCAGCTCGGCGCAATGGCCCTCGTTGTAAAAGTCAACGAAGTGGAACAGGTCGATACGGTGCCCTGTCAGGCGGATCTCGCCCTTCTCGTGACGAGTCAAGAATTCGGGAAGATTCAGGGGCACTCCCCCCAATTCAGCGATTGACGCGTCGCGTTGCGACCTGGTAAGCGCCGCCTTCTCCGCCATCAGGCGCCGAATTCGGAGCTGGGCCGGGCCGGGCACGAAGGCGGCCTCCTGGCGATCGATCTCGGCCTCGACCTCCGCCGCGTACGAATCCACCTCGGCCTTGTTCCCCCAGTAAAACGCGAGCACGTTATAGATCAGTGCGAGGGGCAAGGTGGGGTACTCATGGTGCAGCATCTCGGCGGTGTGCCATTCATTGTAAGACTGCACGACGTGATAGAGTTCGATGCGGTGTCCCGTCAGACGAATTTCACCGTTTGAACCACGGGTCAGAAATTCAGGCAGATTCATGGTGATGCTCCAGGCTCGAGCGCTCTCCGCATGCCATTCTACGCAAAGCGAGAGGTTTCTGTCAGCGGTTGATCGCGGGCGGAGCAAACGGCTCGGACGGACCCCCGCACGTCCGGCCGGCTGGCCTTCGCTCACGTCGCTGGCGGCGGCGTGTTGGGCTGGATCGTGCTGTTGACTGTCCCATAAACAATATCAACGCCGCTGATACTGCCGCCGGCGCGGATGTTGGCGTTGATCAGCCCATTCAGGCTGCTGTTCCCGCCGAGGATGGTCAAGCCGCTTATGTTCAGTCCGACCCCCAGGTCGAACAACGTCGGCGCGGCCATTCCCCCCTGGCCCTGGAAGATACCGTCGACGGTGACAGCGCCGAGCTCGCCGCCGACAACGATGCCGCTTCCGCTGGGATTGACGATCAGGTTGCCTGTGACGGTCAGGTCACTCAGGTTGCGGCCGACCGCGAGCTGGCCGCCCGAGTCGAGCACGAGATCGCCGCTGACTGACAGCGAGCCGTCGAGGTCGCGGCCAATGGAAAAAACGCCGTCATGATTGATGGTCAGGCTCCCCAGGATGGAGATGGGCGCCAGCGAATCCGTTCCGATCGTGAACCGGCCGCCGTCGATATTCATGCCGCCGATCGTCATCGAGTCCGTCAGGTCGGCGGTATTCAGCGCTCCCGAGACCACCACGTGGCCGGTCGGCCCAAGGTCGATCGCCGCGACGGTCATCACTCCCACACTGCCGTTGATATCCACTTGAGCGCCAGGCCCGATCTCGCCGAGCGTGAGGTCGGCCACGGTGTTGTTCAAGGGCGTCATCTTGCCCGTCAGCTCGGCCGGTATGGCATCCAGAGTACCGAGCAGGCCCGAGGTGACGGTCAGCTTGTCGATCGGCAATAACCGGGCGGCGAAGTGCCAGCGCGGGTGGACCAGGGTGACGGTGATGGTCGAGTCGGCGGTGGTCCCAAATGCGATCAAGTCGATCGCCCCATGACCGGCCGGATGCACCTTCACCAGACCCGGGCCGCCGACCTGGATGAGAAAATCCCCAGCGCTGGAGTGCACCGGCCGAATCGCCGAGGGACCGGTATAGAACGAGAGGAGCCGGCGTCCTTCCAGGAGCTCGAGAGCCGGCGTGATCGCGCGCCGCCGGCCGCGTGCCGCCGTTCGGAACCGTTCCGCGCCCTGGCTGGGGCGCCAGGCCCGTCGTCGCATATCCTGAAACATGAACGGGGCTCCCTCCCCTTTACCCGACCCGGCGATCCGTCAAATCCGGTCGCCTTTGCGCGACCCGCAGACGCTCGAAGCTCCCCGACGCAGAGGCTCATCGCACGTCAAGCGAACCGTTCCATCTTCATCAATTCGGTCGCTAAGCGGCCCAAACTTTGTCAGCATTGGGATCACGATCGCGTTCAGATGAAAAAATGAGGCCGGTCACCCCCACTTTCGTGGCGATGCCGCGGGTCCGTTGCGACGCAAATCAGGGCAGCGAGAGAGATCGGACACGACGCCCAATGGGAGGGTGACCATGGCCGCTCTCCAACGTGCTTGTAACCGTCTTGAGCATCCATTAGGATCAGCGCCGGGGCCACGGACCACTCACGCTCTCGGTGAGAATGCTCTCGACTCGGTGAACTTTCTGGTACCGGCATCGAATTCCATCGGGCCTCAATCCGGAGCAAGCCAATGGCCACGACTGAGGAAATGGCGACGGCCAGGGATCGAGTCGAGTCGTTCACCGCGCGCGTGCAGGCGATCCGCGAAAGCCTGCATCAGGTCATCGTGGGTCAGGATGAGACCATCGATCTGTTATTGATCTGCGGGCTCACCGGTGCACACGCCCTTCTGGTCGGCGTCCCTGGCCTGGCCAAAACGCTCATGGTCAAGGCATTGGCCGCGGCATTCCGCTGGAAGTTCTCGCGGATTCAATTCACCCCAGATTTGATGCCTTCCGACATCACCGGGTACGAGTTGTTGGGGCGGGAGGGTCAGGGGGATTCTCCAAAGATGGTCTTCCGGCCCGGTCCGGTCTTCGCCAATCTGGTGCTGGCCGACGAGATCAATCGCGCTGCTCCCAAGACTCAGTCCGCCTTGCTTGAGGCGATGGCGGAGCGGCATGTGACGGTCGGTGGGCAGACCTACTGGCTCGACGAGCCGTTCCTGGTGATTGCGACGCAGAACCCGATCGAGCAAGAGGGGACCTATCCTCTGCCCGAGGCCCAGCTTGATCGATTCATGATGGAGATCCGGCTCGACTATCCCACGCCCAGCCAGGAGGAAGAGATCGTCCTCAGGACCACAAGCGGCACGCCGCGCCTGCCCGATCCTGTATTTGAACGCGAGACCCTTCTGGAACTGCGCGATCTCATCTGGTCCGTTCCGGTCCCCCAGGTGGTGGCGTCGTACGCGGTGCGGTTTTGCGGCTCGAGCCGGCCGGCCGACGAGCGGTCCGGGACTTTCATCAAAGAGTACGTCGCCTGGGGAGCCGGTCCGCGCGGTTCTCAATACCTGGTGCTCGCGGCGAAAGCCCGGGCGCTTCTTCAGGGTCGGTCCGTACCCACGATCGAGGACGTGCGTGCCCTGGCCGCGCCGGTGCTCCGGCATCGGATCATTGCGAACCACCGCGCCGTGGGCGATGGCGTGAGCGCCGGCGCCATCGTCGATCACCTGTTGCGCGAGGTTGCCGCATGAGCCTCGTCACCGCGCGGCGCTTCCTGGACCTGCGCGCTCTCGCGGCCTTGTCACGATTGCGTTTCGCCCCCCGGCATCGAATCGAAGGCTCGTACAGCGGTAAGCATCAGTCGCACGCCCAGGGCGGAGCCGGCGAGTTTGTGGACTACCGTGAATACGTGGCCGGTGAAGACCTGCGGCGACTTGACTGGAAGGTCCTCGCCCGGACGGGACGAGCCTACGTCCGGCTTCATCAGGAGGAGACGAACCTGGTGTGCACGCTGGTCCTCGACGCCAGCGCCTCGATGCGGTTTGGCGATGCGCCCGGGGCGCACGGCAAGGGAACCAAGCTGGAGTATGTCCAGTTCCTCGCCTCGGCGCTCTGCCACCTGATCGGGCGCCAGCAGGACCAGGCTGGCCTCGCCGTGGTGGCCGACGGCCTCACCGAATTCCTTCCGCCGGGCGGAACCCCCAGCCACGTCGCGCGCCTGCTCGATGCGATCGAGGGCCTGGAGACCGCCCCGGTCACCCGGCTGGGCAAGGGGCTCCGTGACCTTTACGAACGCCTCAGCCAGCGGGGCGTCCTGGTGGTGATGAGTGACTTCCTCGTCGATGACCTGGACGACGTCTTCGGCGCGGTCCGATCGTTCCGGCATCGTCAATTCGAAGTGATCCTGCTGCAGATCATCCATCCCGACGAGGAACGTCTCCCCGAGGGAACAGCGTACCGCTTTGTCGGTCTGGAGAACGACGGCTCGGTCGATGCCTCGCCCCGGGAGATCCGGCAACTGTATCAAGAGCGGTTCGAGGCTCACGTGGCGGCAGTCCGCTTAATGGCCTTGTCGACGGGCTGTGATCACCGTCGCATATCAACCGCCCTTTCTTACCTGCAAACCTTGGGCAAGTTCTTGGTGGAGCGTTTGGGCTGAATGTTCTTCGTGAACCCATGGGCGATCGTGATTGGTGCTGTGGCGGCGCTCGCGCCGGTGCTGATCCATTGGCTGACCCGGCCGCGCCCCGTCGTGCGGCCGCTCTCGACCTTGCGGTTCGTCCAGCAAGCCGTAGCGCAGCGGCGGGCGCGACGCCGGCTCCGCGACTTCGTGATCCTGGCCGCGCGGACCGCGGCGGTCCTCCTCCTGGCCGCGGCCGTCGCACGGCCGAAGATCGGCGAGCGTCCCGAGTCGCTCGCTGAAACACCGGGGCTGACGACGCGGGTGGTCTTGTTCGACGTGAGCCAGAGCATGGCGGCGCGGACAAGCGGCATCCAGGTGATCGAGCGAGCCAGGCCGGTCGCGGCGATGCACCTCGCCTTCCGGCCGGGGCTGGACGCCAACCTGTTGCTGGCCGGCGCCACGACTCAGCCGGCCTTCGACCGGCCCTCGAGCAACTTCGCAGCGCTTCGGGACGAACTCGGCAAGGCCGCCCCGCGCCCCGAACGGCTCAACGTCCAGGCGGCCTTCACCGCCGCGGCCCAGATGCTCGCGAACGCCGGCGGTAGAGCGCGGCGGAGCGAGCTGGTCATTCTCAGCGACTTTCAGCGCACTCAATGGGCGACGGCCGATTTCTCGGTTTTTCCCCGCGCAACGGCGATCCATCTGGAGTTTGCCGGTACAGCGGAGGCCCCGCCGAACCTGGCGGTTCTCCGGGTCGGAGGCTCCGGGCGCGCCGAAGTGGGCCGGCCGTTCAAGATCGAGGTGGACGTCGGCAACTTTTCGCCCGCCGCCCGCCAAGTCGAAGTCGAGCTGTCGCTGGCCGATGCGTCCTACCGCCAAAATGGACTCTGCGCGGCCGGGACCAAGACAACGCTCTCGATCGAGTTCGTGCCGCGCACCGCCGGCTGGCAGACAGGTCGAGCCGGGCTGGTTGGAATGAACGACGCCCTGGCCGAGGACGACACCGGCGCGTTCGTCATCGACTTCCGGCCGCCTCCCGTCTTCGCTCTCGTCACCCGGCAAGCGGCCGGCACGCGCCCTTCGTCGAGTTACTACCTCGAACGAGCCTTGGAGCCGGCCGAGCATCGTGACGATCGCCCCGCCCCGCGCATCGTCCGCTTCGACCCGGACCAGGCCGATCGCGACGCTCTGGCCGCAACCGACCTGATTTTGCTCGATCATCCGGGCCGGCTCCCCGAGGCCTTGATGGCCCCGCTGGCGGGCTGGCTCAGGCGGGGGCGGGCCGTCTTCTACGTCGCCTCCGAGCCGGCGGATGCTGAGAACCTGGAGCGGCTGGCCGACCTCGCCGGGACCGACCTTCGCCTCCCGGTCCAGTTCGCATCCCCGCCCCAGGGCGCGGCGCGCGGCAGCCGGTTCATCGCGGATTTCCGCCGCGATGCCGCGCCGTTCCAAGTCTTCGGTGACACCGTTACCGAGACACTCGCGCCCTTACGGTTCTCCGGCGGCCTGGTTTCGCGCCGGCTGGCCGACGCACTGGCCGACGACGTGCGGGCCAGCTACAGCGATCGGACCGCCTGCCTCGTCGTCTCGACCTGCGGAGCCGGAACGCTCGCGATCCTCAACGCCGATCTGGGCGCGTCGAACCTGCCCACGTCCTCAGCCTTCGTCCCGCTGATCGGCGAACTGACGACGCTGCTGCTCGGACGCCAGAGCGTCGAGGCACCCGTCGCCTGCGGCGAGCCGTTCGCCCTGCCGCTGCCGGCCGATGCCGGACCGGTCTCGGGACTGTCCATCGTGTCCGGGGGCGATGCGCGGAGCAACGGCGACGCACCGGAGCTGATCGAGGAGCGTGAGGGGATCGTCTGTCGCTCGCGTGCCGCCACCGCGCCGGGCGACATTCGGATCAAACGGGGCGAGCGCACCGTGTTCGCCCTGGCGACGGTCGTGCCCGAGCAAGAGAGCGACCTGAAGACCTTACCCCCCTCGGTGTTTCAGGACCGGCTGGCCGGTGATCGCGCGGTCGCTTACCGCGACGCGTCCCGGGCGGAGGATGATGCGGATGGCCCCTGGGCCTGGCTGGCGGTAGCGTGTGTGACTTGCCTGGCATTGGAACTGATCCTCTTGAGAGCGTTTCGGACCTGAGCCGGCATGAAGCTCCTGACCCTTCAACCCTTGATTCCGCCCCCCCTCTGGATCCTCGTGTCCCTGGGCTGTGGGGCGATCTGGGTCTGGTACGGTTGCCGCAGGCCGGGAGACGTGAGCCGCCGGCGCTGGTCGGGCATCCTCACGCTGATGGCGTGCGGGATCGTTCTCGTACTCATCATTCTTCTGAACCCGACCTGGCTGGAACGCGCCACGCCACCGGGTGGGAAGCCGCTCTTGACCGTACTCGTGGACACGTCGGCGAGCATGGCGACGCCCGACGCGAACGCGGCTGCGGCGACGACACGATTTGATGCCGCCCAGGAGTTGGCCCGCGGGTTCGCCGGCGCGTTGAGGAATCAGTTCGAAATCCAGACCGTAGCTTTCGCGGGCTCGACGAAGGTGGTCGACCCGGAGGCACTGCCGCGGTTCCGGCCCGACGGCCCGACAACCGACCTGGCGGCGGCGATCGCGGACAGCCTGGCCGAGGGGCGGCAAGAAGGGCAGGCGATCGTCCTGCTCAGCGATGGCATTCATAATGCGGGAGGTCAGGCAGCCCGGGTGCTGGAGGCCGCCCGGCTCGCGCGCGGGCTCGATGCCCCGATCTACACCAAGACCTTCGGTGGCGAGGTCGAGGTTCGCGATCTGGCACTGGATCTCGAGTCGCAGCAAGAGCTGGCCTTCATCGGCCAGAAGGCGCCGCTGGCCGCGCGGGTCCGCCGTCGCGGCCTGGGCGCATCGCAGGCGACCGTGGTCCTGACATCGCAGGACCGAGAGCTCGCACGCAAACAGGTTGCGTTCGATGCAGAAGGACGCGCTCTCGCGCGGTTCGACGTCCAGCAGCTCCGGCCCGGCCTCTATCGTTATCAGACGCGGGTCGAACCGGCCCCGGGCGAGGTCATCCTGGTCAACAACGCCGAGACTTTTCTCCTCCAAGTCGTCGACGAGCCGATCCGCGTCCTGCTGCTCGAGGGCAAGCCCTACTGGGACGCCAAGTTTCTCATGAGGACGCTCACCTCGGACCCCTCGATCGAGCTGGACAGCGTGGTGCGTCTCGCCGAGGGCCGGTTCCTGCGCCGGACGTTGAGCCGGCCCAAACCCAAGCAGGGGACAACCGTGCCGGCGAGAGCGGGAGCTCAGGCGGCCGCGTCAGCAGCGGACGTGGACACTGCACGCGTCGACGACTGGAGGATCCTGCAGGGGCCGGCCGAAATCCTGACTGGTCCGACGGCGGAGCTCCAGCGCTATCAGATCGTCGTCCTCGGGCGTGATGCCGACGTCTTTCTGGGCGATGCAACGATGGGACGTCTCCGCGCGTGGATTGCGAAAGAGGGCGGCGCCTTGGTCTGCTATCGCGGCGCGCCCGTCGCCCAGCTCAGCCAGCCGCTGGCCCGGCTCCTGCCCGTCCGCTGGGCGAGGTCGCGCGAGTCACGGTTCCGCGTTCAGCTTACCGAACGCGGTCACGAGCTGCGCTGGCTGCCGTCGTCAGGCAAGAGTCCCCAGGACGAGGTGCTCGCCCGGCTGCCGACGCTCGCTCGCAACGAACAGCCCCAGGAGCCGAAACCGTTGGCCGTCGTGCTGGCGACCTCGACACCAGCGGCCGGCGCCGCCCCGACACCGGTGGTCACCTATCAGCCCTACGGCTCGGGCCGTGTCGTGGTCATCGAGGGCGCCGGCATGTGGCGCTGGGCGTTCTTGCCACCGCAGTACCGCGATCAGGGCGAGGTCTACGGCGGCCTCTGGCACAGCATGATCCGCTGGCTTGCCTCGGGCTCGGGCCTGCCGCCCGGCCAGGACATGGCCCTCCGCGCCGACAAGATCGGATTCGGCACCAATGAGCCCGTCACGGCGACCCTCCTCATGCGCCAGGAGGTCGCCCGGCGCGACGTCCCCAAGGTCGATCTGGACGGCGACTTGCCGGACGGATCGAAGTCGTTTACACCCGTCGCGTCGGGCGATGAACCGGGGACCTTCCGCATCCTCTTCGGGACGCTGCGGGAAGGTCGTTATCGGGCACGAATCGCCGGTCGAACCGCCTCGACCGCCGAAATCGCCTTCGATGTGCGCGGGTTCGCCGAAGAGCAGCTCGATCGCGCCGCACGCCCTGACCTGATGGCACGAATCGCGCGGGAAAGCGGAGGTGCAGTCCTCACCGTTGCCACTCCCGGCGAGCTCGTCACCCAGTTCCAGGCCGAGCGCGCGCGAAGCAGGACCGAGCGGGTCCTGCGCGATCCCGCCTGGGATCGCTGGTGGGTGCTCGCGGGTATCGTGCTGATCTGGGGAACCGCCTGGAAACTCCGGCGTTCCGCGGGGCTGGTCTGACAGGACCAGTCTGCACTCATCCCACGAAAGATTCCATTGCGATTCATATCCTTGAGGACGACAATGAAAGCGCCGGCCGGAAGCGGGATGAAGAGACGCGAGCAGGATACCGATTTCGGCAGGGCGAGGCTGGGCTGATGAAAAGTTGGGGTTGACCGTAGTGGAGGGACGGTTTCGAGACGCGTGTTTTTTTTGCGCGCGATCGAACGACGGCGCGAGCGACCGATCCCTTTCCCCCCCTTGCGAAGGGGGGGCCAGGGGGGGTGAGGGCGGACGCCTCGGACATCGCGAATGGCTTTCCGATCCGTCGCAACGGGGATGAAGAGGCGCGACGGGGCGGGTAATAAACCCGTTCGAAAACGAGTCCATAACATCATTACCGGGATCGGCTGAGTGCTCATCGCGTGTACGGGAGGGAGCGCGTGCTCATACTAACCCGAAGCGTCAGCGAGGGGATCGGTGCGGCGTTCCTCAGAGTCCAGGGATTAGTTCCCTCGCTTACGCTTCGGGTTAGTATGCTCATCAGCGCGCGACCCACTCCGGTAATGATGCTACAGTCTCCACGAAACCGTTGTTTGAGGATGAGCTTATGGCTACCGCCGATGTTCCAAAGAACCCAAGCGTTGATGTGGAAACCGTCCGGGTGGAATGGCTGAATCGTCTGAGACTTCTCATCGATCGCATAGAACGCTGGGCCAAGGAGCTTGGCTGGTCCACGCGTCGGATCGAAAAAAAAATGAAAGATTCGCAGCTAGGGACCTACCGAGCTCCCGCACTGATTCTCCAAGAAGAGACCGCGCGAGTCTTGCTGGACCCAATTGCCCGATCCGCGCCGGGAGCGGAGGGTGTCGTCGACCTCTACCTCATGCCGGGCTGGGATGACATCGCCAGTCTCTACTATTCCGACGGCGAGTGGCAACTGCACTATATGTTTACCGAATCACCGACAGTCTCGACGATTCGGGATGCTGAGTCCAAGCCGCTCTCCTTCGAGACGCTGAAGGACGTTCTTGAAGAGATGATAAAGAATGCCTCATGAGCTTTTTGAATTTCAAATTCCTGCCACCAACCTGGTGAAAAGAACCCCGTGATTGATCGATCGTTTATAACACTCTCTCAGCAGCTCCTCCCATGAATCATCCTCAACTACAGGCACAGCTTCGGCGACTCGGGCGGAGGGTGCGTGGCGTCGGCGGGGCCTCGGGCCTGGGCTGGGGATTGGTCGCGATGGGGGTGATCGCGCTGGCGGGAGCGTGGACCGACCTGGTCCTGGAGCTATCGCCGGCCCTGAGAGTGGGCGCGCTCGCCACCGCCCTGCTGGCGGGGCTGGCGTTGGCGATCGCTAGAGCGCGGCGGGCCTGGCGCCGGGCCGTGCCGGCGGCCCTGGCGCGCCGGCTCGATCCCATCGCCGGGGCCCAGGGCCAGATCGTCGCGGGCGTCGATCTCTTCCAGGACATGAGGGTGTTCACACCGCCGGGAGCAGGGCTGGCTGGCATCGCCGTCGAGCGCGCCGCGGAGCTGGCGAGCGACGTGCCCGGCCCTCGGGTAGCACCCGTGCAGCCGGCCCTGATCTCTGCGCTGGCGGCCGGGGTGCTGGCGGCCAGCGTGGCACTCATTGCCCTGGCGCTGCCGAGGTTGGCCTTGGCCCTGTGGCTACGGTTCTCCGACCCGCTGGGCGACCATCCGCCTTATTCGGCCGTCGTCTTTCAGCTCGAACCCGGCGACATCAAAGTGATCTACGGCCAGGGCGTCGAGATCCGGGCAACCGCCGAAGGGGCACCGGTCGATCGTCTGGAGCTGGTCCTGGAGCCAGCCGGTTCCGCGCCCGAGCGGCTCGCCATGTTCCCGGAAGGGAGCGGGCGCTGGCGGGCGGCTGTTGCCAACGTCACCAGCTCGGGCCGCTACTATGTCCACGCCGACCGCGCTCGTAGCCCGCGCCACCGCATCGAGGTCATCACGGTCCCGCGCCTGACCGGTGTCCGGTTCCGCGTGACGCCGCCGGCCTATACTCGCAGGCCGGTCTACGAGGGGCCGTTACCCTCGGAGGGGCTTGCCGGCCTCCCGGGCGCGCGGGTCGAGGTCTGGGCATCGAGCAACCGGCCGCTCGCTGCCGGTACACTTCAGGTCGCGACCGCTCAGGCCACTGTCGCTCACGACCTCGTCCCCGCCACCCAGGCGGCGCAAGAGGTTTACGGCTCGTTCGAGATCAAGGCTGACGCCAAGCTCGAAATCCGGGTCCGCGATGTCGCGGGCCAGGATTCCCAGGAGTCTTTCTCCGCCGCGGCCGTCCTCCTTCGCGATGAGCGACCATTCATCAGGATCACCGAGCCGCGCGAAGTCTCATTCGCCACGCCCGACGTATTGCTCCCCGTGATCCTGGCGGCTGAAGATGATTACGGGATCGCACGCGTCCAGCTCCACCGTACGCTCAACGGGTCGCGGGCCCTGCCGATCGACCTGACCCTGGGAGGCCAGGCCCCGACCCGGTGGAACGACCAGACGTACCTGCCGCTTTCCGAGTATGGCCTCCGCGCCGGCGACGAGATCAAGCTCTTCGCGCGGGTTGAGGACAATGATCCAGCCGGCTCCAAAGGATCGGAAAGCGCGATTGTCACCGTCCGAATCATTCCCCGCGACGTCTACGAACGTCTGCTGCGGGCGCGGGAGGGCATGGAGGTCCTCGAGGCCAAGTACCGCGAGGCCGAGCGACGGCTGGAGTCGCTGACCGAAGAGGTGGCCCGCCTGCAGGCGGAGCTGGACAAGCTCCCACCCGACAGCCCGTTGGCCCGTGAGCAGGAACAAAAGATCAACGAGCTGGCACGGCGGCTCCGCGAGGAGACGGCGGCCATTCGTGAGTCCGCCCGGCACCCGCTTCCCTACGACATCGATCAAAAGCTGTCCCGCGAGCTCGAAGCGCTGGCCCAGTCGCTCGACCGGTTGGCCGAGGCGTCGGAGCAGCTTGCATCCCAGAGCGGGCTGAAGAACGGCGCGGCCGCCAAGGCCCTCGCCGACCTGCGCGAGCGCCTGGCCGGCGGGCGGAAGCAGTTCGAGAACGACGCCCTGGCGCCGATCGAGCACCTGGCACGGATCTATCCCTTGCTCGAAGACCAGGCGCGGTTCGTGCAGCTTGATCTCCGCCAGCGCGACCTGGCCGGCCGGCTCGCCTCGCTCAAGGGGCATGATGGTGAAGACGACCCGGCGCGCAAGGCCCGGATGCGCGACCTCGAAGCCGAGCAAAGCCAAATCCGGACCGACCTCGGCCAGTTGCTTGACGACATCGAGGAGCACGCGCGGCGCTTGCCCGACGACCCCCGGCTGGCCGAACTTCAGAAGACGGCCGAGTCGTTCGCCGCCGCGGTTCGGGTCAGCGGCGCGTCCGAAGCCATGGCCGACGCCGAGTCCGGGCTGGCCGCGTTTTCGGGCACGCGCTCCTCCGGGTCGGCGAAGAATGCCGCCGACATCCTCGAACGGTTCGTGGCGACTTGCTCGGGGGGTGGTGAGCTTGCCCAGCAAAGTCGGGGCGGCTTGAAGTTCCAGCCGGCCCTGGCTGCCGGGCTCGGCAACTCGATCGAGCAGATGCTCGCCGACGCCGGGTTCTCCTCGCCCGGGCAGCTTGCCGGAGCCGGCGCCGGGATGGGCATCGGCGCCGGCAACGGTTACAGCGCCCGGCAGAGCAACCTGCACAACGTCGGCCTCTACGGCAATCGACCCACTCTGACCGCGTCGGCCCGGCAAGGCTCGGGGCGGTCCGCGGCGGGGGCGGGGCGAGGGCGATCGTCGGGCTCGCCGGCTGCCCGGCACTCGCCCGAGACGTTTGCCGCGCCCGGCACGCTGAGCGCCGCCGGAGGAGCCCAAACACCCATCCCGGCGTCCTATCGGCGCCGCGTCGCCGACTATTTTCAGCGGATCGCTGATGAAGTTGGTGATCGCTGATGCAAATCGGATCCCAGGAATCGCGCGGAAAGCGACCAACCCTTCGGAGATGACCATGCCACGTTTTGTCTCGATCCGCTCGGGCCGGTTCGCGGGGCTGCTCGGCGTCCTCGCCGGAGTCGCTCTCGTCAGCCCGGTCTTCTCCTCACACGACGACCCTCCCAAATCGCAGCGTGAAAACAAGACCACCACAGTCCCTGAACCGAAGCAGTCAGGCGGCGAGCCCGACGGGATCGTCCAGGTCGCCAACCTCGTCTACGCGGGGACCAAAAGCAGCCAGTGCTTCTCCGATCATTTCCTGGTCCAGGCCGAGAAAGAATCCGCGATTTCAACCAGCCGGCGGTTTCACGCCGTCAAGCTCGGCACGGAGGAGGTCTTCGGCTTCCCGCTCGTGATCATGACCGGTGAGGGAGAGTTTGTGCTCACCGACCAGGAGCGGGAGAACGTGCGGCAGTACATCCAGGGCGGCGGCTTCCTCCTGGCCTCGGCCGGCTGTTCGTCCCGTGAGTGGGACCGTTCGTTCCGCCGTGAGATGGCCAGGATCTTCCCCACCACTGCCGTGCAGCCGCTGGGCCTCGCCCATCCCGTCTTTCACACCGTCTACGAGATCAAGGAACTCCAGGCCAAGCATGGCAAGCCTCGCCCGCTGGACGGGATCGTGATCGGCGGGCGCCTGGGCGTTCTGTACTCCCAGGATGGCCTGAACGACACCGCGCACACCCAGGGGTGCTGCTGTTGCGGCGGGAACGAGATCACAAACTCGGCCCAGATCAACGTGAACGTACTGGCATACGCCTTGATGTACTGAGCCGGCCGGGGAGTGGAGCGGCCCCGGAGGGGAATCGCGATCATGGTCGGACACGCACCTCGAGCATGCCAAGGCAAAGTGCACCGGATCGCACGGTCCTGCGTGTTGGGTGCGGCTCTGTTGGGGCTGAGCGCCTGCGGACCTTTGCACAGCAACCCGGCTCCCCAACCGCGCCAGCGGGAATCGCCGCGCCCGGTGGCCCTCGTCATCTCGGGCGATACGGCGGGCTGGATCATGCCCTGCGGCTGCACGGCGAACCAGTCGGGCGGCCTACCCCGGCGCGGCACGTTCGTGCGCCGCGCGCGCGGCGATCATGCCGTGATTCTGGCCGATGCCGGCGGTGCTCCGGGTGGAACTTCGCCCTACGAACGCCTCAAGTTCGAGGCGATCCTGGCCGGCGAAAAGGCGATGGGGATCGCCGCTCATAACCTGGGCGGGCCCGAGGCCGCACTCGGGCCCGAATACCTCCGAGCGGTCGAACGGCGGCTGGGAGTCCCCATGCTTTCGACCAACCTGCGCGACAGCCAGGGGGCCCTTGTCGCCGCGCCCAGGATCGAGGTCTTTGCGGGCGGGATGCGGGTCACGTTGGTGGGCGTCGTTTCGCCGCAACTCGTTCGCAATGGATTGAAGGCGGATGAGCCGCGCGATGCCATCTTGAGGACCATCGGCGACACGCGGGCTCAGGACGCCTTGGTCGTGCTGGCATATCTCCCCGAGCCGGAGCTGCGCCAGCTCGCGGCCGACCTGCCAGAGGCCGACCTCGTGGTCGGAGGACCGACCGGGCAGAGCCTTGCTCCGACCCGGGTCGGGCCGACCTGGCTGGCTTCGGCGACCAACAAAGGGAAGTTCTTGATCCGGATGGAAACCGCCCGGCGCGGCGCACCCTGGTCGGGAGAGGTGATCGAGATGAACGCGGCGCTTGAGGACGACCCCGACCAGCGGCGCCATCTCGACCAGTTCCACGCCGAGCTGGCCCGGCGCGACTTTCCGGCGGAGCAGACCGGCCTAGTCCCGGGCTTGCCGCCCAATTTCCCGGAAGGCTACAAGGTGGCCGGCACCAAAACCTGCCGCGCGTGCCATCAGGCCGACTCCTTGGTCTGGGACATGTCGAAACACGCCCTCGCCTGGCACACGCTCCGCGAACCTGGCATGCACGTCGATCCGCAATGCCAGACATGCCACACCACGGGATACGGGGTTCCCGGCGGGTTTCTGTCGATCGCGCGCAGTCCGGAGCGGACGGCGGTCGGGTGCGAGAGCTGCCACGGACCGGCCCAAGGGCATGTCGACCAACCCCGGACCAGGACTCCGTTCTCCGCCAAGGACCAGTGCCTCTCCTGCCACGACCTGGAGAATAGCCCTCGCTTCGCCTTTGATGAATACTGGAGACAGATCCGCCACGGTGCGTCCAGGGCGCGGACCGTTGGAAAGCAGCAGGAGGAGCACCCATGACCCCGATTCCGTGCTGGGTTGCACTTGCGTCATTGGTCCTGGCCGGGGCCTCTGTATACCCGGCCGACGACGTCAAGCCGGACACCGCGTCGCCGCCGACGGCGACGCACGGCCAGGACCGGCGTCCGTGGCTCACTGACCTCGCGCAGGGCCGTGCCCAGGCGATCCGGCTCCGGCGTCCGATCCTCGTGCGGGTCGGGGCCGAGTGGTGCCCATGGTGCCGAAAGCTCGACGTGGAATTCGCGCGCCCGGAGGTTCAGAATGCGCTGGCACGCTGGACCCTCGTCGAGCTCGACGCCGACAAGGCCCAGGCCGAGGTCGGATCGCTCGCGGTCGGCCCGATCCCCGCCCTCCGGGTCTTGACTCCGGCGGGACGGGTGCTGGCGTCGCGTGATGGGTCCTTACCCGCCCGCGAGCTGATCGCCTGGCTGGAGCAGAACCACGAAAAGGCCGCCGAGCAACCGCCCGCGGAGTTGACGGACTCGGGTGCGCCGAGCGCGGTCGCCGTGATCCGGCTGGTCCGGCAGCTCGACCAATCGGACGCCTTGCTGCGCGAGGCGGCGATCAACCGGCTGGGAGGCTACCCGAACGAGGCCGCCGCGCCGGTGGTCGCAGCCTTCGCCGGGGGCTCGCTGCAAACGCGCCTGGCTGCGCTGGAGCTGCTTGCGACCTGGAATGCCCCCGTGGCCGAACTCGATCCCTGGCGTCCCGCGACAGTGACCGAAGCGCGGCTCAAGGAGTTACGAGACTGGTCCACGAAGCCGGTCAAGCTGGCTCCGACTCCAGGCAATGCCTCGCCTTCCCCGACGAGCCGGCCCGTCACGCCCACTCAGCTTGCCGAAGCTGGCCGTGAGATCGACCGGCTGATCGCGGCAGAACCGGCCGATGCGGCCCCGATCCGCGAGCGGCTGGCTCGATTTGGCCGTGCCTTGCTGCCAGCGGTCCGCGAGCGTCTGAATCGGGTCGAGACCGACGCAGCGCGCGAGCGCCTGACCGCGCTCCGCTACCGCCTGGCGGCCGCCGACGCCCTTGTGCTCAAATGGCCCGGCGGCCTCGAACGGCTCTCGGCCACCGACGTCGCGACCCGCCACCGGGCTGTCGACGAGCTCCTCCAGCTTGCCGCGCTCGGTGATGAGCCCTTATTCCTCGAGCTGTTCAACGACCCCGATCCCCTGGTCCGCGAGACGGCGCTGAAGGGCTTGAATGCCATCGGCGATGCCGGCGATTCACAGCCGCTCCTCGCGCTGCTCGCCGACCCCGATCCGAACGTCCGCGCCGCCGTCTTGAAGCAGCTTGCCGAGCACCCGGCACCGCGCTTCGTATCCGCGCTCTCGGAGTACCTGGCTCGAGAGACCGACCCCGACTTGGTCGTCCACGCCGTGCGGGTCCTGCGGGAGCTGAACGGCTCGAAGGCACTCAAGGTGCTCGTCGGCCTGCTCGAGCACGAAAACTGGAGCGTTCGCGCCGAGGCCGTCGAAGCGATCGGCAAGAAGCTTGAGAATTCCAACATGGGCAGCCTCGTGGCCGACGATGCCAAGATTGAGGCATACGCTGCGCTCACCGAGCGGCTCGACGATCCTGACGGCTTTGTGGTCGGCCGTGTCCTCACCGCGCTCAAAGACGGCAACCTCCTGGTGGCCGTCGAGCCGCTGCTCCGGGCGGCGGACAAGCACCCCGAGCTGGCAGCGAAGGTGATTGAAACCCTGTTCAGTGGGCCGTCGGAAAGGCCGGCGATCAAGCAAAAGGCACTGCCGCGGCTCCGCAAGTTTGGGTCGCATCCGAGGGCCGATGTCCGGGCGGCAGTCGTCAAGGCCCTTGGCGATCCGTCCGAGAAAGTGGTCGAGCCCGAGGTGCAAGCCGGACTGAGCGATCCCGAGAGCGAGGTCCGGATCGCCGCTGCGCAGATGCTCCTCAGTAAATTGATCGCCCGCAGACCCCAAGGATCGGCCGATCCCGAGGACCTCGGCAAGATGGCCTTCATGATCTACCTGGGCTTTGATCCGGCGGATGAAGGGGCAGCGGAGGAGAAAGACACCGGCGAAACGGGGGAAAGCTCCATCGAGTCCTGGCTTACTCGGTTCCAGGAGGGCAAGGGCCGCCCGTCCTGGATGGAGCCATCGATCGCGCCGCTGGTGAAGATGCTCAAGGCGCCGTCGGTCGAGGAGCGGCTGGCAGCCGCCTTGCCGCTGATCGCTCTGGGCCGCAAGTCGGACGCGCTCCCCACGCTCATCGAGGCGGCGCGGCGGCGGCCCGACTTCATCGGGGAAGCCTCCCAGGCGCTTCCCTGGCTCCACCGAGTGGAGCGGCTCGACGTGTTCCGCATGCTCCTGGCCGCGAACCCCGGCTCGGATCAGTTCAGTAAAATGGCCGGCCAACTTGTCGCGGTACGAGACACCCGGACCGTCGGGCCCCTGTGGGACCTGACCACGCGAGGCGAGCTGGATCCTCAGACAGTCTACGCGATCGACAACGCGCTCCGCCGGGCCTATTTCGGAGCGCGCGCGATCACCCAGCAGAAGATCCCCAAGGCCGAGCGTGGCCGGGTCGTGGCGGACGCGCGGCCCAAGGCCGAATCCGGTCCGGAGTGGCAGCGCCTGCTCGCCCTGGGGTTGCTCCTCTCCGCCGCTCCCGACGACGCCGCTGCCGCCGCTCGCTCCATCATCAATGACCCGAAGGCACCACCGCCTCTGAGGCGCGACGCCTTTCAGATCTTGTTAATCTCGGGAGATTCGGCCCAAGCTCAAAAGGAAGCCCTCGACGCGCTCCGCGGTCGCGAGCCCGCGTTTCAAAAGCTCGCCCTGTTTTTCCTTGCCTCCGATTCGACGAGCCTGAGCACTCTCCGCGAGGCGCTCCATCTCCAGGCGGATACGCCCGCGTTCGCGAAGCTGACTGCTCCCCGCGGCTATAACACCAATGCACTTTCGGAACCGATCCCGACCCTCCCCAAGGAGGTCACTCCGGAATTGCTCCGACCCTCGCTCAAAGCCGTTGATCCCGAGATCGCGGCACTGACGGGCTTTGCCCTGGCGCTTCTCGGCGACTCCCAAGGGCTCGAGCCGCTGCTGAGCTACTGGCGCAAGCAGGCGGCGAAGAATCCATCATGGGACAAGAGGGTCTATCAGGCCGTCGCCCAGCTTGGCGACGACTCACAGATTGCCGCGCTTGAACAGATCTACTCCGGCGCACGATCGGCGAGTGCCTCATCCTCCATGACTATGGATACGCCCATCATCAAGGACCTTTACTGGACCATCCGCGGGATGGACGGCCCGAACGCCCGCCGATTGCGCCAGCGGATCCGGAGCGAGGTCGGGATGCCTTTCCTCCGCGGAGAAGCGTCCGAAGCAACGCCGTTTTAAGTACGCAATTCCAACCATGGCTTGACCGAAGGGACCTGACAATGATCGCGAAATGTGGCTTGGTGGCCGGCGTGGTGACCGGGGTTCTCGGGGCGTCCATGGCTTGGGCGGAAGCCCAACCCCAACCGCCGGCAACCGAGAAGGGGACGGTCTCCGGCTCCGGGACGGTCGTCCTGAAGCGGATGCCGGATCTGCTGCGAATGAAAGTCGATGTCATCGCTCAGGGCAAGACGACGAAGGAGGCTCTGGCGAGCCTGAAGGACCGGCGCGAGGCAGTCCAGGGCCAACTGGCCACGCTCGGCGCGGCCAAGGACTCGATCGTTTTCGACGCGCCCCAGATCAACACGACCGTGCTGCAGGCGCGCCAGCAGATGGCGATGATGATCCAGGCCCGCATGGGCAATCGCACCAAGAAGAGTGCCAAGAAGGCGGCAGCGCCCGTGGTCATCTCGACCCGGCTGAACGCGGAGTGGCCCCTCAAGGGCAAGGACGTCGAGGCGCTGCTCCTCGAGATCAGCCAGTTGCAGGAGTCGATCAAGGCGGCCGACCTGGCCGGCAAGAAGGACCTCGAGAAACTCGCCGGAGAGGACGAGGAGGTCAGCCAGGAGCTGGAGGGACTTCAGGCGAACTTCGGCTATGATCCGAGCCAGGCCCAGCCGGGAGCAGCGACCTTCACGCTCGTTTGCAAGATCGCGGCACAGGATCATTCCCAGGCACTCGCTGACGCATTTCTGAAGGCCAAGGCACGCGCCGAAGAGACCGCCAAGGCCGCTGGCGCCGAGCTCGGCCCGCTCCGTCAACTCGGATCGCAAGCTCAGTCAGGCAGCGATCCCGAAACCGCTGAAAACCAAATGCAAGCCTACTACCGGATGATGCAGTCGGGTGGCGGAGGAGGAGGAAAGCCCGCCGAACCCGCGAACGTTCAGGAGGCGCAGGGAACTCAGCCCGGGGAAGTTGTCTACCGCGTGACCATCAGCGCTGCGTTTGACTTGAAGGAACGACGGTGATATTCGGCTGAGGGCCTGGTGTGCGAGTGGTCTCGGACCCTGGTGCGCGACGACCTGCCGAGGGTCGAGGCGTGAGGGACGGACGGCTTGTGAGCAAGCCTGGTCTTGTGAAGAGTGAGATCGCCGTGCCTCTCGTGACGGCCTGGTACTGGCCGCCGGCGAGCGACCAGGCGCCCGAGGTGGGTGAGAACGCGGCGGGGATGCCGGTGGTGAAATCGGTCGTGACCTGGAAGGTGAACGACGGATGGATGATGGAGGAGGGGACCCCACTCGGGAAGTCGAACCCGAGCGTGTCGGTCGCGGTGGCGCCCACCACCTGGTCGTAGCCTGAGGCCCCATTCGCCACGGTGTCACCACCGGTGATCGTACCGGTGCCGCCGCTGGACGGATCGGTGCTGGTGAGCGATGTGACGACCCAGCCGGCGAGGGTCGCGCTCCCGTCGGCGCCAAGGAGGAAGTCGGTCGGCTGTGCCGTCTCAAGGTTTTGGTTGGCCAGCGACGACACGAAGAACTGCTCGTTGCCGCCGTGGCCGAAGATGTTGTTGAGCAGGCTGGCCAGCGCGGCCTGCACCTGCGACGCGGACGCGTTCCAGGCCAGCGGGTAGGTCACGAGGTTGTTGCCGGCGGCGATCGAGTAGGTGCCGCCGACGGCGTTCAAGCCGAGCTCGACCGAGCTGGCGCTCTGCTGGGAGACCGACTGGGTCGGAGCCGTGGAAAGCAGAAACTGGTTGGCGATCGTGTAGGTCGTGTCGGCCTGATAGACCGTGATATCGGTCACGTTCGGCAAATTCAGGGCCAGGAGGGCCGAGCGGAGGTCGGCCGCGTCCATCTGGAAGGGGACAGTGATCAGGTTGTTCGAGCTGGTGCCGACCTGGAGCGTGAAGGATCCGCCGCTGGCGTGAGTGACCACGACGTTCTGGACCACGGCCGGATGCAGGTCCAGCCCATTCACGGTCGAGCCGGTGAGCACGCTGGGCGGCATGAACCTGGCGGCGCTCGAAAGGACGTCGAACTACAGCGTCACCCGGCCGACGTCTTCCAGCCCTCGCGCCTACCTGATCACCGATGCTCGCGTGGTTCTCCCCGCGGCCCCCCCGACGAGGCAGGTGACGGTCGTGCTGACCGTGGCGAAGGGCCAGCGCATCCTCCACGGTCGCTACCTGTTCTCGGTGCTCTCGGGTGGAACTACCGACATCGCGGGCAACCGCCTGGACGGCGCCTACAACGGGACCTTTCCCACGGGCAACGGCACCGCGGGAAGTCCGTTCAACGCCCAGTTCGTCAACTACGGCTTCCAGCCCAACGTCCCCGTGGCCACCAACCAGTTCGTCCCGGTCCTCACGCAGTCGAATTCCCACGGGCACAAGGAAGAGCGCCGGGGACGATACTGACTCAGCGGGCCAACGGAAGCTCCACAGGGTCACGATTCAGCCGGACCCGCGAGATCGCCTCCAGATCGTGGGCAACATACATCATATCAAGATACGATTTTTCAGGGAAAGGCCGGCCTTCCTTGATTCCCATCCACTTATCAATAAATACATTTTCATTTTCGCGGTTAAAAACTTCGATCGCGAGCAGTTCACCAGCCATTCGATGATTGATGTACCTGCCTATGTCGTCGAAGTAGATGGGGACGCGGGTGAGCATCCGCTTGTTGGGTAGGCTGAGGATCTTCAAAGCATCTCTCGTCGAGGAGTAGAGATCCACATCGATTGAGATGAACCCGACCGGCGCATTCCGAGGATCGTCGACGAACCGAGGCACCGTGTCCTTCACGTTACCGATGATCAGGGTCGTACGTTGACTGAGCTTGGATCGCAGCGAGGCCTCGTCCATGGGATAATCTCCCGCGACCCACGCATCAGGGTGATCGCGGTAATCTCCGATGAATTCCGGAAGCCCTGCTGACCCATTGTCGAAGCCGTACACCTTGATCGAGACGCCGGTCGCCTTCTCGACGGCCGCGGCCTCCATTTCGAGCACGAGCAGACCGTTTCCGCCGGCCACACCGAATTCGATCACCGAGATCTCCGGCACGTTCGATTCGCGTGCTTCCTTCGCGGCTTGGAGCACACCCATCAGGTAGTTGGGACGTGGGCTGACATCCCAGAGTGACCGGGTTTCCAGGGACACGGGCATCAGCGTATAGAGGGCCTTCAAGATCATTCGAAAGGGGGGTTCCTTCGCCACCTTGAAAAAATAATCGCGACTGAGGTTCATGTTTTCCCCCTCTCCCTACTGATTATCGAGAGAATCCGTGGGACTTGTCAATTTGGAGCCGTTTATTCGGCAGGACGTGCAGCACTCAATCTCGACGGTCTTCGGCCGCGGTTTGGTGATTTGCGACGTCGGCTCATGGCTGATTTCCCCCTTCGTGTGAGCTCATCATCATCATCAACGTTCGATCTCGTCGGTGAGGGTCATGAGAGTCGAGCCGGAGCGTCGTCCCGGCGGCAACTTATGCGTTCGCCAGGGTGCCCGCGGGAGAAGGGGATCGCTTCCGATTCGAATTATGTTTAACATCATCGGTAGATGGGATTTCGGTTCTCGTTTCGCCCCGGCCACCTTGGGAACAGTCCGCTCATGAGGGCCCCGCCGCTCGTGCTGCTTGTTTTAATCGGCCTCTTGCCGCCGCGCGGGCTTCCGGCCGGCGAGCAGCCGAGCCCGAGCACGGTCGACTACTCGCGCGACGTCAAGCCGATCCTGAGCAAGCGCTGCTATGACTGCCACGGGGCCTTGAAGCACAAGGCCGGGTTGCGGCTGGACACGGCGGCCTTGATGCGCAAGGGGGGGGATAGCGGACCGGCGGTCGAGCCCGGCCAGAGTGACGAGAGCCTGATCGTCGACGCCGTCACCGGCCGGGACGGCTGGCGGATGCCTCCCGAGAGCGAGGGCTCGCCGCTGTCGGACCAAGACATCGCCAAGCTCAAGGCCTGGATCGACCAGGGGGCCAAGGCCCCCTCCGGCGAGCGCCCCCAGCCCGACCCGCGCGACCATTGGGCGTTCCGGACGCCCCGACGCCCGGAGGTCCCTTCGCCGACAGCCCTCGGCCCACGTGCGTGCCAGGTCTCGAACCCGATCGATGCGTTCCTGGCAGCCGAACATGTCAAGCACGGGCTCCAACCCCGGCCCGCCGCCGACGCCGCCACGCTCATCCGCCGCGTCACCATCGACCTGACCGGCCTTGTGCCCGGCCCCGACGAAGTCCGCGCCTTTCTGGCTGATCCGTCCGACAGAGCCTACGAGGCGCTCGTCGACAGGCTACTGGCCAGCCCGCAGTACGGCGAGCGCTGGGGCCGGCACTGGATGGACGTCTGGCGGTACAGCGACTGGGACGGCTTCGGCGCCGAGGTGCGCGAGAGCCAACCCCACATCTGGCGGTGGCGCGACTGGATCGTCGAATCGCTCAATCGCGACATGCCCTACGACCGGATGATCGTCGCCATGCTGGCCGCCGACGAGGCCGAGCCGTGCGACACCGGCAGTCTCCGCGCCACTGGTTTTCTGGTCCGCAACTGGTACAAGTTCAACCGCAACGTCTGGCTGGAGGACGCCGTCGAGCACACGGCCAAGGCGTTCCTTGGCATGACGCTCAACTGCGCCAAGTGCCACGACCACAAATACGACCCGATCCCCCAGACCGACTATTACGCCTTCCGCGCGTTCTTCGAGCCGCACACGGTCCGCACCGACCGATTGCCCGGCCAGGCCGACATCACCAAAGCCGGCCTGGTGCGGACCTTCGACGGCCAGCCGGCCACTCCGACGTTCCTGTTCCAGCGGGGCGACGAGAAGCACCCGGTCAAGGACAAGCCGCTGGCACCGTCGGTGCCGAAGATCCTCCAGCTCCAGGCGAAGCTCGGCCCGATCAGTCCGCGGCCGCTGCCGGCCGAAGCGTTCTACCCCGGCTTGACTTCGTTCGTCCGCGACGAAGCCGTCGCCCAGGCAAAGCGCGTCATCCTGGCTCAGAAGGCCGCTTTGATCGCCGGCGAGCGAGCACTGGCCGACGCCCGTGACGCCACCACCGCCCTGAAGGCCCAGTATGCCGTGGCCCTGGCCAAGAAGGGCGTGAGGGCCGCGGAGGCCGACCTCGCGGCGCTCAATGCCAGGATCGCGGCCGACACGGCCCGATACGCCCGGCCGCCTCGCCCCGACGCGGCGACCAAGAGCCGCGCCGCCGCCCGCCTCGATCGACAGCGAGCTCTGCTGCAAGCCGAGGCAGCCGTGCTCACAGCCGAGATGGCACACTACGAGGCCGTCAACGCAGCGCCGAAGCTACCGGGCGACGCCAAGGCCAACCCGGCCGCGAAGGATGCAAGCGCCAAGCTCGACAAAGCGCGAGAGGCCGCCCTGGCCGCTCGCAAGGCCGCCACCGACGACAGCCCGAACTACCCGCCGCTGACCCCGATCTACCCGGCGGTCAGCACCGGCCGGCGACTGGCTCTGGCCCACTGGATCACCGACCCCGACAACCCGCTGACGGCCCGCGTGGCGGTCAACCAGATCTGGATGCGGCACTTCGGAACGCCCCTGGTGCCGTCGGTCTTCGACTTCGGACGTAACGGCACGCCGCCGGCCATCCCCGCCTTGCTCGACTGGCTGGCCGTGCAGCTCCGCGACGAAGGCTGGCACATGAAGCCGATTCACCGCCTCATCGTCACCAGCGCCGCCTACCGGATGCAGTCCACCACCGGCGGGCCGAATGACCCGAACCTCACCCGCGACCCGGCCAACACCTATTATTGGAGAATGAACCCCAAGCGCATGGAAGCCGAGGCGGTGCGCGATAACGTGCTGTACGTCGCCGGCAGCCTCGATCAAACCCACGGGGGCCCTGACATCGACCCCGAGGCTGGTTTGAAATCCCCGCGCCGTAGCTTGTACTTCCGCCACGCCAAGGAGAAGCGCGTCACCTTCCTCCGGCTGTTCGACTCGCCCAACGTGTTGTCTTGCTACCGGCGCTCCGAGAGCGTCGCGCCCCAGCAGGCCCTGGCGCTGGCCAATAGCTCGCTCTGCCGCGAACAGGCGCGACTGCTGGCGAAGAGACTCGTGCAACAGCTCCCTCGCCGGCCCTCGCCGTCAAACGAAGACGCGTTTGTGACCGCCGCCTTCGAGCGCGTCCTGGGCCGGTCGCCAGCGCCCGAGGAAAAAACCACGTGCGCGGATTTCCTGGGCACGCAGGCCAGGCAGCTTGCCGATCGCTCCCGCATGACCCCGTTCTCAACCGGCCCCGCCTCGACTGTACCCCCCGCGGCCGACCCGGCGCAGCGAGCGCGCGAGGACCTGGTCCACGTGCTCCTGAACCACAACGACTTTGTGACGATCCACTGATGAGCACGACAACGAGACGAGCCTTCCTGGCGGACATGGGAATGGGGTTTACCGGCCTGGCCTTGGGTGCCATGCTCCATCGCGACGGAATCGTGCGGGCCGGAGATGCGGCCCCCGCCGGCTGGAGCCCGCCGGACGGGCGGCCCCACTTCCCACCCAGGGCCAAGAATGTGATCTGGCTGTTCATGATCGGTGGCACCAGCCACCTGGAGACCTTCGATCCCAAGCCCGCGTTGAATCGTTACGCGGGCAAGACGATCGCCGAGACGCCCTTCGCCGATTCACTCAGGAACAAGCTCACCGGCAACGTGCGGATCGTGGTGCCGGACGACGCCAACGGCCACATTCGCCAGGTCCTCTATCCGCTCCAGGCCGGCTATCGCAAGCGCGGCCAGTCCGGGATCGAGCTCAGCGATCTGTGGCCGCAGCTTGGCTCCCGCATCGACGACATCGCGGTGGTCCGCTCGATGTGGACGACCGACAACAACCACGGCGCCCAACTGCAATTCCACACCGGCCGGCACATGCTCGAGGGGCAGTTCCCGACGATCGGCTCGTGGGTCCACTACGGGCTCGGCTCGCTCAACGACGATCTGCCCCAGTTCCTGGTGATGGGCTCACCGATCG
>JBIOJM010000069.1:0-34861 GCA_044450785.1 Isosphaerales bacterium
CCCCCTGGCCCCCCCTTCGCAAGGGGGGGAAAGGGATCGCTCGGCCGCGCCGTCTTTCGATCGCGCGCAACAAAAACATCCGTCTCCCAACCGCCGCTCCAGTCCCGTCAACACTAGCTTTTCATCAGCCCAGGCCGACACTCTCGTCGGCCACGGCCGCCGGAGGGCCGTCTTCCGTTCAGCGCGGCCAGCCCCTATGCTATGGATGACAAAGCTCGGGGCCGGCCTCGCTCGAGCACGCGTGACGCCCGGATTGTTCCAGGACCGCCGGAGGACACCATGCACCATCGTTTCCTCGACTCGCGCCGATCGTTTCTCAGGTCCGTGGCCGCCGCCTCAGCCGCCTCGACGGTCGTGAGTACTGTTGTCGCCGATGACGTCCACCAGCTCAAGCCCACGGTCGAGCCGCCCAGGCCGGCCGGCCCGAACGACCGCATCCAGATCGCCACGATCGGCATGGGGATCATCGGTTTCATCGATACCGAGACGGCCCTCAAGGTCCCCGGCGTCGAGCTGGTCGCCGCCTCCGACCTGTACGAAGGCCGGCGAACTCACGCCCGGGAGGTCTTCGGCGAAAAGGTCCAGACCTACGTTGACTATCGCGAGGTCCTCGGCCGGAAGGACGTCGACGCCGTGCTCATCTGCGTTCCCGACCACTGGCACGCCAGGATGTCGATCGACGCCATGAAGGCCGGCAAGGCGGTCTACTGCGAGAAACCGATGATCCGCGGGGTCGAGGAAGGGCCCACAGTCATCGCGGCACAAAAGAAGACCAAGGCCGTCTTCCAGATCGGCAGTCAGTATGCCAGCTCCGTCCTCTACGACAAGGTCAAGGAGCTGATCGGCTCAGGCTCACTCGGCAAGGTGCACGCCATCGAGGCGCGGTATAACCGCAACTCGGACATCGGCGCCTGGCAGTACTCGATCCCGACCGATGCCTCCCCCGAGACGATCGACTGGGACCGCTTCCTGGGCGAGGCACCCAAGCGCCCGTTCGACCCGGTGCGGTTCTTCCGCTGGCGGAATTACTGGGATTACGGCACGGCCGTCGCCGGCGACCTCTTCATCCACCTGCTCACCGGCATTCACCACGCCACCGGCGCGATCGGACCGACGCGAGTCGCCGCGATGGGCGGCCGGCGGTACTGGGAGGATGGACGTGACGTCTACGACGTCATCATGGGCCTGCTCGACTACCCCGAGACCCACTCCCACGGCAGCTTCACACTCTCGCTCGTCACCGATTTCGAGGACGGGGGCGGCGGCGCCACCTCGTTCCGCTTTGTCGGGACGGAGGGGGTCCTCGACGTCAGCTTCACCGAGCTCACCCTCACCCGCGTGGGCATCGAGCACGCACGGACCAATCAAGTCTTGACGGGATACAACTCGGTCAAGACCTTCTCGAATGCCCAGCAGAAGGCGTTCGCCGATAAGTACATGGCCGAGCACCCGAGCTCGTCCGAGAAGCGCCGGTCGAAGGCGACTGAAAAATACGTCGTGCCCAAGGGCTACGACGAGCGGTTCGACCACTTCGTCAACTTCTTCAAGTCGGTCCGCGAAGGCAAGCCCGTGTACGAAGACGCGACCTTCGGCTACCGCGCCGCCGCTCCCGCCTTGCTCTGCAACGAAAGCTACCGGCAGAAGCGGGAGATCGACTGGGATCCGGTCGAGATGAAAATCGTGTCATGACGCCTTCCGGGACCTGACCCATGAGACGATCGATCCCGGGACGCGCCCGGTTCAGCCTCTTCGTCCTGTTTGTTGGCGCGGCGAGCCTGGCCGCTGGCCGAGCCCGCGCCGCCGGGCCCGAGGCCCTGTCCGTGCGCGACTTCGGCGCCCGAGGCGACGGCCGGACCGACGACACGGCGGCCTTCCAGAAGGCCCTCGATGCCGCCGGCCAGGGCGGCGGCACGGTGAACGCCGGACGAGGAAACTTCTTCTTCGCCGGTCATTTGAACGTCCCGAGTGGCGTGGCCCTGGAAGGCATCTGGAAATCCGTGCCGTCGCACACCGGCATCCGCGACCGCGGTCTGATCAAGCCCACCGATGATGGCACCACGTTCCTCGTCACCGAAAACCCCGGCAAGGAAGCCGGCCCGCCGTTCATCACCTTGAACCACAACAGCACGTTGAAGGGCGTCGTGCTCTACTACCCGAACCAGAAGACGGACGAGCCACCGGCGCCTTATCCTTACGCCATCGCGATGCGCGGCAACAACCCCGCCGTCCTCCAGGTCGAGTTGCTGAACGCCTACAATGGCATCGACGCCACAAAGAATGCTCGCCACTTGATCCGTGACGTCTCGGGACAGCCGCTCCGGCGCGGGGTCATGGTGGATGGCATCTACGACATCGGCCGCATCGAAAACGTGCACTTCAACCCGTGGTGGAGCATGAGCCCCAAGCTCTTCAAGTGGCAGATGGAAAACGGCGAAGCCTTCATCTTCGGGCGAACCGACTGGCAATATGTCTTCAACACCTTCTGCTTCGGCTACCGCGTCGGCTACCGCTTCATCCAAACCCGTGAGGGCATGTGCAACGGCAACTTCCTCGGCATCGGGGCCGACGATTGCTACACGGCCGTGGTGGTGGACGCCTGCCCGCGGATGGGCATTCTCATCACCAACGGCGAATTTGTTTCGTTTCACGGGCCGGACCCGACCATGGTGGTGGTCGGGCAGGCCAACGCCGGCTCGGTCCGCTTTGTCAACTGCGCGTTCTGGGGGCCGTGCAACCAGATCGCGCGCATCGCCGGCCGAGGGACCGTCGGCTTCAGTGACTGCACCATCATGCAATGGGACTCGAAAAAGGAAGGGCGCGCAGCCGTGCAGGTGCAAGGTGGCAGCGTCGTCATACGTGGGTGTGAATTTCAAGAAGACAAGCCCCAAATCGAGCTGGGCGAAAAGGTGCGCCGCGCCGTCATCAGTGACAACCTCTTGAAGGGCCGGGAACGCATCGCCAACCACAGCAAAGGCACCGTCAAGATCGCCAACAACGCGGCGGAATGAACTTCAGGGCAAGATCCGACTGCATTGGTCAGGATGTCCAGGGCAAGGCGCTTGGCCTCTTCCGGTTCGATGTACCAGTTCAACCGAATGAGGTCATCACCGCCCGCTTCCTGCTGAGGAGGATCGCCCTCGCCCACATGGAAGAAGATCAATCCTCTCCCTTTCACCGGAAAGAAATCCTCCAGGAAGAGCCCCACACGGATGCTGCCGGTCCGCAAGACGGCATCGGAGCTTGGATCAGGATCCAGAAAACATCGGATCGAGGGATCGGCTTCTTCCCGCTCGTCGAAACCGGAAACCATTTCCTGGATCCCGCGGAGCTTTCCGGCCGACCGTCGATGTGATACATTTGGTGGACCTATGTTGGACAATTTGGCTCATGGTCGCGCGGAGGCGGAGATGCGAGCCATGCCCCGATGGGCGGTCCTCGCCTTGTTGGTCGTCATGGCGGTCGCGCCAAGCTCCTCAGCAGGCGAGCCGGCGGCGGACAACGACCCTGAGACTTTCTTCGAGTTGAAGGTGCGCCCGGTGTTGGCCGGCACGTGCGTCAAGTGCCACGGGGCCGACAAGGTCAGCGGCGGCCTGCGACTCGACTCACGCGAGGCGATGCTGAAGGGCGGCGAAAGCGGCCCGGCGGTCGTGCCCGGAGACCCGGGCAAGAGCCTCCTCATTCAGGCGGTCCAGCATGAGGACGACTCGCTCGAGATGCCCCCCGGCAAGCTGCTGCCCGAGTCGATTCGGGCCGACCTGGCCGCCTGGGTCGACGCCGGGGCGAAGTGGCCGGAATCCGCCGCGGCGGGCCGCACGATCGTGGCGCGGAAGCACTGGGCTTTCGAACCGCTCATCGTCGTCTCGCCGCCGGAGGACCCGACCGGATGGGCAGAGCGGCCGGTCGATCGCTTCATCGCGGCCGGCCACCGCGCCCGTGGGCTGCGACCCGCCCCGCGGGCCGACCCGCGGATTCTGATCCGCCGGGCCGCCTTCGACCTGATCGGGCTGCCGCCAACCGCGGGGCGGGTCGAGGCATTCGTCGCCAACGACAGCCCGGATGCCTACGCGCACCTCGTTGATGAGCTGCTTGCTTCGCCCCATTACGGCGAGCGCTGGGGGCGTTACTGGCTCGACCTGGCCCGTTACGCCGACACCGCCGGCGACAACTCCGACTATCCGATCCCGCAGGCCTACCGTTACCGCGACTATGTCATCGACGCCTTCAACGCCGACGTGCCCTACGACCGCTTCGTTCACGAACAGCTCGCCGGCGACATCCTCGCCGTCCAAGGGCCGCCCGAGGATTACGCGCGACGGGTCATCGCAACCGGCTTCATCGCCCAGGCGAAGCGGTTCGGTACCCATAAACTGGAAGACATCCACCAGATCATCGAGGACACGCTCAATACGACCAGCCAGGTCGTGCTCGGCGTATCACTGCGCTGCGCTCGGTGCCATGACCACAAGTTCGATCCGATCACGTCGCGAGACTATTATGCTCTTTACGGGTTTTTCGCGAGCACGAAGTATCCGTTCGCGGGCGCCGAGGAGGAGCCGCGGCCGAGCGAGTTTGTACCGCTCAGCCCCCCCGGCGAGGTGAAGGCCCGCAAGGAGAAAGAGCCGCCGGTGCCGCGTGATCTCCTGGCCTACGCCGTCCGCGAGGGGCGGCCGACCGACGTGAAGATCCAAAAGGGAGGGAACCCCAGGGACCTCGGTGAGGTCGTTCCGCGCGGCGTGCTCATGTGCCTCGACCCGCATCCTTCCATGGCGATCCCCAAAGAGGGAAGCGGGCGGCTCGAGCTCGCCCGCTGGCTGACCACCAGCCCCGCAAGCGCGCTCTCGGCGCGGGTGATGGTCAACCGGATCTGGCAGCACCACTTCAGCAAGCCGATCGTGCCGACGCCGTCCGACTTCGGCCTGCGAGGCACGCCGCCAACTCACCCCGAGCTGCTCGACTGGCTGGCTCGCGAGTTCATCGCCTCGGGCTGGTCGGTCAAGGCAATGCACCGCAAGATCATGCTCTCGAAAACCTACCAGCTCGCCGCCATCGTCGACACGGCGAATGACGAGACCGACACCGGGAACGCGTGGTACTGGCGGTTCGACCGCCACGTGCTCGACGCCGAGGCCCTGCGGGACACTCTGCTCGACCTGGGGGGCAGCCTCGACCGGTCCCGGCCCGGGCCTCACCCGTTCCCACCCGCCAAGTCGTGGCACTTCACCGCCCACCACCAGTTCAAGGCGGAGTACTCCTCCGACCACCGCAGCGTCTATCTGATGGTCCAGCGCCTCCATCCGCACCCATACCTGACGATCTTCAACGGCCCGGACACGAGCATGTCCACGGCCGTGCGCGACCGCTCTTCCGTCCCGCTCCAGGCCCTCTTCCTGCTCAACAGCCCGTTCGTGCACGATCAAGCCGCTCGGTTCGCGCGGTCGCTGATCGAACAGCGGTCCGACCCGCAGGCGAGGGTCCGGCTCGCCTACCTGCGGGCCTACGGGCGCCCGCCCTCGGCTGAGGAGAATGATCGGTCAATTGATTACCTCAGGCGGTACGAACAGACCCTCGCCGCGGAAGGTGTCGCGGCTGATCGCCGGGCGGTTGAATCCTGGTCGAGCCTGGTCCGGACGCTGCTGGCGTCGAACGAATTCATCTACGTGGAATAGCTGTACCGTAGGGCCCGAGACATGACCCGAGACCACCTTGACCGCCGGCAGTTTCTCAATCGAGCCGCGGCTGCCGCGGCCGCAGGCGGGCTGGGGCTGCATCACCGCCTGGCCATGGCCGCCGGGCTCAACGGCGGGCATCCCCTCGCGCCTCGGCCCGGCCACTTCCCGGCCCGGGCCAAGCACCTCATCGTCTTCTTCATGACCGGGGGCATGTCGCAAGTCGACACGTTCGACTACAAGCCCAGGCTCCAGCGGGACCACGACAAGCCGATCATCAAGGGCCAGAAGAAGATGCTGGGCTCTCCCTACGCGTTCCGCCCCTACGGCGCGTGCGGCAAGATGGTCAGCGAGCTGTTCGCGAACGTGGGCTCGGTGGTCGACGAGTTTTGCTTCCTGCACTCGGTCCACGGCGACTCGGGCGGGCACTCCGCGGCGACGCTCGGCATGCTCACCGGCTCGGTCACGATCCCGATGCCCAGCCTCGGCTCCTGGGTCAGTTACGGCCTGGGCACGCTCAACACCAATCTGCCGCCGTTTGTCGTCCTGGCCGCCAAGGACCCCTACAACGGGTTTCAGGTCTGGGATGCCAATTTCCTGCCGGCGTACCATAAGGGCATCCGGCTGACACCCGGTCCCGACCCGCTCCCCAACGTCACAAGCCCTGTCGTGTCGGTCTCGCGGCGGGAGCTCGAGAGCGTGATGCTCCGCGACTTGAATCAGTCGCACCTGGCCGCGCACCCCGGCGATCCGCTCCTCTCATCCCGGATGACCACGTTCGACACGGCCCAGGGCTTGATGCGCGAGGCGCCGGAAGCGTTCGACATCGGCCGCGAGCCACCGCACACGCTGGCGCTCTACGGCGCGTCGGCCGGGGACCGGTCTTCGTTCGCGGCCCAGTGCCTGGTCGCCCGCCGGCTGGTGGAGCGGGGGGTGCGGGTCGTCGAGCTGTTCGACGTCGGCTCGAACAACAACTGGGACAGCCACACCAACATCGACGACCATCGCAAGCTCTCCCGCCGGCTCGACCAGCCGCTGGCCGCGCTCGTGAAGGACCTGAATCAGCGGGGCCTGCTCGATGAGACGCTGATCGTCGGCTGCACTGAGTTCGGCCGCTCGCCCTGGCAAGACCTGACCCCCCGGGGCCGGGCCCACCACAACGACTGTTTCACCTGCTTCCTCGCCGGCGGCGGCGTCCGGGGCGGCTTGAGCCACGGCCGATCCGACGAGTATGGCAACCAGGTCGCGGAAAACCCCGTCCACGTCCACGACCTGCACGCCACGATCCTGCACCTGATGGGCCTGGACCACACCCGGCTCACGTACCGCTACTCGGGACGCGACTTCCGCCTGACGGATGTGCACGGCCGCGTCGTCCGTGACGTCCTCGCCTGAGCCGCGTAGGTGAGGGGGATACCTTGTTGAGCGCTCAAGACATTTGTAAAATGGCTTGTCCTGCGACAATAGTCGTGGACAATCGGTGCTAAACCCCCCCCCCGTCGCATTCGATGCAAGCTACCCTGAGGCTCGATCAGGAGCTGAACAGGAGGCAGAATGATGTCCCGAGCCATTCCCCGCGGTGCAGCCCTCGCCGGATTTCTCCTCCTCTACGTCGGTAGAGCGGAGGCGGGCGATCAGTGGCTAACCCACTTGGATGAGGCGGAACGCCTCGCCGTGAAGGACGGCAAGGATTTGTTCATTCTCTTCACGGGGACCGCGTGGTGCGGTCCCTGTGTCCAGTTCGAGAGCAACGTGCTCAGCCGGCCCGAATTCGTCCGCAGCACCGAGCCTTTTATCCTCGTGAAGTTGGAGTTCCCGCAATCCGACGAGGACCTGCCTCCCGCTCAACGGAAGGATTTCATGGCCTCGAGAGAGCGGTACGGCATCCGGGCGTTTCCCACCGTGCTCCTGGCTGATGCGAATGGGCGGCCCTATGCCGTCACGGGGCACATCGGAGTCGGGGCCGAGGAATACGCGCGGCACCTGGGTAAGCTTCGAGAGGTCCGCGATCGGCGAGATGCGGCCTTGTCGAAAGCGGCGAAGGCGCGAGGCGTCGAGAAGGCACACCACCTGAATGCGGCACTCTCCGCGCTGGAGAGTGCGTTCGAGCGGAGCTTTACCGAGAAGCAAGGTGACATGCTGGTGCGGTTCTACCGCCAGGAGATCGACCAGATCATTGATCTCGACCCGGCGAACGCCGCCGGGCTCCGCGAGAAGTACCGCGGCCTTCTCGGCGCCGAGGCGGAGCGGGGTCGGGTCGCAGAGATGTACGCCCGGTTTGCCGCCGCAATGAAGGAAGGGGGGGCTAAGGCGGCGCTCAAGCTCATTGACCAAGAACTGGGGCGAGCAAAGTCTGTCGAATTGCGGAAGCGGCTCCAACTGACCCGGCTCACCTACCTCGAATGGGGCGACCAGTATAAAGAGGCTTTGGCATACGCCACCGAGTTGACCAAGGACGTTTCTTACTCGTCCGAGGAGAGGCGGAAGATTCGGACTAGGGTCGCGTTCAGCCTCAAACAACTCGGGCGGATTGACGAGATGGTGGCGGTCTATGACAGGCTGATCGCTGAGGTGATCGAGGACCACGCGACGGCGTGGGGATTTCTCCGAGATAAGGCCCTATACCTGAACGGCGCGGATCGGCCAGCCGAGGCGCTGGAGGCGTGGGAAGCCTCGCGGCGGTTTGTGGAGGTGGGGACGGACAATTGGCTCGACACCGAGGTCTTCCGTGCCCGCCTGCTGGCCCACCTCGGCCGACTTGCCGAAGCGATCGCGGTTTTTGACTCCGCGTTGAATGTGAAGCCACTGACGACGTTGAACCGGGCGAACATCCTCGCTGAAAAGGCGATGGTCCTGAGCAAGGCTGGCCGCCGCAAAGAGGCTCTGGCCTGCGCCGAACAGACCGAAGGATTCCTGAGACCGATCGAGACGAACGGTGACAACGAATCCGTGACGAAGTTCATCCGCTACAAGCTGCGGATCGCACGTGGCGATGAGGGGAACAAGGATAAGAAAGCGGCCCCTCGCGACCGATGATGTGCCACTCCCGAGGGCAGGCGCCTCCCTACTCCACCGAGCCCCACCTCGTTATAATCTGTACGTCCAATCACCAGAAGTGGCGGAGCATCGGCCGGAAACCACCACGGGGTCTGCGCCATGGCGCGGCAAGAGACGGGAAACCTGTTCGACGAGCCGGCGGAGCCCCCGCACGCCGTGACGGACGCCCCGTTGGCCGAGCGCATGCGGCCCCGCAAGCTGGATGAATTCGTGGGCCAGGCGGATGTCATCGGCGAGAAGTCGCTGCTAGGCATGGCCCTCAGCCGCGCCGGCAAGCCGCCATCCCTCATTCTCTGGGGGCCCCCCGGGACCGGCAAGACGACCCTCGCCCGTCTGATCGCCAGCCAAAATGGAGCGAAGTTCATCGCGCTCTCCGCGGTCCTCGCCGGTGTGCGCGAGGTCCGGGCGGCCATCGACGAGGCCAGGAAACCCGGCCGCCGGAGCGCTCGAACGATCCTCTTCATCGACGAGATCCACCGGTTCAACAAGGCGCAGCAGGATGCCCTGCTCGGGGCGGTCGAGGACGGCACGATCAGCCTGATCGGGGCCACCACCGAGAACCCCTCGTTCGAGGTCAACGCGGCCTTGCTCTCGCGCTGCCGCGTGGTGGTCCTCCAGCCGTTGAGCGTGGACGAAGTCGCAACGATCGTTCGCCGCGCGCTCGAGGACCCTGAGCGCGGGCTTGCAGGACTGAAACCGCGTCTCGACCCGGAGCTGATCACCAGGCTCGCGGGCTGGTCGGGCGGCGATGCCCGCGTGGCCCTCTCGACCGTGGAAGAGGCCGTCGCCGCGACGGCCCCCTCCGCGGACGGCACGAGGTCCATCACCGAGCCGGCTTTGGTCGAGGCGCTGGGACGTGCCCGTTATGCCTACGACCGGCAAGGAGAAGACCACTACAACCTGGCCTCCGCCTTGATCAAGTCGGTGCGGAACTCCGACGCGAACGCCGCGCTCTACTGGCTCGCGCGGATGATCGAGGGGGGCGCCGATCCGCTGTTCATCGCGCGCCGGCTCTGCATCCTGGCCTCGGAGGACGTCGGGCTGGCCGATCCCCAGGCGATCGTTCAGGCCGCGGCGGCAGCTCAAATCGTCCATCTCATCGGAATGCCCGAGGGGCTTTTCCCCCTGGCGCAGGCCACGCTCTACCTGGCCCAGGCCAAGAAGTCAAACGTGGTCAAGAACGCCTACCAGGCGGCCGCCGCCGATGCCGCCCTATCGGCTCGCGAACCGGTGCCGCTGCACCTCCGCAACGCCGTCACATCGCTGATGAAAGGCATCGGCTACGGCCAGGGCTACCGCTACGTTCATGACGACCCGGCCGCGCAGCGCGAGATGCCCTGCCTGCCCGAACGGTTCCGCGGCCGAGATTATCTGCGCGGTGGCGCTCCGCCGCCGCATGCCGCGGAACGATAAAGCCCGGCGTCCGCCTTTTGAAGTTGCGCTTTTTTGATTTCGCCCCGAAGGGGCACCGACATGCCAGCCCAGGGCAACGCCCTGGGGGATGGAAAACGTGATGACCCGTGCCCTGAAAGGGCCGAACATGGTGTTCAATCCCAGCGGTACCGCTCATCATTTGCCATTGAGGCAAGGAGCCTGTCCTTGTTGCGCCCTTTCAGGGCTCTGCTGATTCGTGTCGTTTGTCCGTTCCCAGGGCGGTGCCCTGGGCTGATATGTTACGGCCCCTTTCGGGGCGAAGATGCTATGGCACAACTTCAAGACGCCAGCCCGAGGCTCCTTCTCAGTCGGGAGTCCGAGGGCCGTGGCCTGGGCAATTCCACGTGCCCGTCGTAGAATCGATACACTCTCGAGCACGCGGTGGACACTCTGCCCAAAGCCGAATGGAACCATTATGAGCAGGCGTTGAAGGCCGGATATAAGCGATTCGGAGCTGGGCCATTCCTGGTCAAGCAGATCCGCCAACGCGAGCCGATCTATCAAGTCGGCAACATCGAGCTATAATGCCTCACTTCAACCTGAGGTGCGCAGCCCCGCTCGTCGTCTGGCTGGCGATCGCATTGATCCCTCATCCCACCGGGCTGTCCGCCAACGCCTGGAATTATCTCGCCCTCTTCATCGCCGTCATCGTCGCTTTGATCCTCGAGCCGATCCCCCCCGCTGCCGTCGGTCTGGTCGGTATCACGCTGAACATGGTGCTCGGCTATGTCGCACCGAAGCCGGCAGATGCCGTCAAGTGGGGGCTGAGCGGATTCGCCGATGGAACGGTCTGGCTCATCTTCGGCGCCTTGGTTTTTTCAACGGGATACGAGAAGACGGGGCTCGGGCGGCGGATTGCCCTGTCGCTGGTCAGGGTGATGGGAAGGAGCACGCTGGGCCTGGGCTACGCGGTGATGCTGGCCGATCTCCTGATCGCGCCCTTCACCCCGTCCAACACGGGGCGCAGTGCCGGGGTGATCTTTCCGATCATTCGCGGCATCCCCGCGCTCTACGGCTCCGCGCCCGGGCCCACCGCGCGGCGGATCGGCGCCTACCTGATGTGGACCGCGTTCGCGTCCACCGCCGTCACGAGCTCGATGTTCCTGACGGCCCTGAGTCCGAACCTCCTCGCGCTCAGCTTGGTCCGGCAGACCACGGCGGTCGACATCACCTGGTTGCAGTGGACGTCCGGCTTCCTGCCGGTCGGTCTCGTCCTGATCGTGCCCCTGCCGCTGCTCGTCTACCTGATCTATCCCCCCGAGATCCGATCGAGCCCGGAGGTCGCCGCCTGGGCGAAGGCAGAGCTGGTCCGGCTGGGAAGCCTCTCGAGCAAGGAGGGCGTGATGATGCTGTCGATCCTCCTGGCGTTCTCGCTCTGGGTCTTCGCCGGAGAATGGATCAACCCGACGACCGTGGTCCTCGCCGTCGTCTCGCTGATGGTGCTCGTTCGGGTCCTCGACTGGGACGATGTGGTCGGCAACCGGGCCGCCTGGGACACCCTGGTTTATTTCGCGACGCTCCTGACCCTGGCGGACGGCCTGAACCGGGTCGGGATTGTCACCTGGGCCGCTCGGGGCGTTTCCAGCCTGTTGACCGGCTCCTCGCCTCTGCTCGCCATGATCGTCCTGGTGTCGTTCTTCTTCCTGGTCCACTACATGTTCGCCAGCCTGACCGCCCACACGATGGCGGTCCTGCCCGCGCTTTTATCCGCGGGGGCTGCGTTGCCGGGCATGCCGGTGCCGGTGCTCGCGTTGCTCCTGGTTTACTCGATCGGTCTCATGGGGGTGATCACTCCCTACGCCACGGGACCGGCCCCCGTTTACTTCGGAAGCGGCTTCATCCCCCGCAAGGATTTTTGGGCTCTTGGATTCGTTTTCGGTCTGATCTATCTGACAACGCTGCTCGGCGTCGGAATCCCGTACCTGCTCAACCGCACGCTTTGAGCGGCGAAATAACTAGCCATAGCGAATGAGCTTCATCGTTTCCGGCCATCTTGGTACGATCGAGCCACCCGCCGTGAAGGCGGGAACACGGAGGGCAGTCATGCAAACGATCAAGCTGTCGAAAGACGCCCGAAACCTTCTCCGCCTCGCTTCGCGCCAGCACGTGGAAGTGACGCCAGAGAATCTGGAAGCCTACCGAGAGCTGGCGAGAGCCGGGGTGATGGTGCCGCTCTCCGGCTTCATGCGAGGACCGGAGGCGGTTTTCCGGTTCACCGAGGAGGGGTGGAACATGCGAGAGGAGCTTCAACGACCCTCCCGGCGTTTCACGCCCTCGGCCATGCTGCGGAGAATTCGGCGGGCGTTTACGCCGATCAGCAAATCCGTGTCCGGCGCGCGCTGAACCACCTCGTCATGAGCGATGCCTTCCATTCCATCGCTACTTCCTTCGCGTGCAGCGCCAGGTCCGCTGGTCTACCAGTCAACGCTCTGGCGGAGGATGGCAGACCGATCATGGCCGGCGGCTCGGCCTTGGGCAGGAGTTTTCCAGCCAGTCCCTTTGCGGCCTCGCTGAGGCGAGTGTAGAATCGGGCTAAGCGGCGAGGTGCGTCCATGGAGCATTCATAGCACGGGCAACCAGAGCCCACAAACGCAAAACAACCGCCCGCCGGGGTTACTCCGCGAGCGGTCTATCTTTTACGTCCAATCTGTCTTTGCGAGCCCCTATCCTTTTCCCGATCCCCGCGGTCTGAATCAGGCGTTTCGTAGGGTTGCAATTCCACCTCACGAAGGATTTTTGGGCTCTTGGATTCGTTTCCGGTCTGATCTATCTGGCAACGCTGCTCGGCGTCGGAATCCCGTACCTCAGGATTCGGTGTCCCGATTCTTGAGATTCTGCTCGACAGTCGGTCGTCACGGGAACATGCCCAATAACCAGGGGGCGGAAGCATGGCTAGACGCACGTTCTATCATCTTTGGATCGTAACATGTTTCCTATCGATGTTTGTTATGATATGCAGATACTATCATGTATTTGTGCCACTGTTACTTCTAGGCGCTCTATCCCTTGTCTTAACTTTGGGTACCTACTATGTCGGAGTCATGTTTGCAGCCAGATATGAAGAGCAGGGAGGCAGTGAAAATCGGGATGTGCGCGGGGGCCACGACGAGCAGGGCAAGCCTCCCAGCAAGCAGTACGGCTCAACTATAGTTGGCGCGGACGGCCAGACCGGCGTCGTCTGATGAAGGAATGGTCTTCCGATGGAAAGGACCCAGCACATCGAGGTCGAAGTAACCCTCCTGCCGGCCTTGCACGGCGGTCGCTCCAGTCCCCTGGGGTCGGGGTATCGCCCGCAGTTTCAGAGATTATGCGGATGTGCTTTGGATAATCGGCGGCGCCGTCGCTGGGGCATTGGTTGGCACGATCGTCGCATGGGCCGACCGGGGTATTCTCAGCAGGCGATGAGCTCGTCCCTGAGTACCTTGAGCTGGCAAAGTACCATGGCGCGCTCAGGGAGAAGTTTGAGAACGCCGCATGGCACCCGACGCTCCCGGTCGAGCCCGATCCGCCTCCGCCAGACTCGTAAACGGTGAACTTTCGTTGAAACTTGACACTCGGTCCTGGGCTCGGTGGGGAAGTGTAACGGGTAGACTTGATCAGAGTTTCCGATGGCCATGCCGAAAAATGTCAGCTTCTTTCGGGGTTTAGGGGCATCGCTTTTACCGCCAGCGGGACGAGCAGGACACGAGAACGGTGCCGGGTGATAACCATGAAAACTAAGCTCGTCGAATGGGTGATCTACAATGCTCGGTGGCTTTTGCTGGGCGGCCTAGCCTTCTACCTGGCGAGTTATCATCTCGGCGGGTTCGGCACCGCCACAGGCTCGATGGCGATGTGGTTGGGGGGATGCGGAGCGACGTTCCGTCAGTGGCGGCACGAAGCTGGCTTGTGGATGCTCTCCGGGCTGTGCTTGGCAATCAGTCTCCCCATCTTCGCGGGCCTCGCCTACGACTCGATCTGGGACATCGCTCAGGCCCGCGCCCCAAGCCTTCCAGCCTGTGACATCTGGGGTGCCAACTTCTTCCTCGCAGTGCAGGTCCTCGTCCTGGCGACCGTGACCCGAACGAACTGGTCGTTGGCGAAGAATCCCGCAACCCCTGAACTATGATTCATCCTTGACAGTTCTAGCCGACCGAGGCCCCGGCCATGAAACTGCCCTGCTTTCGCCTTCGATCGCTCATGATGACGGTGGCCGGACTTGCCGTCGTGGTGGGTCTCGGGCTTCGATCGGCCCGCCTGCGGGAGCTCGCGAAGTACCACCATGACCGAAAGCTGCACTACTCGGTCTTGGCCCTCATTCTGGGCCGTTGCGGCAGCTTCGATGGTCTCGACGAATTGTGCACGATCGAGTTGACGCCGGAAGGGGCGTCGGTTCGCCCGGCTTCTCCAGAAGCTGAACAGATCCTGAAGTTACGCGCACGGGAAAGGGCTGTCCAGAAGAGGGCGCTCGAGGACCTCGCAGCCTACCACGCCCGTTGCGCCCACCGAGTCGAGCGCGCCGCGTCGCGACCCTGGCTCTCGGTTTCTATCGATCCGCCACCGCCAGAGCCACATTAGGCGCAATGGGTGAATCATAGATGGGACCGACACTTGGGAGTGGGACGATGCGCGAATGTGGAACGGCTGATCCAGAGTTGAGAGTTTACTGATGCGGATCTCCTTCGACGTGGATGACACGCTGGTTTGAGGCGCGTCCGTGCTGACGGAGTCGGAGGGCGAGCGGCACGGGTTCGCCGTTGTCGTGGTATCGCCTGAAGACCCGGATTGGACTTCCCGCGTGCTTGAGGCGGTGGATCAGAGCATGAGCCTGGCCGGACGATCGGGACCGCAGCGGCCGTAACGGGTAAAGTATAGATGAGAGCTTGCACCGGAGCTCCGCGAGGACGGATCATGAAACTACGCCGAATGCGGTTAACAGCGCGATGGGTCGTCGTGGCAATGATCCTCGCGGGCATCGGGGCGGTGATGGCTGCGGTCGAACGCAGGGAACGTCTCCGAAGCAAGATCGCCATCGCCAGGGCAGACACGGCTTATCGGGACGCCAAAGAAGCATGTTCTGGAGGCGTATACGAAGTTCAAGATACTGGAGAAACTGAACAACCTGGTCGCGAAAACCAGAGAGGATGAACTGGCCAAGCAGGCGGCTTACGACAGAGTGAGGGCGACCTCAGTTGGCTTAATCGGCAAGGTCATTCGACGCAAGTAGGTGGCCTTTCGCGCGCATTGCCTGATCGATAGTTGGTGCGCACACTTGGGCGTGGAATGATGCGAGAACCTGAAACCGGCGAACTAGAGACGGCGTTTTCCAATCAAGCCCATCAAGGCCTCAGCCATGCAGGTCCACCCTTTGCGGTTCACGGTGCGGCAGATCATGATCGCAGTGGCCTCCATCGCCTCGGCCATCGTCAGCTATCAATGGTTGGCTCGCCCCCCCGTTGAGCTCGTGGAACTGGCTCCCCAACCGCGGTCGGCGAGTATCGACCATGACATCTTTGACATCGTGTTCGCCGACTTGCTCGATAACGAAGCCTTCGATCCGGCGGTGGGCGGTCGTCGCGTGGCGAAGTCGGCAACTCCCCGCGTCGATGCGCCAGCTACCGCCCCGGACGACCCGGTCCGAAACCCCAGTTGGACCTTGCGGATTGGCAACCGCGTCCTGCTCGTAGGCGGCATAACCATCCCAGCACCACTCGGCGACGTTGCCATGCATGTCGAACAGGCCCCAGTCGTTGGGACGCCTTCCGCCCGCGGGGTGAGTCATTCTTCGCCCTAAGTAACAATCTTATAAGACGTTGCGTCGCGAATTCGTTCGGACGAAGAAAAACCCGCTTAGACGTAACTCCAATGCCCGTAAGGTGGTGACACCTGGGAGCCCCGAATTCCTAGCCGTGACAAAGCACTAGCTCAGTTTCGGCTGATTGGAACGATGGCCGCGTGCCCCATCGAACGACAGGGAGGATGCCCATGAAGACTGCGCGAGAGAAGCGTTCCGTGATGGCGGCGGCGGTCGGCCTCATGGCGATCGGGCTGGTAATGAGAGGCCAGGCCGCGGAGACGCTCCGAGCGACACCGCCGATTCGCGACCCCGCGATGCCCAGTGCCCCGCGGCAAGGCCAGCAATGGACGCCACCCCAGTCGGCACTGCCGCGGTTCTTCGTCCGCGCGACGGCGGTCCTGTTCGAGCAGGGAATGGCCGACCCACGCGAGTGTGAGTATCGCTCGGTCCGATTGGTGGGCGAGAGCGGCCTGTACAAGGACCCGGCGGCACCCTGGCCGGTGACCCACGCATGGGTCCTCCCAGAAGGCGCCAGGGACGGCCCTCGGTTCGCCGTTGCCTGGAGGGGTTTCCCCGCCCGCAGGGCCTACCGCAAGACGGACCAGCCACGCCCCACCTCGCCTTCCTGGAGGAGCTACCGGCTCTGCTGGCCGACCAGGAGCGCCGCGCCCGCCAGCCGAAACACCAGCCCCGTCGCCTGGCCGACCTCCAGAAGATCCCCGACCCGTCGCAGCGGATCGCCGCGCTGATCGAAAGCCTCGACGAGGTGAACGAAGGGCCGACGATGGTTATGGTCGGCCACCAGGCGGACGAAATGGTCAAGGCAATCGTTCGCGACGGGGAAGCAGCCGTCGGCCCGTTGCTGGAAGCTCACTGCGGCACTCGACGGCATCCCCGCCTGCATGCCGTTCTGGTCCGAGGACCGCCGCGATCGGGCCCTCGCCGGCCAGATCGGCTTCCTCAAGCAATATGGCGAGCGGTTCGATGCGCCGCCGCTCTACGACCAAGTCCCGCATCGCCTCACCGCCAACCGCCTTCCCCCTGTCTTCCCGCCGCTGGACCACCCCGCGTCCGCCGACGAGGTGAGACGCGGCCTGGCCATCTTCTCGATCGGAGGGTCCGCCCAGGTCCGCGTCGTCCGCCTGCCGGCCCGCCCCCTCACGGCCAACTGGGTCAAGCTCACCGACTATGCCTCTCAGGAGCAATTCGCCGACACCAAGACCGGCAAGAGCGGGATCCGGGTCGTGCACGACCAGGACGGCCTCGTCTGGCAAGCAGAGGAGGTCCTCGAGGCGGGGCACTGGCGTCGCTATTACGGCTTCGCCGGCCGCCGCCTGGCCCGAGTGCCCGCCGAGGAGATCGAGTTCCCATGAGAAGAATTACATCCCAGGAGGGACGACCGATTCACGCCGGGCCCAACAAACATCTCACAACGCCCGAACTAAAGCGCCGCGGACCTCATCGGGGACCTCGATCGCGACGAAGTCCTTTGCAGGATACAAATAGTCTTCCCCGCTCTCGTCCACGACCCGGATGTCGCCATCCCGGGCCGCGTCCTCATCGGGCAACACGCGGTAAATCTTGTGCAGCTCAACGGACACCGGGTAGCCCCGGTTGTTGATGCAGACGGCAAAAACCGGCTCGGGTTGTCCAGTTTCGTTCATTGCTCAGTCCAGATAGCGCTTCCGCTTGTATTCCTTTTCACGCGCGAGCGTTGCGCCGTGCCAATCTCCCCGGCAGGACGAGCAGCGCCGAAAGCGCAGCCAGGAGCCCGAGAAACAGCGGCGACCAACCGCCGGCCGGAACGACCATCCCCGGAATGAAGACGGCCGTCTCGCCGGCCGTCCGGCTGCCCCGATAAAAGATGCGCACCGGCCGCAGCGTGCCGTCCGGTAGCTTGCGATCGCTCTGATAAACCAGGTTGTAGCTCGAACGGATCCGCTCGGCGATCTGTTCGTAAATCGCGCGAAGCTGGTCGGCGCTCTTGGCGGGGTAGTACTGGCCGCGGGTCTCCACGGCCAGGCGGCGGAGGTCGCCGCTCTCGATCTCCTCCTCGGTGCCCAGCCCGAGCGTATAGACCGGCAGACCGAGCCGTCGCGCGGACCCGATCACCGATTCCAGGCTGGCCGACTGACTGAAGGTGTCTTCGCCGTCCGTCAGAGCCAGGACGGCGCGCCGGCCCGACTCGTGGTCGAGCATCTCGAGGGCCGAGGCGACGGCGTCGTAGAACCGAGTCGCCCCCGCGGGCTCGATCGCGTCGACAGCCTGTTTGATCCGGACGCGGTCGGTCGTGAATGTGCTGAGCCGGTCGATCTCCGAGCCGAAGGCGATCACCGCGACCTTCGAACCCTCCGGCAGCTTCTCCAAGAACGAGCCGACCGCGCGCTTCAAGCCGCCGATCCGATCTTCTTCTTCCATGCTCAGGCTGCGGTCGACCACCAGCACCAGGGTCGTGGGAATCGCCTCGGTCGTCCGGGGCGCCTGGAACTCGACGACGTCCACGTCGCGACCCTCCTCGGTCACGCGGAAGTCGTCGCGGGCGGCGTCGAGCAGAAACGATCCATCGGCACGCTTCACCTCGAACTGAACCGAGATCCGGGGGAAGGACTGTTCGCTGGCTCCGGTCACGATCACCTTCACGTCGTCCACCCCCGATTCGCCGGCGGGCTCGGCGGCGGCCGGTGGAACCTGTCCGCCGGGATCCGTTTCGATCGAGCCAGTCGCTTCCTCGGCCCGGTGCGAGCTGGTCGAGACCAACGCAATCTCGTTTTTTGGGCTCGGGAGCCGGAGCACCCGATCGATTTCGAACGCCAGGTTCGCCTTCCGCAGAAAGAGCAGGGCGAGACACGTGCTGGGGAGCCTCCCCCACCGGTCGTGCGGCCAGCCCCCGTCGTTCTCTTGACGATCGACCAGGATCCGCGCGCCGCGAGCGTACCAATCGAACCCATCAAGCGAGTGCAAGCCCAGTGCGACACAGACCCGCTCGAGCGACCACAGATAGTAAATGTCGGACTGAAGGCCGGCGCGCCGCGCGTCCTGGCCGACCGCGCGCAAGGCCGCTTGAAACGCCGGGTCGGCCGCCAGGGCCGCGCCCCGCGCCCGGGCCGTCTGTCGTTCGGCCACGCTCGGCCGCGCCGCCGCGATCGCCAGCCCCATCAATCCCGCGCACGACATCGCCTCCGAGCCCGGCGTGTTGATCCGATAGCCCCAACGACCATCCCGGATCTGCGACGAGCGGAAATGGCCGTCGATCGATTCCAGGGCACGGTCCGAGTCGAACCCGTGTCGACCCGCGGCCCAGAGGCCGAGCAGCGCGAACTGGGTATTCGAATGGTCACCCTGACCCGAAAAAGCCTGGAGAGGGCGGCCAGTCTCGCGGTTCCGCCCGCGGCGGGCCTGGCCGGCAACTTCACGAGTCTCATCCACGTTGCGCGGCACGGTGTAGTCCCAAATCCCGCCGTGATCGCCGCTCGCGAGACGGCGCCCCAAGGTCTGGATCAACGCGTCGGCCTCGCCCCGCCTCCCTTGCTGGCACCGAGCCAGGAACAGGATCGCCAGCGCGATGTCGTAGGTCTGTTCGGATTGCCGGGCCAGCTCCGCGACGATCTCTCGCGCCTTGCTGATCTCCGCCGCATTTCGGGCCACACCGTTTTCCAGGAGTGCCAGGCCCGCCAGCGCCGTCAAGCCCAGCCGGTGCTGTGGTTGCGCCGGGTCGTCCCAGTGCCCCTCGTTCGATTGGGCACTCTTGAGGAAATCGACTCCATGCGCGATGGCGCCGGCGATCTCCTGGTCGGTCGGCACGTTGCCCTGGGCGTGAGCCGGTGACACAGCACAGAGCACGACGAACGCACTCGCGCAAATCAGCCGCCACCGAGCGATCATGGCGCGACCTCCGGACCGTCGTCGCGATGAGGTACCAGAATCGTCGAGACCAGTCCGAACAGTGCGCCGATCGCGCCCCAGAAGAGTCCGAGGGCCCAGATCGAACTGGATCGAGTGCCCAGCACTCGTTCGACGCTCTGAACGACCGCAAACCACAAGGCAGCGGTCAACAGCCCGATCGCGCCTCCTGCGAATCCGGCCGCCGGCATATCCTGGCGCTCGCCACGCACGAGTGCCAGACGCAACCCCGCCAGGACCCCGCCGGCCGCCAGGACAATCGCGAAGGATGAGAGCCTCGGCTCCCAGCGCGGACCCCCTGCACCCCCGATCGGCAGGGCGTTCATCAGAAGCACGAGGAGTCGAAGCGCGATCGCGCCGGCGCAGCCGGCGGCGATCCGGACTCCTGGCCGCAGCCGGGCCAACGATCGGCTCAGCCGTCTTCCCCATACAGGAATCTCGGATACGGCCGCTTGGGCGCCGGCCTCGGGAATCACTACCTGCTCGTCCGGCCGCTCGATCCGCACCTCGACCCGCCGTGTGCCGCCGTTGCTCTCGAGCACAATCAGCGCACGAAGCGGTCGATTGATCGTCTCGGGTAGCTCCAGCTCGATGGGCAGCTCCGTCTGCTCGATCGTCTGGAAAGGCCGGCCGTCATGCTCGGGCCGCAGATGAACCCAGGGCGTCCCCGGCGGCTCGACCCTGGCCGTGCATTTCAAGAGCCGGTAACCCACGTTCGTGACCCGAAGCGACTGCCGGGTCACCCCACCCCCCGTCGCCGCCTTGACGAGTAGCGATTCGGGATGGACGTCCAGCTCCGGAGCGCTCGACTTGGTCACCGGGAGCCGGGCCAGCCATTCGTCGAGCCGGTCATCCGCCGAACGGTCCGATGCGGCGTGGGGAACCAGCTCGGCTCGTTGAATATGCCGGAGATAGTCGGCGAGCCGGCCCGAAGTCAGCTCGTCGCGCAGCCCCTGCCACCGCTGAGCCGCCAGCACCAGGAAGTCGTCCCACGTTCGACACTGCGCGCCCCCCGCCATCGCAAACGGAATCGGCAGCCGGCCCGGGGCCGGCGGCGACTGGCCGGGTGCCGCACCGACCGGCGCTTTCGCGGCTGGCGCAATCGGTGCCTTCGCGGACGCCCCGGGTGTTGCAGCGGCCGCCGCCGGCGCTCGCCCGGGCGCCGTCGTGGTTGAACCGGCCGCCGCGGCGGCCTGTGCTTTGACGGGTGTGGTCAAGAACACATCTCGCTTCACCCGGAGCTGCACGCTCCCCAGTTGAACGACGTCGCCGGGCTGAAGCCGGCGCGACTGTCCCGAGAGCAGCCGCTGCTGATTCACGAACGTGCCGCCAGGACTCTCAAGGTCCCGGATCGTGAGCTCCTCACTCGTGGTCGAGAGCACCGCATGACGCGCCGCCATGCGCCGTGGTGAGCTCCCTTCCTGTTCCAGCAGATCGAGACCACGCTCGCCGTTGAGGGCATTGCCCAGAATGCTCTCGCCGGGTTCGATCGCGTATCCGCGACCGACCTCGCGTCCGCGAACCACCTCGAGCGACCAGCAACCAGCTTTCGCCGAACTGGGCACGACCGGTCTTGTCGGGGGACGGTTCATGATGAATTCCAGGTTCCAGACTTCTTACCGCTGGCGGAAGACGAGGACTGTGTGCCCCAGCTCGATCCGATCTCCATCCTGCAACGGATGGAGATCCGCGACCGCCATCCCGTTGACTCGCGTCGACGCCTGGGCCGCAAGCTGATGCAGCACGTAACCTCGTGAGGTCGATTCAATCTCGGCGTGGCGGCGAGCCACCGCGGGGTCGCCGAAGATGCCGATCTCGGCGCGCTCGTCCAGGCCTAACCGGCACCGGGGATGAGCGAGTAGATAGACACGCCCCTCCTGGCGGCCGTTCTGGACCTGAACCCACGCGCGGCGCAGCACCTGCTCGACCAGGGCCAGGCACAGCCCCAACCCAGCGCCCAGGATCACGATCCCCAGGGCCTGGCTCCTGTCGACGCGATCAGCCTGCGCGCCGCGCAGCAACTCGAACGAGAAGCCGCCCGCGAATCCCCCCAACCCACCGCCGATCAGGCCGTAGACCAGGCGCTCGCGGGACCGGTCGGCCAGACCTTGCCCTAGCCCGATGCCCAGTCCCAGCACCGACCATGACAGTGCCCGGCCCAGGAGCCCGCCGCGCAAGAGTCCGATCACGACCTCGCCCGCGACCAGTCCGAGGGCCCCGCCCAGTGCCGCTGCCGGCGCTCCCCACGTGACGGCTCGCGCCAGCTTGAGCCAGGCACCGTCGCGGAGCGGACTGTACGCATTGAGGAAAACACCCAGCGAACCGCCGATCAAGAGACCGGCGAGAGCGTCTCGGACATAGACTGATTCGGCTTGAACCATCTCGACGTACATGTAAAGCCCGAAGAGCGCACCCAGGCCGCCGGTGAGTGCCAGGTCGTAAGCCTGGCGGAGGTTTGCCCGGCCGATCCGGAACCGTGGCGGAGCAGCCGGCGGCGGTGACGGCGCCCTTGCCGGAGTGGACGATATCGGGCCAGGTAGGGTTGCTCGGCTCATGACAAGACGCGCAGGCCGCGCCCTCCCTCGGCGATGACACGGGCGATGTGGCCGAACGTCTGAACCAGCTCGCCGCTCCGCGCGAAGATGGAAGCCTGTTCGCTGCTGGCCAGCCGGCGAAGGTAGTCGCGGTCGGCATCGCCGGTGCCGATCGCCACGATCTCGATGCCCTGCTGGCGCGCGGCCAATGCTTGTTCGACCGCGCTGTCGGGCGCATCGGGATACCCGTCCGTCAAGATCACGATATACCGTTTCCGGTCGTCCGAAACCAATTGCCCGCGCGCCATCTCGAGGGCGTCCGTCAGGTTGGTGCTCCCCTGTGCCTCGATACGGTGCACCGCGGCATGAAGCCGCCGCACGTTGCTCGTCGCCGCCGATTGCAGCGCGACCAAGGTCGAGAACGAGATCAAACCGACCTCCATGGTCGTGAAGTCGCACCGGGACAGAAACTCGTTCGCCGCGGTCTGCGCCTCGATCAAGGGCTGACCCGTCATGCTCGCCGATACGTCGATCAGCAGGAGGACCCGGATCAGCTCGGGCTCACGGGCGGCGACGGCGGTTTCCGGCGAGCGGCCCAGCCATGAGAGATCGTCGGGCACCGGCTCGACCGTCATGGGCAGCCGGCGGCCGGTGTCACGTTGAACGGCCTGGACCTGCACCACGCCGTTGGAGTCGTAGCAAAGGCCGACGTCGACGGCCACCTCGGCATCGGTCGGGTGAATGTCGTTGAAAACGTACTTGCCCAGGATCGTGCAATCGAGCGGGGCCGCGCTCTCGCCCTGCGTCAGATAGACCTCGAGTTTTGTGTTGGCCCCTCCGTGCGTTGCATGGAGGTATGACTTGTCATTCCGAGCCGGGATCGGCAGGTTGCGGCGGATGACGATGTCGTTGACGTAGGCCGAGCCGTCGGGGCTGACCGCGATCGTCCCCAGGCTGTGCGACATCACGTCGGTCACCCGGCGGTTGGCCGTCGCGGGGGGATTGGCGGCTGACTGCGGGCCCGAGGCTGGGAGCGTGAATCGAGGAACGGCGTCGCCGATGCTCTGGCCCACCTCCATCGCCGCCTGAATCGAAGCGCCCAGCGCGACCACCTCGTCGACGTTGACACCGGTCCGGGGGGACTTGCCGGCCATCTGCGACACGTATGCGCGGACCATCGGCATCCGGGTCGAGCCGCCGACCAGGAGCACGCCGTCGAGCCGGGGCCAGTTGAGATGGGCCTCGACCAGCGCTTCCTCCGTCAGCCGCCGAGTCCGATCCATCAGCGGGAAGGTCATCGCCTCGAACTCGGAGCGGGCCAGCTCGAAGCTGCGCCGGTCCGTGCCAAGCTGGAGCGTGATCCGTGTCGAGGACCGCTCCGACAGCGCCCACTTGGCCTGCTCGCTCTTGACCAGGACCTCGTTGAGCGCCACGGGGTCATCGAGCGGGTCGAAACCCGTTTGGGCGGCGAACCGATCGGCCAGGAACGTGGCGATCCGATCGTCCCAGTTCTTCCCGCCCAGGTCGTGGTCCCCCGCTGTGGCCAGGATCACGATCTGGTCAGGCGTGATCCGCGCCACGGTCACGTCGAAGGTCCCCCCTCCCAGGTCGTAGATCAGCACGGTCTCATCGAAGCCCGTCTTTTGCAGCCCGTAGGCCAGCGCGGCGGCCGTCGGCTCGTTGATGATCCGCAGCACTTCGAACCCGGCGGCCCGCCCCGCCTCGAGCGTGGCCTTTCGCTGAGGGTCGGCGAAGTAGGCCGGCACGGTGATGACCGCGCGATCCACCAGGTCACCCAGACGAGCCTCGGCGTCTTCCTTCAACCGCCGCAAGACCAGGGTCGACAGATCCGCCGCCGAGTACGATTTCCCGTGAAACGCGAGCTGAAAGAGCGGGTTGCCCATATGGGGCTTGAAGAAGCTGGCGATCTCCGCGTTGCCCAGCCGGGCCCACTCCTTCGCCTCCTGGCCGACCACGGGGGGATCGGCGCCGAAGTAGATGACCGACGGCGTGATGTTCTGCCCCTCGCGGTTGGCGATCACCTCGGGCCGGCCGTACGCATTGCGGCAGGCGACCGCCGAGTTCGTCGTTCCCAGGTCGATGCCGACGAAGGTCGCCATCAGCTCACGATTCCCCGGTCACCATCTCTCAGAGGGAAGAACGAATCCGCGAGTTGCTAAGAGAACAAAAAACCCTTACCAATCACGCGTCGCCTCGTCCCTGGATTCGAGGCAAGAGGTCCTCGCGTACCCACGCCCAAAACTGGTCGACGCACGCATTCTCGTCCCTGCTCGCCTCGCTGGTCGCGAATCGAGCGATCTCGTCCATGGGGACGTCGGCAAAGACCGCACTCGCCGGGTTTTCCTGATAGGACCCGTCTGCTTGCCGGATCAACACCCGGAGGGTTCGTCCATTGAATCGCCAAAGTTCGGGAACACCGAGCGAGCCATAAATGCCCATCCGGTCGAGAGCGCTGCGCGTGATCTCGATCTCAATGGCGAGGTCCGGGGGCGGATCGACGTCAAGATCGACGTGGTCGGGATCCCGGACCCGCTCCAGATCGCCGAGGTAAAAGCTCTCGTCCGCCTCGAGGCCCTTGTCCATGTCCTCACGGCTCCAGGTCGTCGATCCCGCCGGCATCACAGGAATGTGCAACTCCCTGGCGAGGATCCGAACGAATTGGCCGAGGAGGGATTTCTTTCGTTCATGCTTCAGCAACGGCGACATGAGCTCGACGTCTCCTCGGTCATAGGTCAAGCGGATCGGCTGATCGCCGACCATCTTCAGGAGCGATTGATATCCTTCCCAGCCAACCCCACGAATGAGAAATCGGCGCTCGCCATCGAGTGCGGGCGGCGGCTTCTGTGAAATGGTAGTTGTCATCGGTTCAAGACGCCTCCAAGATCAACTCATGATTCCCTTCAACGCCTTCTCCGCGGCCTGCTGACAATGATAGACCGCGGCATCAGGGCTGGCTTGCTCGCCGCTCGCGAGAACGCGGGCCGCGGCCAGGTCACGCGACGCCGTGAGAAGCCAACTCTGAACCAGCTCTCGTTTGGCTTCGTCCATATAACACAACTCCTCGGTTGAGGATTTTGGCCTCCAAGGAAGCCGGGACGCCGCTGAAGCGGTCGAATTCCTCTCGAGTGCTCACGATCACATCCTTCGCGATCCCCGCCCGCTCAGACAACGGTGAGCTCTGTAAGCACGGTGGGCCGGGTCGTCCTGAGTCTTGGCCACGATGACAATTAAGTCGTAATCGCTCTCCGGCTCGGGGTGCCCCCAGGCGCGTGAATCGAACAGGATGACCTCTTCGGGATCGAACTCCGCGACGAGCCGCCGAACGATCTCAGCTAACATGTCTGCCCCGGTTGTCTGCATCTGATCGGCTCCATCTCGGAGCAAGAGGACAAGCGGATTCCCTTAGGTTTACGACACATTGAGCAGCCGCAGCGCCGTCGAGCGTTCGGCGACCTCCTCGGCGTTCATGACGGCCTCGGTCTGGAACTCGACGTCGATCGAGCCGCCGCCGGTCAGGTCGGTCGCCGACACGCCGAGGCGGCCATCCTGATTGATCGCGAACTTGACGCGGATCGGGCTTTTGGCCGGCAGCCGCTCGGGCAGGTTGAGGCTGGCGATGCCGACTTCCTGGCAGTCGAGCGGATCGGGGCTATCGCGCTCGCCGGACATGACGCGGATGTCGACGGCCGCCTGGTTATCGGCGTCGGTTCCGAAATCGCTGACCCGTTCCAGGGGCACCTCGGAATTACGGGGCAAGAGATAGAAGACGACGTCCAGGCTCTGCTCGTTGCGCGCGATCACGCCCAGGCTCTTGCTGAGCACGTTGACGATCCGGGTGTTCACCAGCTCACGCACCGGACCGGTCAAGGTGAATCCAAGCTCTTTCTCCAGGTGGTCGAGCGCCTGGATGACCTCCTCCTCGGAGACGTCGGACATGTCGACCGGCTTCGCCGGCTTGCCGCCGGAGGCAACCTTGGTCGCCAGGAAATCCTGGACCTGGTCGAGCAGCGATTCCTTGAGCGCGTACAGCGCGGCTCCCTTGGCCACCGCTTCGTCCGGGTCGTAAATCTCCGGCTCCATGTTGAACTCGGCGACCAGCCGGTTGCGGACCTGGGGCATCCGGGTGGCTCCGCCGACCAGGATGACCTTGTCGAATTGGGTGTGGCCCTTGGCGCGCGCGTCCGCCAGCATCTCGTGCGTCAGCTCGATGGTTCGATCCAGCAGGTGCTTGGTGATCTCCTCGAACTTCTCCCGATCGACCTCGACGCGGGCCTGATGCCCCGCATGAGTGACCCGGAATGGGGCCTTCTCGCGTTGAGTCAGCGTTTTCTTGCCGCGCTCCGCCTGAAGGAACAGGTCATTGAGGACTTCCGGATCATCGAGCGGGTCCGCTTCCTCACCGGTCTGGGTACGAAACTGCTCGGCGAGATACATCACGATCGACTCGTCCCACAGGACACCCCCCAGGCGGTGGTCGCCGCCAGTGCAGATGACGCGGATCAAGCGGTCCTTGATCTCGATCATCGTGATGTCGAATGTGCCGCCGCCCAGGTCGTAGACCAGGACGGTCTGATCCTCGCCGTGCTCGAGGCCGTAGGCGATCGCGGCGGCCGTCGGCTCGTTCAGAATCGCCCGCACGTTCAGGCCCGCCAGCCGGCCCGCGTTGGCGGTCGCCTCGCGCTCCGGAGTCCCGAAATAGGCCGGGCAAGTGATCACGACGTCCGTGATCTTTTCGCCCAGTGCGATCTCGGCATCGCCCACCACCTTGCGCAGGATGAACGACGAGATGTCCTCGGGGCTGAACGCCTGCCCCTCGTACTGGAAGACGAAGTTGGGATCGCCCATGCTTTGCTTGATCCGGGAAACGACCCGGTGCGGCTCGACCTTGGCCGACTCCTTGGCCGTGTTGCCGACGATGATGTTCTCACCGTCAAAAAGGACGACTGAGGGGGTGATCCGCTCACTCTCCTGGTTGGGGACGATGACGGGCTTTCCGTGCTCGTCCACATACGCGATCGCCGAGTAAGTGGTCCCCAGGTCGATCCCGTATACGCGCTTGAGGCCATCGGACACGGCAATGACTCCCGTTGCTCGCTCGTTTGCCAGGGTTTGACTACCGCCGATACGATACAAATCGCCACCCGCCACGGACGAAACAAAACGGCGATTCGGAGGGACCTTCGTTCGGGCTCATGACTTATTATGAAGAGTCGCTTGCCAGTTCTCTACCCTTTCGCCGGCAATCGTGCGATGGAAGTCGAAGGAAAGGCGGTGGACGATCGGTTTCGACGGCCGAATGCCCATGGCGATCGCCAGGGCCAGCCACTGACAGGAACGGAGAGGACGAACTGTCGACTCACGGCTTGGATGACTGCTACAATTCGAGGAATATTTCCGGTCTACCGGGTAGGATCTGGGTCGAGGAAGAGATGCACTCACGCCGGCTCTGGTTAGGGTCTTTCCTTGTCCTGGGCGTCGTCGCCGCGGCAGGGTATAGCGGGGTGCGGGCGCTGGAGACTCGGAGGTTTCGGTCAGCGCTCGAACAGGCGAAGCAGGAGATGGCGGCAGGGCTTTATGGCACGGCGCGGAAGCGGTTGATGGAGCTCACACCGCGCCGGGCCGGGCGCGGCGAAGTCGAGTACCAAATCGGACTTTGCGAGCTGCACCGAGGGCGCCCCGACGCGGCCCTGGCAGCCTGGGAGCAAGTGCAGCCTTCGAGCCCGTTCGCCTCCCGAGCCGCCGTCCAGCGCGCGATGGCATCGATCGACGCCGGCCAGTTCACGCGCGCCGAAGAGGTCCTCCAAGCCGCGCGCCTCCATGAGACCGGAACCGACGCGCTGGGACTGCTCAAAGCCCTTGCGGATCTCTACCAGGTCGAAGGACGGACCGACGAGATGCGAAGGTCGATCATCGAGTCCTGGCAGTACTCCGACTCGCCGGCGGCTGTCGTCAGGCAGCTCTCCCGGCTGGACATTTTGCCCATGCCCCTGGGAACGATCCGCCAAACCCTCGAAAGAACCGCCTCCGACGACGACCGGGTCTGGCTCGGGCGCGCGAACCTGGCGACCAGAACCGGCCGGCTGGACTTGGCGGGCCGGTTGCTCGATGCCTGCCTGGAGCGGCGCCCGGACGATCCTGTCGTGTGGCGCGCCCGGCTCGAGCTGGCGCAGGCGGCCGGCGACATCGCGGCGGCGTGGCGGGCCCTCGAGCACGTGCCGGCGAGCGGCGTTTCGGACGTCGAGGCGTCAAGAATGCGCGCCTGGCTCGCCGCGAGGCAGAATGACGTCCCGGCCGAGCGAGCTGCCCTCTCCGCCCTGGTCGAGCAGGACCCCGGCGACACGGCCGCCCTTGACCGGCTCGCGGTCCTCGCCACGGGAGCCGGCGACGACCAGGAAGTCGCCCGGATCCGATCCAGGAGGGCCGAGGTCACTGCCGTCAGAGAGCGCTACCGGGCAGTGCTCCGGGACGACTCGACCAGTGGCGACCCCGCCGAGTTGGCACGCCTGGCCAAGTTCCTCGGCCGAACGATCGAGGCCCGGGGCTGGGCCCTGCTCCGCGACGGGAAGCCAGGCCGGCCGGGACCGTCACGCGCGACTCTCTTCCCCGAGGGCCAGCCAGGCGTCTCCCGATCCGGGGCAACCCCCCCCGGCCGGACGTTCGCCGAGCGATGCGCTGACCTGCGGCGCGACGCCCCGCGACGCTCGATCGCCGGCTCCGCCGCGGGAGTCGTTCCGCAATTCGTCGACGACGCCGAGCCCGCCGGGCTGCACTTTGTCCACGATAATGGCATGTCCTCCCTCAAGCGTCCACCGGAGACCATGAGCGGAGGCATCGCCCTGCTCGACTACGACGGCGACGGCTGGCTCGACGTCTATGCGGTCCAGGGTGGGCCCTTACCGCCTTCCCCGAACTCGTCCTGCAAGGACCGTCTCTTCCGGAACCGCGGCAACGGGACCTTCGAGGATGTCAGCGACCGGGCCGGACTCTCCCGTTTCGCCGGCGGCTACGGGCATGGTGTCGCCGTCGGCGATTACGACAACGACGGCCATCCCGACCTCTTCGTGACCCGATGGCAATCCTATGCACTCCTCCGCAACCGGGGTGACGGAACCTTCGAGGACGTGACAGCCAAGGCCGGCCTCGCCGGCGACCGCGACTGGCCCACATCCGCAGCCTGGGCGGACCTCGACGGCGATGGCGACCTCGACCTGTACGTCTGCCACTACCTGGTGTTCGACCTCAAGAACGAGCGCGTCTGCGCCAGCGCGAAGTCCCGTGTGAACCTGTACTGCAGTCCGCGCGACTTCGAGGCGCTCCCGGACCACGTCTTCCGCAACGACGGCGGTCGGTTCGTGGATGTGACCAAGGACTCGGGGTTCGTTGACCCTGACGGGCGCGGGCTGGGGGTCTTGGCCGCCCACCTCGACGACGACGGCCTCATCGACCTCTACGTGGCCAACGACATGTCGGCCAACTACCTGTTCCACAACCTGGGCGGCTTCCGGTTCGAGGAGACGGCGCTCCCGGCCGGCGCCGCCGCCAATTCGAGCGGCGGCTTCCAGTCGGGCATGGGCGTGGCGTGCGGCGACCTGGACGGCGACGGCCGGCCCGACCTGGCCGTCACCAACTATTACGGCGAGTCCACCACGTTCTTTCGGAATCTCGGCCGCGGCTTGTTCTCGGACGACACCGCGGTGATCGGGCTCGCCGCGCCCACCCGGTGTCTACTCGGTTTCGGCGTCGCCTTCCTCGATGCCAATAACGACGGCTGGCTCGACCTTCTCTCCGCCAACGGTCACGTCAACGACCACCGTCCTGTCTACCCCTGGAAGATGCCCACCCAGTTGCTGATGGGCGGGCCGGACGGACGTCTGAAGGACCCATCGCCCGACGCCGGGGGCCCGTTCCGACCCCTCCACCTCGGCCGCGGCCTGGCCGTGGGAGACCTGGACAACGACGGCCGGATCGACGCAGTCGTCCAGTCCCAGAACGAACCCCTGGCCTACCTTCACAACCGCACTGCCGGAGGCGGCCACTGGCTCATTTTGCAGCTCGAAGGTGTGCGTTCGAACCGTGACGCTGTCGGGGCGCGGGTCGCGCTCGTGGCGGGGGGACGGCGGCGGGTCGCGCAGCGCGTCGGAGGCGGCAGCTACCAGTCAGCCGGAGACCCCAGGCTTCACTTCGGGCTGGGCGATTCGGCGCGTGTCGAGCGGCTGGAGGTGCGATGGCCCTCGGGGCGGGTGGACTTGTACCAAGGGCTGCCGGCGGACCGGGGCTACCTGCTGCGAGAGGGGGCTAGGGACGTGAAGCCTTTGCGGGGATGGGAACGAAGGAGGGACTCCGGCAGCCTTGAACATCGGCTGCCGGAGCCCATCGTTGAGGTTATTCTGCTTCCGCGATCTCAATACTGATCCGCGCTGATGACCTCTCCACCGGAACGGGTTGACAGCATCTGGAAAACGCCGATCTGCGTGCCCGGCAAGATCGTGAAGATGCCGTTCGTCTGGGTCACGCCCTTGGGATAGCCCGTGGCGGGGTTGAACGGCCAGGTACTGATCGAATCCTTGATGAAGCGGACCGAGCCGTCCGCCATGCCGATGTTGGCCCCGCCGGGATGGAGACTCGACGGAGACTGGATCCAGGACCACGAGTACTCATCAGCGATGTTCGGGACCTTTCGGAAGGCGTTGATCGGGTAGAGGGTTGTGAAGATCGTGTCGGACGAGACGCCGTCGCCCCACCAGTCAAAGCAATAGGACTCGGAAGCGCTGAACAGGCCGTTGGCACGCTCGCTGTAGAGGAACGTGTTGCTCGTCCCGTCCGTGATGTTTGCGATGGTCGTGGCGAAGTTATAGCGGAATATCCCGTTGACCTCGGCGACGAGCGCAACGAAGTGCGGGCTGCTCGCGGGGGTATTCGGCCAGTAGATCGCGCAGTCCGAGTAGAGGAGCGGCTCGGGGAACCACGTCCCGGCGCAGCCGGCGTAGCTGGTGTACGCGAAGGTCAGGGCCGGGTTATCCGCATACGGCCCGTAATTGTTCCTCTTGCCGATGATCTGGCCGTCGCTGGGGCACCAGAGCGCGGCGAGGCCCGTGGCGTAAACCGTGCTGTCGGACGCAGAGTAGATGCTCTGGCTGAAGTTCATGGCGTTATAGAGCGGCTGCTGTTCAAACTGCCCGAGCATCGAGACGAACGTGCTCTGTTCTTCGGCCCAAAGCCATCCGTAGATTTTTTCGGGTTTGAACGGGCTGCCGATCGCGAAGGTCCCGTTTTGACTCTCGTAGTTCAAGGCGGCCAGGCCAATCTGCTTGAGATTGTTGGTGCACTGCGCCCTCCGCGCTGCCTCGCGGGCGGACTGCACGGCCGGCAGGAGCAAGGCGATCAAGACCGCGATGATCGCGATCACGACCAGCAGCTCGATCAGGGTAAAGGCACGGCTCGAAACGCGATGAGGAATCAAACGCATGAGATCATTCTCCTCTCTTAGGATTGCGGATGTAAAACCTGCGAGGGTTGAAAAACCGACCCCTCCGGGCCGATGACTGGTAAGACGGACCCCTTCGGGCAACGGCGAGATACGACGATTCAAACTCGACTGGGCGGCGATCATTTCTTCTTTTTCTTACTTGCGGCGTCCTCCGCCTTTTGATTCAACATGTCGAGCCGCGAGCGATTCCCCTTCTCCATGGGAGGAGCTGTAGGCTTTCCCGGCGCATCTCCCCCCTCGCAACCCATGGCTCCAAGTAACCCGGCGAAGGCGCCTAGCCGGAGGAAACCACGCCGGTCAAGCGATGAAATCGTATTGTTTCGCATAAAGACTCTCGACATTGAAGAATCAAAAGAATCAGAAACGAGCTGCGAATCAAGCGCCAAACTGCCTGAGCGCGGGGGTGGAGAGGATGAAACAGCCCCCGCGAACATCGTCTTGGCTCACGGTTCGCGGGCTCCGACGGATCAAACACGATCCGTCAGTGGAATCACGAATCGGGGCATCTCGTTTTCAACCGACGCAAGACCGAATTCAATTCGAAAACGATCGTCGCGCAGGGCCCAATCAGACAAGAGAACGTAACGATTGTTTGGGTTATGGATCGCGGAGAGGAGAGGACCGCGACTTATTGAGATCCGCCCGTCAACGAATCGCGGATCCAGCCGGCATCACGAATCTGACAAAGCCGTTCACTCCGTCCATGGAGCAAACCATGCTCAGCCCATTCGTGCACCGTACTAAGCGCACTCGTTCACGGCAAACCAGAGATAAGTTAAAGGAAGCGAATGAAGAGTTCAAGTAGGTAGGAGAAAAAAAGGGAGAATTACTACTAACTTAGCACACGATCAACTGACGTGGTCTCGGCTGCGGGCCTGCCCTCGAGCTGGTTGCTTGCAGCGGTGGAAAAGGCAAACGGACGCGATACCGGCACGATCGAACCGGTCCGCCTGCGTCTCTCATCCGACCGGGGCGATGAACTGGGTTAATGGAGGGAATCGCCTGGGCCGCTCCGATTGCAAGCCACGAGCCGGGTGATTCTTGCCAGGTCCGAGGCCGGCGTTCTCAAACCCGCGAGCCGTCAATCTTGGATTTACGGCCTGCTGGGCGCGAGTCTCCGGGCACCCGAAGGGTCGCCGCCCCTTGGGCCGACCGACAGGTCTCCCCCCCCACGCGTCAATCGAAGGATGGCGGATCACTATTGAGCGTCAGGTTAATAGGTTCCGCTTGATTTTCAGGTACGCAAACCGGCGGCTAGCGCCGTACCGCTGACTAGAACGCTCCGCCGCCGTCACCGGCAAGATCGACGTGCGAGGGTTGGCGGAATCGGAGGCCGCATGATATCTGAGCGGCAGGGCGCTAGCCGCCGGTGTTTGGCTTCCGGCACGCGGGGGGGATCCCTGTGAAGTCATTAACCTGACGCTCAATAGAATCATGCCATTTTGATGCACTTGAGCTGTCAGCGTTCTTGCTCCAAAACAATCCGAGACGATCTTTGTGTTCGCACGTGGTCCGGAGTAGGATCATGGGGCCGAGCCGCTGGATCGTTCCCCCGGCGCGATCGCTGAGCCGGACTGGGGCAAGTTGACTTTCTGATCGGGATTTTCACATGGAGCACGCGGTTCCCTCCGAGTCCGAAGCCCGGGCGGCTCGAAGACGGAGGCTCCTGCTCTTGACCGTGGTCCTTTCGGTCGTGGGGGCTGGGGCGTTGATCCTCAGATGGCGGACCTCCGCAAAACAGGACGTCCAACGTCTCGGCGTCCGCCCTCCCTACCGGAACACCCAGCCGGGAGTGAACTATGTGGGGGATGCGGCCTGTATCCGCTGTCATGCGGGGATCGCCGAGACCTTCCGCCTGCACCCGATGGGCCGCTCCCTCTCCCCCATCGCCGACGCGCAGTCGTTGGGAGCCGGCCCGGATGGCTCTCGACCACAATTCGAGGCGCAGGGCCTTTTGTACTCGGTCGAACATCAGGGAGCACGTGTCTTCCATCGCGAGGCGCGCCAGGATGCGTCGGGGCGCTTGATCGCCCAGAACCAGGCTGAGGTCCAGTACGTCATCGGCTCCGGGAGGCAGGGATTCTCGTACCTGATCGAGCGTGACGGCTTCCTCTTCGAGTCTCCGATCACCTGGTATGCCAAGGACCGGCGCTGGGGTTTGTCGCCGGGTTACGAGACCAGGAACCACCACTTCGAGCGGCCGATCCTCGCGGAATGCCTGTTTTGCCACGCGAACAGGGCCGAGCGGGTGTCGAGCGCGATCAACCGTTATCGCACGCCGATCTTTCAGGGCCACTCGATCGGCTGTGAGCGGTGCCATGGGCCCGGCGATCTCCACGTCCGGCGTCCCACGGTGGTTGACGGCCGGGACTTGACGATCGTCAACCCCGCGGATCTGGAGCCCTCGGTCCGCGATGCCGTCTGCGAGCAATGCCACCTGATCGGCCCACGACGCGTCTCCCGCGTCGGTACTCGAAGTGAAGACTATCGGCCCGGTCTGCCGTTTTATCGTTTCTGGTCGGTGTTCGTGCCCTCGGGGAATGCCAGGGATAACCGGTTTGCTGGCCAGGTCGAGCAGATGCACGATAGCCGTTGCTACCAGGCCAGTCAGGGCCGGCTCGGCTGCATTTCCTGTCACGACCCGCACGTGCTGCCGGCACCCGAGGTGAAGGCGGCTTATTTTCGGGATCGCTGCCTGGAATGCCACGCCGATCAAGGTTGTCGCCTCCCGGCCAAGCTCCGGCGGGAACGGAACCGCGGCGACGATTGCATTGGCTGCCACATGCCGCGCTCGAACAGCTCGAACAACCCTCATGTCGCGACGACCAATCATCGGATTCCCCGGCACGAGGATGGAGGCCCCAGGTCACCGGTCCGCGCCGACACCCCGAGTCGCGCTCGCCCGTCCATCGAGATTTTTCACCGCGATCTGATGGCTGACCACGACCGCGCCGAGACCGAACGCGACCGGGGCATCGCCCTCTGC
>JBIOJM010000070.1:0-33586 GCA_044450785.1 Isosphaerales bacterium
CACTTGTTTCATAGTCAAGTAAACTACGGCACATATCCACGTAGATTTTGAATAGGCCGCCGGGCAAGAGTCGCACGTCGTTTAATAGTAACGGATTGCGCCTTAAGCTAGTGCCATTCGTCGATGTCACCGACGCGCGCAACGCTCCTGGGCGGGCCCCATGCGACGCTCCTGCCCGACGAGGCGCGGCAACATGCCGACGCGGTGGTCGTGGGGGAGGCTGAGCGTACCTGGCCGCTCGTTATCGCCGACGCAACTGCGGGACGGCTTCAGAGCCTCTACCGCGACGAGCAACCACCCTCGTTGGAGGGCCTCCCTCAGGCGCGGCGCGACCTCATCCGCGGCCGCGGCCTGCTCGGCAACACGATCATCGCCACGCGCGGCTGCCCCCACCAATGCAGTTACTGCAACCTCCGGCTGACGGAAAAGTTTCCGAGACGCATGTTCGTGCTTCCTGTGGGGTCTCCTGTGCCGGGTTCCGGAGCGCTCCTGGACGCGCGACCGGCGAAAATACACAGCATCAGGCTTACAATGATTCTTTCCACGGGTGGCTCCAGGGGCGAGTACGCCGCATTAACGGCGAGCATCTATCCGAGCATCCTACCGGCTGACAAGGGGAGGGCTTGCCAAATCTTGCGAATTCCTGAGAATTGCCGGTTTGCCACGTCGGCGACGTATATCGAGCGGATCAATCTCGCCATCGACCACGTCGTCAACCATCTCCAGGAACCGCTGCGACTGGCGGACCTATCCCGAGCCGCGATGCCGATCGGGATAACCTTGCCGATCGATCGGACCCAGGGTCACCTGGCTGTCTGGGCCCAGCGTGTCCACGGTGCCGGCGTCCCGCGCCGATTGGTCCCATCCTCGGGCAATTCCTCGCCCGGCTCCGCTTCGCGCTGCCCGTCCACGAATCGGGTCCGCCCCACCTCGACGCCTCGTCGACTCGCCGTCCCCGCCAACATTCCGCACGAATCTGAGAAAATCTATGCAACTCATCTCCCCGTTCTGTAGATCATATAGGTGTGAGGTTCTTACGCGAAGCATGCGCAACCACTGGCCCGGCTCCTCTCTCGACAACCGGGTGGCGACGATACGTGGCCGAACTCATCGAAGCCAGCGGCAGGGGATAAGCGGGTTGTGCCGCCTACACGACCATTGATGCGAAATCGACGTCTTTTCGCTCCACGCCCCACGCGCCACTTTCCATGAGGTTCTCCGTCATGACCTCCGTCCTTTCTCCTCCGTCCTCCGCCCTTCCGAGGGCGGTCTCCAGTTTGACATTTGATCACACAAACCCGATGTCCGCTCAGTTGAAACCGTATTCGCACAGCTCATTCGACGCAGATAGTGGATTCCAAATGATTTACGCCAAGAGACGGACCCTCGACATCGGCGATTTTGAGCGAGTGATGCGCGGACTTTTGTGGACTCTTGACCGGTGAAGTCCGTTCGGGTCGGTCTCAAGCTCGACACTTCATTTCGCACGACTAATCACTACGGACAGCGCACGAAACACCATCTTTCAAAGCATTGCCCCGCGGCTCGGCGTACATGGCATACTCGTCAAAGTCTCCCGTTGCCACCAGGGTCGCGTCCTGTCACTCACTCGAACTCGAACCGTCGCCCCCAAAAACGTCGACACGCGTAACCCCATGGCAGACGAAGAGTTAGGTCGTTAGTCGAAACCCAAGAAAAACGTCGACACGGCGCAAGTCCAATGCTACCAAGGCCGTGTCGACGTGTCGACGTTCTCGGCCCCAAACGCGTTGTGTGTGAACTCTTCGCCCGCGTCTCGGGCCTGTCACGCCTACTTGGACTGACCACACAGCACGCACCAGTTACCAAATCAGCATAGAGGGTTTCCGCGCGCCGACTCGGTATGTATAGTCGTCCTGGTCACCATGATCCGATCCCGAGAGCTCGACCTATGGCCGCGGCCGAAGAGGATCTTGTTCCACTCCTGAAACCCAGGACCTTCGGAGCCGAGATGACGATCGACGACTCGAGTGCAATCCCGGAGGCGATCCGTGACGTCGAGCAACTCGACCGTCTGCTCAGCACCCCGACCGAGGGGGTCATTGACACGTTTTCGCGTCTCGAGGGGGATTTGATCATCCTCGGGGTGGCTGGCAAGATGGGACCGACGCTCGCGTGGATGGCCCGCCGTGCCTTCGACGCCTCGGGCCGGCGCGATCGCCGAGTCCTGGGCGTCGCGCGATTCACCGACCCGGAGAGCGAATCCTGGCTCCGCGATCGAGGTGTCGAGACAATCCGTTGCAATCTGCTCGAGCCCGAGGCGCTCGAGCGACTTCCCGAGGTGCCCAACGTCGTCTCGATGTTTGCGATGAAGTTCGGGTCGACAGGCCAGGAGTCCCAGACCTGGGCCCTGAATAGCTTCCTGCCGGGCCTGGTCGCCCGGCAGTTCCGACGTAGCCGGATCGTCGCCTTCTCGACCGGCAACGTGTACGGGCTGGTGCCCGTGTCGCATGGTGGGTCGACCGAGTCGGACCCACTCCGGCCGGCCGGCGAGTACGCGATGAGCTGTCTGGGCCGCGAGAGGATCCTCGAGCATTTCAGTCGGACCCTGGGTATCCCCATGGTCCTGGTCCGGCTGAACTACGCCGTCGAGATGCGCTATGGAGTGCTCGTTGACCTCGCCCGAAATGTGCTCGCGGGACGGCCGATCGACCTGGCCATGGGGTACTTCAATGTCATCTGGCAGGCCGATGCCAACGCGATCGCGCTTCGAGCCTTTGACCACGCCGCCACGCCACCCACGGTGCTCAACGTCACCGGACCGGAAACGCTCGGCGTCCGCCACGTCGCCGAGCGGTTCGGAGAGCGATTCGGCCTGTCGTTGAATTTCCGGGGCACGGAGGCACCGGACGCTTTGCTCAGCGACGCCACTCTCTGCCGCCGCCTCTTCGGCCCGCCCCGGCTCGGAGCCGGCCAACTGATCGACCTGACGGCCGCCTGGCTCAAGGATGGCGGCCAAACTCTGGAAAAGCCAACCCACTTCGAGGCCCGTGATGGCCGGTTCTAGTCGTCCCACCGTCCTGCCGGACGAAGGTCAAGCTTGATGCCCGTTTCACTCCCTCCCCGCATGCTCGATGCCCTCCGGCGAGGCGTGGTGATCCCCGCGATGCCGCTGGCCCTGACGGCCGAGCGACGGTTGGACGAGCGCCGCCAAAGGGCCCTCTGCCGTTATTATATTGCCGCCGGCGCCGGCGGGATCGCCGCCGGTGTTCACACGACGCAGTTCGCCATTCGTGACCCGCGGCACGGCTTGTATCGCCCGGTACTGGCCCTCGTCGCCGAGGAGATCGATCGAGCCTCCGCGGGCCGGCCGGAGCCGCTGGCGCGGATCGGCGGAATCTGCGGACCGACCGCCCAAGCCACCGCCGAGGCCAGAATCCTGCGTGACCTTGGCTATCATGCCGGGCTGCTCAGCCTCGCCGGTTCTCGCCCCGACGACGATGCGCGGCTGGCCCATTGCCGGGACGTGGCCGAGGTGATCCCGCTCGTCGGCTTTTACCTTCAGCAGGCCGTCGGCGGGCCGGACCTGTCGCATCGCTTCTGGCGGCGGTTCGCCGAAATCGAGGGCGTCATCGCCATCAAGATCGCTCCGTTCGATCGCTACCGGACCCTCGACGTCGTCCGGGCCGTGGCCGAATCCGGACGTGACGACGTCGCCCTCTACACCGGCAACGACGACAACATCGTGCTCGACCTGCTCACCCCGTACCGGTTCAGGGACGGAGGCCGGGAGGTCGAGCGACGGATCGTGGGTGGGCTGCTCGGCCACTGGGCCGTCTGGACTCGTCGCGCGGTCGAGCTCTTGAACGCCTGCCAAGACGCAACGCGACGGGCAGAGGGCATCCCCGCGAACCTGCTCCGTCTGGCGATCTCCACGACCGACGCCAACGCCGCACTCTTCGATGCCGCAAACGGCTTCGCCGGCTGCATTGCCGGCATTCACGAGGTCCTCCGTCGCCAGGGCATGCTCGCAGGCATTTGGTGTCTCGACCCCGACCTAACGCTCAGCCCCGGCCAGGCGGAAGAGATCGAGCGCGTCTATCGGATGTACCCCGAACTGAACGACGATGAATTCGTCGCCCAGCATCGGGATGATTGGCTTGGATCTTGATTTGTGGTTTCGCGGAGCGTTCGTCATCAGGAACAACGCGGGTCGACACGGCGATGGATTCAAATTCCGGCGCGAAAAAGTTTGAACAGTTGGCCCGCCGCTTTTCCGCGCTCTGGGAGAACAGCATCTCGTCCCCGGACGTGTTCGCCTTTCTGTCTTCGCATCCCAATGTTCCCAAAACCGACCGGCTCGGCGTGCTGCTGGTGGATCAGCAAGAGCGCTGGCAGCGCGGCCAGGCCTTGCCCCTGCGGATCTACCTGTCCGCGTTTCCCGACATCGCCGCGCAGGGAGAAATGGTCCGTGCCCTGGTCGACGGCGAACGCCGCGAACGGTGGAAGAAATCGGGCCGGTTGCACCGAACGATCGGGCAGCCATCGGCCGATTTCGTGTCGGAAGCTCCCACGCAGCCGGTCGAGGCCGAAGCCGCGCCGGCTGACACTGTCGTCGACCGGGAGGTCACACCCTCGGTGGAATCCCCGACGAGGCTCCTCCTCGTGCCCGAGAGCGACGCCGACAAAACGCGGAGCCCATCGGATGTGACTGAGACCATCGAGCGACTGTCCTTTTCGGTGGACGAGGAGTATCACCTCCAGGCGGAAGCCGAGCTCCTCCGGGCGATGTTGGATGCGGTCCGTTTCACGCTGGTTCGGCGCCTCGGTGCGGGCGGAATGGGGGTGGTTTACGAGGCGTACGACCAGCAGCGGGGCGAGCTCGTCGCGCTCAAGACCATGAGGCGCGTCAACCCGCTCGCGCTGGTTCGCTTCAAACAAGAATTCCGCTCCTTGAGTGATATCACCCATCCGAACCTGGTCAACCTCTACGAGCTTTTTGCGGTCGAGGACCGCTGGTTTTTCACCATGGAGCTGGTCGAGGGATGCGAGTTCGTCAGCTTCGTGCGGAGCCGCCTCCACCCATTTTCGTTCCTCCCAAGCGCGGGCGATGCGCCGAGCGTTTCCTCGCAACCGGGTCACTCGCGCCGGGCAAATGCGAAAAACCTGTTCGACGAGACCCGGCTGCGCGACGCGCTGCGACAGTTGGCGGAAGGCGTCGACACGCTCCACCAATCGGGCAAGCTGCACCGGGACATCAAGCCACCCAACGTGCTGGTCACCCTCGACGAGCGTGTCGTCCTGCTCGATTTCGGGCTGACAGTCGACCTGGAGAGCCTGGCACGAGGTCGTCCGGTCGATCGCCAGGTCGTCGGTACCGTCGGTCACATGTCGCCGGAACAGGCAGACGGAGGATCGGTCACCGCGGCGAGCGACTGGTACAGCGTGGGAGTCATGCTTTACGAGGCCATGACGGGGCGACTCCCGTTCGTCGGCTCGCCCGACGAGGTGATCGCCACGAAGCAGTCGGAGCCGGCCCCGTCGCCGGATTCCCTGGTCGAGGGCCTCCCACGGGACCTGGTGGCTCTGTGCGTCGCCCTTCTCGACCGAGATTCGACCAAGCGGCCGACCGGCCGTGACGTGCTCATGCAACTCAGCGGCCGTGTTACCGGTCCGATCGACGTCGTCGAGCCGAGCCGCCCGCTCCACCTGATCGGGCGATCGCGGCATCGCCAGGTCCTCGCCAGCCTGTTTGCCTCGCTCAGCCTGGGCAAGACCTTGTCCGTATTCGTCTTCGGCCGGACGGGGACCGGCAAGACAACCCTGATTCGATCATTTCTCGACGAGCTGATCGAGAAGGACGACGCCATCGTGCTGGACGGTCGCTGCTACGAGCGGGAATCGGTCCCATACAAGGCGCTCGACAGCCTGATCGACGCACTGGCGCGATACTTGAAGGGGCAGCCGGCCCGGGTGGTGGAGAGTCTGCTCCCAGAGGACGTGGCCTTTCTGGCCCGGTTGTTTCCTGTTCTGCAAAGCGTGGAAGCCGTCGCCTGGGCGCGGCGCGAGACGACGGAGATGCCCGACCAGCAGGAGCTGAGGCGCCGCGCCTTCGCCGGACTGCGCCGGCTCCTGAAACGGCTCGGAGAGAACAGGCCGCTCATCCTGGCGATCGACGACCTCCAGTGGGGCGATGTCGATAGTGCGATCCTGCTTTCCGACCTGCTCTGCTCGTCGCAATCACCGCTCTTGCTCTTCATCGGCTGCTTTCGCTCGGAGGACGCGGAACAAAGTGCCTTCCTCCGCGAGATCCGCAAGTCCATGGCCAAGGGGGCCAGCGGGCTCGACCATCGCGAGCTGGCGGTCGAGCCGCTCCCTCAGTCGGAGGCGCGCGAGCTGGCGCTTGCCCTGCTCGGCCGGGACGACGCCGTGTCGAGAGCGCAGGCGCACATGGTGGCGCGGGAATCTGGAGGCAATCCGCTGTTCATCGACGAGCTGGTCAAGTATATCCAGAGCGGCGAGCCGACGGTCCGGTCGGAAGACATCGGGCGGCTCGACCTCGACGAGGTGCTCTGGACACGGATCCAGCGGCAGCCGGAGGACGCCCGGCGCCTGCTGGGGGTGGTGGCCGTTTCGGGTCGGCCGATCCGCCAGGCGCTGGCATTCCAGGCAACAGAGCTGGGGGCCGGCGGCCGCGTGGCCCTGGCCTCGCTCCGCTCGGCCCGGCTGATCCGGTGTATCGGACAAACCCAGCACGACGATGTCGAAACCTACCACGATCGGATCCGAGAGACAGTCGCCTCTCACCTTTCGCCCGAAGTCTTACGAGGGCACCATGAACGCCTGGCCCTGGTCCTGGCGACCTCGGGGCCGGTCGATCCGGAAATCCTCGCCGGTCACTACCGGGGTGCCGGCGACGCCGTCCGCGCTTATGACTATTATTCACGAGGGGCCGACCAGGCCGCCCTAGCACTGGCCTTCGACCACGCGGCGCGACTCTATCGAACCGCCCTCGAGCTGCACCAGGGGCCAGGCGGCCAGGCCGGGCCCCTCTGGAGGAGACTGGGCGACGCGCTCGCCAATGCCGGCCGGGGCGCCGAGGCGGCTTTGGCCTACTCGAAAGCGGCCGAGTCGGCCACCGCGGCCGAGACCGTGGAGCTGAAGCGTCTGGCTTCGACCGAGCTATTGATCAGCGGTCACGTCGACGAGGGGCTGGCTCTGTTGCGAACCCTGCTCGGCCCGCTGGGCCTCTCCATGCCCGACACACCGCGACAGGCCCGGCTCTCGCTCCTCTGGCACCGGGCCCTGCTCTGGACGCGCGGCCTTGGCTTCCGAAACCGCGACGAGAGCCAGATCTCCCAGATGGACCTGACCAGGATCGACCTTTGCTGGTCGGCCGTCGCCGGACTGAGCATGAGCGAGCCGATCCGGGGCGCGGATTTTCAGACGCGCGGGCTCTTGCTCGCGCTGCGGGCCGGCGAGCCCTTGCGGATCGCCCGTGCGCTGGCGATGGAGGCCGGCCATCGGTCCACCGCGGGAGTCGCCGCCGCACCCCGCGTCGCCACCCTCTTGAAAGCCGCCGGCGACATCGCCCGCCAAATCGACTCGCCTTACGCCCGCGGGATGGTCGAGATGATTCGCGGATTCGCATCTCTGATGCTCGGAGAGTGGAAATCCGCCCTGACTTCCCTCGACCAGGCCGACCAGCTCTTCCGCAATCATTGCACGGGCGTCACCTGGGAACGTGATACCCTGCACAACTTCGTCCTCTGGGCACTCGTCCAGATGGGCGAGCTGGCCGAGCTCAGGCGCCGCTGGTCCGGGCTGCTCAGGGAATCGCAAGAACGCGGCGACCTCTACGCGGCCACGATGCTGACCACCTTCTACATGACGATGATCAAGCTGGCCGGAAACGAATCACTCGAGTCCGAAACCGAACTCGAGGCCACCGTCGATCACCGCCACGATGGGCGGTTCAACCTTCAGCACTCCTCCGCGCTCGAATCACTCATCCACCGCTATCTCTATCGAGGCGACATCAGCCGCGCGTGGACGCGCTTGAGCGCGATCTGGCCCGAGTATTCACGCTCCATGCTGCTGCGCATCCAAATGATCCGGATCGATATGCTCGAGCTGCGGGCGCGCACAGCATTGTCCATGGCCGAAAAGACCGATCGGGCCGGAGTCTACTTGCGCCAGGCGAAAAGAGACGCACGACGGCTCGAACGCGAGGGACAGAAGTACGCCCGCGCCCACGCGCATTATGTGCGAGCCGGCATCGCGGCCTGCAAGGAAAACGCCGTTCGGGCGATCGAGGAGCTGACCTTGGCCGCGAACCAGTACGAAGCCGCCGAGATGCCGCTCCGCGCCCACATCCTGCGGTACCGGCTGGGCGAGATCCAGAACGACGGCGCGACCCGCACACGCCGCGAAGAAGCCGAGCAATGGATCAGCGCCCAGGGAATCGTCTCGCCCGCCCGCTGGTCTGGCATGTATGCACCGGGGTTCGCCAAGATCTCTAATGAATCCAAGGAGACCACCTACTAATCTCCCACCAGTGCCCGCCGCACGCGCCGCACTGTGTCGACGTAAACCGGGGGGAGGTCGATCGCACCGCCCTTTTCCGACCACCATCGCGGCTTTTCGCTGTAGATCCAGACATACTCGTCTGATTGCTCGACAGCGGCGCGCAGGCTGGCCTCGAAGCGGGCGGGGGAAAAGTAATTCTTCTCGACCTGCGCGGAATTCCAGCCGTTCTTTTGCCAGTCGTAATCAAGCCATAGACCGAAGCCGGCGGATACGACGTTCTGGTATTTCAGCCGATCGGCGGCCAGCCCGGTCGCCTTGATGGTGATCGCCTCATGGGCCCCGGCGAAAGCGCCCGCGTCGCGGTATCCGTACGACATCTCATGACCATCGACGAGCCGCGTTTTCCCCTTCGCCGCCTCGAGCATCCCGTCGAGGTACGGGACGAGCAAACCGTCGGCGCAGTCCTCCAGCGGTTTTTTTCGACCATCGCTCTGCTTCCAGACCAGGCTGTGCCCAAACGTCACGAGGACCGTCAAGTCCGGGAAGCCTTCCTGAAAAGCCGTCATCACCTCGCGTCCCCGGCGCCGGGCCTCGGCCGCGTATTCCGTCCAGGGATGACGGCTCGCATCGCGCTGCTTCCGGTATTCAAAGAGTTTTCCTTGATACGCCTCGGTGTCGAGCAAGATCCCCGGGCCGCCCCCTGCGCGGGCGAGCCGGGCCGCCAGCCGGGCATTGCTCACCACGGCCGTGTGGTCGTCGAACCAGTCGAAATCGGCGGGCGTGACGTTGAACCGCAGGAAGTTGTGGCGGAACCTCGTCCCGGCGAGCGACCCCAAATCGTCGAATGCCGGCTCGAGCTCAGCCTCGGAGAATCGCCGGCGGCCCCAGCAGAGCCAGGTGAAATTCTCCGGCGCCCGCCCGGCGCCTCGAGCCAGAACGTGGAAGACGCAGCCATCGAACGGCGTTTGCTCGAGCTGATCGCGGTGCCGGCGCAGAAAGGCGGTGTCCGGCTCGTCCCAGCCGAACTCGATGAGCTGCTTGCCAGGCGCGCCTTTGCCGGTGCCCGAGACTCGCCGCTCTTGGCCGGGAAAGTCCCTCCGATATGTCGCCCGCAATTCCGCGAAATCGGCCGGCATCAAGTAAATCTTGCCGCGGATCGTCTTCGACTCGCCCGGCTTCAAGCCACCGATGCGGAAGTCGGAATGAAGACAGACGATCACGCCTTGAAACAGCTCCTGGTACGGCTCCCAGGCGGTCGCCATCAGCTCCTTGCCATCGGCCGACACGCAGCCGATCAGACCGCTGGAAGCAACGATCGAGCTGAGCGGTCGCGGGTTGACGTCGTCACGGCTGACGCCTTCGGGACACCATACCTGCCCCGGCGTGTACAGCGCACCGCGGGCCCAGGGTGCCGTGGGCAGCCGGGCCGGCTTCCCGTCGACATCAATGAAACAGCGCGGCAGGTACGCCTCGGAGGAATGCTCCGGCTTGGTGCCCGCGTACCGATCCACGCGAATGCAAGGCTGTGCCCAGTGGGCCCGCGACTCGACCGCGGTCGGGTTGGTTGCGACCACGCGGAATTCGACCTCATCCCGACCGGCACGGATCTCGTGCTCGACCACGACTCCGTCGTCCAACCGAGACCGAAGGACGATCATGCGGCCATCGCGGCCCGATTCGACGAGCTGGGTTTGATGCGGGATGACCGTCTGTTTCCAATCACGCCGGGTTGACCCGGGGCGACAGAACGCCTCGATATACAAGACTTCGAGAGCGCCGCCGGGAAGATGCTTGCCGTGGATCGTCAGGATCTCCTTGTCCCAGGTCAGAGACAAGGTCCTCTCGGCGTCGGCGGCCGCAAGTGGCCGCGCGATCAAGCCGAGCCAGAACAAGCCGGTCCCGATCGAACTCCAGAGCAATCGTGCTGAACGCGGGGGCAACACCTTCCTCCGATCACAGTTCCGACCGGCTCGCCCCGGCGTTGAGCGCGGCCTCGGCAGCGCGGGCCCTGGGGAAGAGGATCTCGTTTTCCTTGTGGATGTGACGGTGGAGGTCCGCCTCGAGGGCGGCCAGCCCGGCGAGCGTCGCGAGGTAGGTTTCGCACGCGTCCGCGGGGGCCTGATACCCGTGCGTCAGGGACCGCAGCCGCGCCAGGGCGCTCCCGGTGTCCTCGTGTTCGTGCATCATGACGAAGATCGGGTTGTTGACACTGCCGCAGTGGAAGCTCGGCATCGACGTCGCGTTCTGAAGCTGCTTGACGATCGGGAAGAGGACCGTCTCCTCCTTGAGCATGTGGGAATCAAGCTCGTCCTTGAGAGAAAGGACCGTGTCGCGGACCTCGGTCAGCTCGGGGTGCCGCGTGCCGTGCGCGGCGACAAGCTTCTCCGTGAGGGCGGCCAGCCGCGGCAACTCGCGGCGCAGGTAGCTGTGGTGCTCGTCCACGATGTGATCCGCGAGGTCCCCCATCGGGACTTGGATCCAGTTGATCCGGTCCTCCTCATGGGTCTCGTCGTCGCTGGCGGCGATCTCCCGGAGGACGTCACCGACGTCGAGGCCCTTCTCCCGGCACGCCCGGTCAAGTGGCGTCTTCCCGCCACAGCAGTAGTCGATCCCGAGTCGTTCGAAGACGCGGGACCTGCCGGGGCGTTCGGCAACCAGCTCACCGACCCTCGTATTCGGGTCGACGTCATTCGCGATCATGAGAGTGCTCCTGAAAGATGATTCGGTGTCTCGCAGATGGTAAGTCGCCGCGTCGCGACAGCGGCGTTGAGGTCGTCGAGCAGCAGGTCCTCCCGCACGCCTCTCATGTGAGCGGCCTGGGCAACGGTGACCTGCCGCGCCAGCGTCCGGCGGAGCAACGGCTGACGGAGGGCCGTGAAGCCATGTCGCTCGAACACCGCCTGGGTCTCGGGGAACAGGTCGAGGACGTCGGCCACGATGTGCTGGGGCTCGACCCGCGCGGAGCGCTCGCCCGCCGCACGGGGCACGGACGTCCGCTCGTCCCCGCGCCGGAGCATGATCCGGGCCAGCCCCAGACCCCACCAAGCCAAGCCGGCGACTTCCAGCGTCCCACTGACGCCGATCACGGTAAAGGCGGCGGGGTGCCAGTCGGTCAGGATTTGCGTCGAGACCCGGAGGAAACACCCAGCGTTCACCAGCAGGAACGGCCCCCAGAGCGCCGGCAGAGTGCGCGGGTCGATGCCGCCCAGGGTCGGCACGACCTTGGCGGCCATGCCCATGATCATCAGTGAGATGAACCCGACGGTGATCGCGTGGCGGGTCGCCCCGTAATAGGCGTGGCTGAAGGGCACGCCGATCAGCCACAAGTAGCCCGGCATCAGCAGGACCATGGCCAGCGACACGGGCAGCCAGATCAGCGCTGCCCGGACGAACTTCGCGCTGCGGTCGCGCGCCGGGAACGGCCGCCAGGGCCGCCAGGTCAGCACCACCAGCAAGACGCCGGCCGCGAGCATCAGCTTGGGTAACATCAGGAACGCGGCGAAGATGTGGTTACCCGTCCAGCGGTAGATGAGGAACAGGGCTACCTCGCCGAGGACCGCTGCCGTGAGCAGGCCCAGGGCCCACCACGCGCGCCGCGCGCCGACGTGGGGCAGGTCGAACAACGGCGGGAGCATGCGGAGTGCGACGCCCAGGATCATGAACAGGGCCAGGCCGTGGATCTGCAGGTCGCGGAGAGGGACCTGGTAAGTGGCGACGATCCAGATCAGCGCGTCGGCCGTTCCCGCCGCCATCGTGTTCCACGTGTGCCAGAGGCCGAAGACGCTCGATGTGGCGAACCAGGCCAGCGCACCCAGGATGAACCCGACGTAGGGCTCGAAGCGCGCGCCGCTACGCGCGAAAGTCATGGTGACCTGCCCGGCGAAGATCGCGACGGCCGCGACCTGGAGGATGCCCCCGGTCAGCGCCAGGGTCAGGGCGAGCGGCCACGCCCCTGCGGCCGCCATCCCGACCGTCCGGAGGACGAGGCCGACGACCATCAGCGTGAAGTTCCCCGCAGCCAGCCGGGGCGCAGTGAGCTCAGTCTGCCAGAGCCGGGGGAACGCCTGGTAGGCGAATCCCATGATGAACAAGCCCACCCAGCCGAAGATCTGGGCCTCGCCGTGGGAATTCACCTGGTGAAGCGAGGCGCCCTCGAACGAGCCGCCCAGGCCGATCTTCCAGAGCAACAGAGCACCCCAGCTCGTTCCCGCCGTCAAGGCCACGGCAATGGCGCCCAGGAAGTAGCGGCGGTAGATCGTGTCGGCGACCCCCGGCGCGTCCGCGTCCGCGGCGTCCCCGGGCCGGGTGACGGCCTCCGCCAGCTCGGCCAGCAGGCGGTTCTCATCGACCCCGTGCGTCCGGGCGAAGAAGCGGATCGACTCATGAGGGCCGAGCCTCCCGCCGCACCCGCGGAGGCCGTAGCGGTCGAAGACCGCCCGGGTCTCGGGATGCTCGCGGATCAGCTCCGGCAGGAAGACGTCCAGGGTCATGGCCGCCCCCCGGGCGTTCGCGGCGTCGGCTTCCACGGCACGATCCTTTCCTTTCGTTTTCTTGTCTTATGTCAACTGTCAACCCGGCTCGCTTCACACCGGGGAGGTCACGTCGCAGGCGGGTCGTCCGGCAGGACCTGCTGGAGGGCCCGCCACGCGAGCAGGCCGCACTTGAGCCGAGTGAGGCTCAGAGGGATACCGAGCAGGCGGACCATGTCATCGGCCGAGAACCGGCGCACCTCGTCAACCGGCCTCCCCTCGACGTGTTCCGCGAGCATGGACGCGGCCGCCTGGCTGATGGCGCAGCCATGACCGTCAAACCGCACGCGGCCGATCCGGCCCTCCGCATCGAGCTCCAGCTCGATGTGAATCCGGTCGCCGCACAGCGGGTTATCCAGGTCGGCGCTCAGGTCGGGCGAATCGAGTCGGCCCCGGTGGCGGGAGGAGTAATAGTGGTCGAGGATCTCTTCGCGGTAAAGGATGTCGTCCATCTCCGTCTCTCTTCGTGGAGGGGGTGAAAGGGGGGGCTAGAGGCACCCGCGGCGCCGAAAGACGCGATTCGCACCCTCGATCGATTCGGCAAGCCTGTCGATCTCCTCGATGGTGTTGTACAGGGCGACGCTGGCGCGTGCCGAGGCCGCGAGCCCGAGCCGTTCGTGGAGCGGCATGGCGCAATGATGGCCGGCCCGGATGGCAACGCCGGAGCGGTCGAGCAACTGCGCCAGATCGTGGGGATGCAGACCCTCGACGGTGAACCCGATGACCCCTCCCTTGTGCTCCGGCTCCGGGCCGAGCAATCGCACCCCGGCGACGGCCGAGAGCGCCAGGTGGGCGTGCTCTGTGAGACGGCGCTCGTGGTCGCGCACGGCGTTGCGCTCGAACCGGGAGAGGTAATCCGCGGCGGCCCCCAGGCCAATGGCCTGGGCGATCGGTGGTGTGCCCGCCTCGAACTTCCAGGGCACGTCGTTCCACTCGGCGCATTGCCGGTCCACGCGAAGGACCATACCCCCGCCCCCCATCACCGGGGGCATCGCCTCCAGGTGTTCCCGTTTCGCGTAGAGCACTCCCACGCCCGTCGGCCCGCACATCTTATGGCCTGAGAAGGCCACGAAATCGGCGTCGAGGGCCGTCACGTCCATCGGTAGGTGCCCCACGGCCTGGGCAGCGTCTACCAGCACCAGTGCCCCGCACCGGCGGGCCATGCCGATCAGCTCACCCACGGGCGGGATTGTGCCCAGCACGTTTGACATGGCGGTGACAGCGATGAGCCGCGTGCGCTCCGAGATCTGGCGCTCAAAGGCATCCACGCTCAGCCGGCCGTCCTCGGTCATCTCGGCAAACTTCAGCACCACGCCGACCCGGCGGACCAACATCTGCCAGGGCAGGAGGTTCGAGTGGTGCTCCAGCGCGCTGACGACAATCTCGTCGCCCGCCCTGAGGAACGTATCGCCCCACGACTGCGCCACCAGGTTGATCGATTCCGTCGTGCCCCGGGTGAACACAATCTGATCGGGCCCGGCCGCCCCGATGAACCGTGCCACCCGGTCCCGGGCCGATTCGTACGCCTCGGTGGCTCGCTCGCTCAAGGTGTGCAGGCCGCGATGCACGGTGGCCGAGTAGTCGGCGTCGTAACCCCGCACGGCGCGGATGACCGACCGGGGCTTCAGGCTGGTGGCGGCATTGTCCAGGTAGACCAGCGGTACCCCGGGTCGCAGCTCCTGTTCGACTGCGGGAAAATCCTTCCGCACCGAGCGCGAGTCGAACGGCACCGCCCCCGCTCGCGCGCCCGCTGGGGTCGCTACCCCCAGGTTACCAGCCGGAGCGATCTCGGCGATCGGAACCTGCACGGATGCCTGTCTCGCGGAAACCATGCGACCCTCCTACCTCAGGCCGGCGGACGACCCAGGGCCAAACTCGGCACGACTGCCCTTCTGCATCGTACGATCGGAACTCAGCCAGCCCATCGTGTCGTCTCGACTCAATAATTGGACATTTTGATCTTGATGTCCAATAGTAGCTTGATTAGAATCGGGCCGCAAGGCCTCGATGATTCGATTCTATCCGCGTTCTCGCACGCGGGCGAGATGCGCCTGGCACCCGGCCGGCGGACGAGCGTCCCGGCCGGGTTTTTTCCGACAAATCATCGCGCCAAGATCCCGAAGCTCCAACCTTTTTTCAGTGGATCGATCGAATGCGAGGGCTCTGGTGATGGACACACTCGCCGCAGCCGGCGGCATCGGTCGCGACGGGGGTGATCCCCCGGGCGTAGCGGCCGCCGGTGATCCTGGAACCACGGCCCCGGGGAGGGCCGATCGACCCACGGCCCACCCGGACCGTTGGCGCCCGGCCCGCGGGCAGTGCGGGGCCGTCGCCACGCGCGCCGTTGCCCTTGCCGGGATGGTCCTTGCCCTGCTCGACGCTCCGGGGTGTGGCCGGTCCGAGCCCCCGGCGGCGCCACGCGCGGCCGCACCGGCCGCACCGGCCGCAATCCCGCAGGTGGCGAGGACAGTCGGGGCGGAGGCAAGCGGCCCGCAGCTCTACAGCCGATACTGCGCGGCATGCCACGGTGAGGACGGCGACGGCAACGGCCTCGCAGCGCGATTCCTCTACCCCAAGCCGCGGAACTTCCGCGAAGGTCAGTTCCGGCTCCTGACGACGACCAACCACGTCCCCTCGGACGAGGACCTGATGCGGGTCCTGGAGCGGGGGATGCCCGGCTCGGCGATGTTCCCGTTCGGCCACCTGCCCGAGGGCGAGCGGCGCGAGCTGGTCGCGCAGGTGCGACAGCGGGTTCGCGGAGGCATCGAGGACCGACTGCGTCGGGAGGCGAAGCAGTTCGGCGAGCAGGTCGACCCGAATGAACTGGCGAAGACGCTCAGCCGGGGGACACAGCCCGGCCCGCGGCTTGCAGTGCCGCGCGACCTGCCGGCGCCCGGGGCCGACTCGGTGGCGCGCGGCCTTGCGCTGTACCGCAAGACCTGTGTCTCCTGCCATGGCGAGACGGGCAAAGGAGACGGCGTGCAGGAGCAGAAGGACGACTCGGGGATGCCGATCCGGCCGCGCGACTTCACCCGCGGGATCTTCAAGGGGGGGCGTGGTCGCGATCAGCTCTACGCGAGGGTCATGCTGGGGGCCCCAGGCACGCCCATGCCCGACTCCTCCGCCACCCTCAAGCCGGCCGAGGCCGGCGACCTGGTCAACTTCATCCTGTCACTGTCCGACGCCTCGACCCAGGAGCGGGTCGAGCACCAGCGCAGGCGACTGCTCGTCGGGGCGACGAGCACGCCGTTCTCCGACGAGGTTTCCGAAACCGTCTGGGCGCGCGTCGAGCCAACGCCGGTCGTCGTCAGCCCGCTCTGGTGGCGCGACCACGATGACCCGGACCTGCGCGTGCAGGCGGTCCACGATGGCCAGGCGCTGGCGGTTCGGATGAGCTGGCGCGACGACACACGCGACGCGCAGGCGGTCCGGCCCCAGGACTTTCCCGACATGGCCGCCCTTCAACTCTTCAAAGGGGCGCGCGAGCCGTTCCTCGGCATGGGGGCGGCGGACGGCGCGGTCGACGTCTGGCTCTGGAATGCGGCCGCCCAGGCCGACCTGGAGCAGTACGCCGACGTCGACACGGCTTACCCCAACATGGCCGTCGATCAATACCCATTTGAAGATGGGAAGGACGGCCCGCGGGCGCACCCCACGGAGCGTCAGCCCCGCGGCTTCATCACCGCCTGGGAGGCCGGCAACCTTCGGTCCGACCCGACCCGCGTCGCCGCCGGCGGCGATCTCCTGGCCAAGGGGTTCGGCAGCCTGACGATGCGCCCGAGGGTTTCGCAGGCCGTCTCGGCCGCGGGCCACCGGCAAGGCAACCGCTGGGTCGTCGTCCTCCGTCGACCGTTGCGGCCCCCCGCGGACGCCGGCGTCATGCTGGCCCCCGGCGACCGTGTCTCCATCGCGTTCGCTCTCTGGAACGGGGCCGCGCGCGACCGCAACGGACAGAAGCTCGTCTCGATCTGGCACGACCTGGTCCTGGAGTAGTCGACCGCCGGCCCACCGGTTTGGAGCACAACGATGATCCGACGCGATTTCCTCAAGACGGCCCTGACAGCCGGCGGCTCCGTTCTCCTGGCGCCCCGGCTCTGGGCCTTCGACGCGGTGAGCGTGGCCAACCCCTTGGGCGTGTACCCCTCGCGCGATTGGGAGAAGGTCTACCGCGACCAGTACCGGTACGACTCCACGTTCACCTGGGTCTGCGCGCCCAACGACACCCACATGTGCCGGCTCCGTGCCTTCGTGCGCAACGGCGTGATCCTCCGGAGCGAGCAGAACTACGACCACGACCGTTGCGGCGATCTTTACGGGAACAAGGCCACCAAGGCGTGGAACCCCCGCGGCTGCCCCAAGGGCTTCACCATGCACCGACGCGTGTATGGGCCGTATCGGCTCCGGGGCCCGGTCGTGCGCACGGGGTGGAAGGAGTGGGCCGACGCGGGCTTCCCCCCGCTCACCGATCAGCCCGATCTGAGAACCAAGTACCGGTTCGACGACCGGGGCAACGACACGTTCGTCCGGGTGACCTGGGATGAGGCCTACCGTTACCTCGCGGCCGGGGTGACCGCCGTCGCGCGGACCTACAGCGGAGATGCGGGGCGCGCGCGGCTGGTGAAGGACGGGTACGACCCCCTGATGATCGACCAGGTCCACGGGGCCGGCACCCGGTCGATCAAGGTGGGCTCCAACCTGCCGATCCACGGTGTGATCGGCAAGTTCGGCATCTACCGCTTCGCCAACCTGCTGGGGCTGCTCGACCACCACATCCGCGGCGTGCCCCCGGAGCAGGCTCGCGGCGCACGCGACTGGAACGAGTACACCTGGCGCGGCGACCAGGCGCCGGGGCACCCGTACGTCCACGGGCTCCAGACATCCGACATGGACATGAACGACCTGCGGTTCTCGAAGCTCGTCATCCAGGTGGGCAAGAACCTGATCGAGAACAAGATGCCTGAGTCGCACTGGCTCAACGAGGTGATGGAGCGCGGCGGCAAGCTGGTGGACATCGCCCCCGAGTACAACTGCCCGGGCACCAAGTCGGACTACTGGATCGGAGTGCGGCCCGGCCTGTCCGACACGGCCGTGTTCCTGGGGGTCACCAAGGTCCTGCTCGACGAGAGCTGGTACGTCGCCGACTTCGTCCGCCGCTACACCGACTTCCCGCTCCTGGTCCGCACCGACACGCTCCGCCGGCTGCGGCCCGAGGAGGTCATCGCGGCGTACCGCCCCCGCGACCTCAAGGGCGGGCCGTCGTACACGATCCAGGGCCTGACCGACCTTCAGCGCGCCAGGATCGGCGACTTCTGCGTGTGGGACCCCAAGGCGGGCAAGGTCGCGGCGCTTTCGCGCGACGACGTGGGCGAGAGGATGCCTGTCGAGCCCGCCCTCGACGGGACGTTTCGCGTCACCCTGCTCGACGGAACGTCGGTGGAGGTCATGACGGTCTTCGCCATGTACAAGCGGCACCTCGCCGACTACGACCTCAAGACCGTCGAGGAGATCTCCGGCGCCCCGGCCGCGCTGGTGCGCCGGCTGGCCGAGGACATCTGGAAGACCACCAAGGCCGGCCATCCGGTCGCGATCCACGTCGGCGAGGGGGTCAACCACTACTTCCACGCGACGTTGCACAACCGCGCGACCTATCTGCCCATGCTCCTGACGGGCAACATCGGCAAGCATGGCGCCGGCGTCTTCACCTGGGCCGGGAACTACAAGGGGGCCCTCCTTCAGGCGTCCCCCTGGAGCGGCCCGGGAGTTGCTTCCTACACCGCCGAGGACCCGTTCCGCCCCGTTCTCGACGACAAGGTGCGGATCACCCACGAACACCTTCGCCACACGACCGACGGCGAAGACCCCTCTTACTGGGCCTGCGGCGAAAAGGTCCTGGCCGCCCAGACCCGCGAGGGGCGCAAGGTCTTCACCGGCAAGACCCACCTGCCCACCCCGACCAAGGCGCTCTGGTACAACAACGCCAACTTCCTCAACCAGTCCAAGTGGATCTACAACATCATCGTCAACAGCCTACCCAAGATGGACCTGATCGTCGACCAGCAGATCGAGTGGACCGGCTCGGCCGAGTACGCCGACGTCGTGCTGCCGGTCAACTCGTGGGTCGAGTTCCAGGACCTGGAGATGGGCGCCTCGTGCTCGAACCCGTTCCTGCAGGTCTGGCAGGGGGGGATCAAGCCGGTGCACGACTCGCGTGACGATGGCGAGGTCTTCGCCGGTGTGGCCCGGGCACTCGCCGGCCAGACCGGCGACCGCCGGTTCGCCGACTACTTCAAGTTCATCACCGAGAAGCGGGCCAAGGTCTACCTCCAGCGCGTGCTCGACAACTGCACGACCACCCGTGGCGCCGCCGGTCCTTACGAGGTCGACCGGCTGATGGCCGGCGAGTACGGCGGCGAGCCGGGGGCGGCCCTGATGCTCTTCCGCACCTACCCGCGGGTCCCGTTCTGGGAGCAGATCCACGACTCGGTCCCGTTCTACACTGACTGCGGCCGGCTGGCCAGCTACACCGACATTCCCGAGGCGATCGAGTACGGCGAGAACCTGGTCGTGCACCGCGAGGCGGTCGAGGCCACGCCCTACCTGCCCAACGTGATCGTCTCGACCAGCCCGTTCGTCCGCCCCAAGGACTACGGCATCCCCCTCGACACGACCGACCCCGACCTCCGCCAGGTGCGCAACGTCCGGATGTCCTGGAACGAGGTCAAGAAGACGGTCAACCCGCTCTGGAAGCAGGGCTTCCGCTTCTTCTGCTCGACGCCCAAGAGCCGGCACTCGACCCACTCGTCGTGGTCCACGGTCGACTGGCACTGGATCTGGAGCGACAACTTCGGCGACCCGTACCGGGCCGACAAGCGGGCGCCGGGCGTGGCGGACCGCCAGATCCAGATGAACCCCGATTCGGCCGTCGCGCTCGGGCTCCACGAAGGAGACTACGTCTACGTGGACGCCAACCCGCAAGACCGGCCGTACGTCGGCTGGGCCGACGACGTGGGGAGCCCGCGCCACAAGGCGTTCCGCTGCATGGTCCGGGTCAAGTTCAACCCGGGGCTGCCCCGTGACTTCACGATCATGAAGCACACCGGCCAGATCGCCTCCGAGCGAAGCGTGCGGGCACACGAGACGCGGCCGGACGGGCGCGCCCTCGCAGCCGAGACCGGCTACCAGGCCAGCTACCGCTACGGCTCGCACCAGAGCATCACTCGCGGCTGGATGCCCCCCATGCACCAGACCGACACCCTCTTCCACAAGAAGACCGGCGCGATGGCATTCGTCTTCGGCTTCGACGTGGACAACCACGCCATCAACACCGTCCCCAAGGAGACGCTGATCAAGATCACCAAGGCGGAGGATGGCGGAATCGGCGGCAAGGGGGTCTGGGAACCGGCAACCCGCGGCTATGGCCCGGGCGCGGATACGCCCGAGAAATCGAAGTACCTGACCGGCGGTTATGTCGTGATCAGGGGTGAGAAGGCCTGACTTCCGTGAGGAGGACGAGATGGAGACTGACCAGGAACGATTCGTCCCGAAGGTCCACCCGCTCTCCCGCGCGGCAGAGCCGGACGATCCGATGACTTTGAGCGCGACCGCCATCGCGGGCGACCCCGACGTGCTGATCCGCGCCGTGATCCAGGAATACGCCTGGATGGGCTGGGACGCCGGCCAGATCGCCGCCCTGTTCCACGACCCGTTCTACCCCGTGCTCAATGGCCTGCTGCAGGCGCTCGGCGAGGCCTGCATCCGATCGCGAATCGACGCCGTCTTCGCCCGCTACGGCGTCTACCGGTTCCGGGCCACGGTCCACGAAGCCCTGGACGACTCAGCCCCGGATGTCGTCCAGATCGGCACCTTGATGCGGGAGGAGCCGCGACATGGCTACGGTCCGTAACTGGCAGATCGGCCGCGAGATGACCTTCCCCTTCGAGGAGAAGCACCCGCGCCGGCAGTTCGCCTTCGTGTTCAACACCAACCGCTGCATCGGCTGCCAGACCTGCACCATGGCCTGCAAGAGCACCTGGACCTTCTCGAAGGGCCAGGAGTATATGTGGTGGAACAACGTCGAGTCCAAGCCTTACGGCGGCTACCCGCAGCACTGGGACGCGAAGCTGCTGGCCATGCTCGAAGCCGCCAACCCCGGCGGCCAGTCGTGGGACGCCACGACGGCCAACGGCGGCGCAAGGCCCTACGGCACCTTCGAGGGCAAGACGATCTTCGAGGCGGCCCCGACCCACGTCGGCCCCGAGGGGGCCCAGGTCGCGCTCGGCTACCTGCCCACCGACTCCGAGTGGCGCCACCCCAACATCCACGAGGACACGGCCACCGGCAACCACTGGGCCGAAGGCCGCTTCGGCGGCTCGGCGCAACTTCCCGAGCACCGCGTCTGGTTCTTCCACCTGGCCCGGATCTGCAACCACTGCACCTACCCCGCCTGCCTCGCCGCGTGCCCACGACAGGCAATCTACAAGCGGCCTGAGGACGGCATCGTCCTGATCGACCAGGAGCGATGCCGCGGGTACCGCAAGTGTGTCGAGGGGTGCCCGTACAAGAAGGTGATGTACCGTGGGACGACCCGGACCAGCGAAAAGTGCGTCGGCTGCTACCCACGTATCGAGGGAAAGGACGAGACCGTCAGCCCCGACGGCGCCCCGTGCGAGACCCGCTGCATGTCGGCCTGCGTCGGCAAGATCCGCCTCCAGGGGCTGGTCAAGATCGGCGACGACGGCACCTGGGCCCACGACCCCGCCAACCCGCTCTACTTCCTCATCCGCGAGCGCAAGGTCGCCCTGCCGCTCTACCCGCAATTCGGCACCGAGCCGAACGGCTTTTATATCCCGCCCCGCTGGGTATCGCGCGGTTACTTGACCCAGATGTTCGGCCCGGGCGTCGAACACGCCCTCGAGCAGTACACCGGTCCCGACCGTGAGCTGCTGGCCGTTCTCCAGCTCTTCCGCACCCAGCGCCAGATCCTCTTTCGATTCAAGATCGAGAAGGGGCCGAAGGTCGCGGAGGTGCCCGTCGTCCTTCCCTCGGGGAGGGAAAAGGTCCAGGAGATCTTCAACGACACGGTCATCGGGTACAACGCGGTCGACAAGGAGGTCGTGCGAATCACGATCGAAGAGCCGACGTTCGAGCGGCCGAAGGGCCTTCACGTCAACTCCATCTGAACAAACGTCACCCCCGAACCCGGCCGGTCCCGCCCGAGGAGGCCCGCGTGATGCCCGTCGAAACCCTCCCCCGTTCCGCAGCCGACGACCTGGCTCGGGAGTGCGTCTATCGCTTCCTGGCCGCCGTCGCGGGCGGTCCGTACTCCGATTGGGGCAGCGCCTTGGACGCCAACGACCAAGACCTCGCGATCGACGCGGCGGCCTGGCTCTTCTCCGGGTGCGATGCCTTCGGCCGCCTGGCGGAGGAGCTCCGCGCTCCGCGCGAGGCACTCCGCACCCAGTACGACCGGGTCTTCGGGCTGGTCGTCCCCCGGGAGTGCCCCCCGTACGAGACGGAGTACTGCCCGACCGAGGAGACCTTCGGCCGGTCGCAACAGATGGCCGATGCCGCCGGGTTCTACCGGGCGTTCGGCATCGAACCGTCGCGGTCCTCGCCCGAGCGCCCCGACCACCTGGTGCTCGAGCTCGAGTTCATGGCGTTCCTCTTGACCAAGAAGCGATTGGCGCTCGGGGACGAAGAGGCGGTCCCGGAGGCGGGCGAGCGGACAGACCTCTGCGACCGCGCCGGTCGCGACTTTTTCCGCGACCATCTTGCCTGGTGGGTGCCGGCGTTCGCGGCGGGCCTCCGCCGCAAATCCCAGGGAGGATACCTCCTCGCGCTGGCCGACGTCCTGGCCGTCTGGGTCCAGGAGGAATGCCGCCGCCTGGACATCATTGCGGTCCTTCGGCCCGTACGGCCCCAGCTCATCGAGCGGCCCGAGGATCAGTCAGGCTGTGCCGCCTGCCCCCTGCTCACCTGACCCCGGCGGTTCGAACCGCGCGGTCGCCCCCGACGCCCCGGGTGCGGGCACGCCCATCCCGGGCCGCAGAGCCGGACCCGTGGTTACCCGGAAAAGGCGAGCCTCGAAGAAACGAGCCAAAGGCTCGAAGAGGGGAGCGACCGCAATGCCGATCAGGACACCGACGACATCAGTGAACATATCCGCAATACTCGTATCGCGGCCGATCAACGGCAGACCCTGCACGATCTCGGTGAGCACCGCCAGCGCGAAGCCCGACAGTGCGACCAGCCCGAACGGCCGGCGGAACGGCCGAACTCGCAGCCAGAGTATCGAGAAAATCACGAAGATCCCACAATGGACAAGCTTGTCGAGATGCGGCACCTTGAACCATGATGACTCACCCTCGACCTCTTGTACGACGCTCCGTGGAAGCCAGCACAACACCATGATCACCAGGGTCCAGACCACGGCCATGAGAAGGCGATGGGGCTGCCGGCCGTTGCTCGTCCTCACAGGCTGTGGCGAAGAGTCGACGGCGTTTCGCAAGGGCGGCACGGAATCCACGGCTCTTTCACTCCACGAGATTCGTCGACGCTCTTCCTGATCAATATAACAAGAGATCGGGAAATAGCGGAATGGCTGCGGTTCTGGTTGGGGCACAGGTTTGTTATCCTGGTCTCAGAGGGATCAGTGATCCAGGAACGTCTATCAGCAGGGGATGCCGATGAAGAGGCCGAGTCGAGGTCGAGCCCGTTCTCAATCCGAGCACCAATCCGGGCCCGACCCGGCTGGATCGGACGGCGGACGGCGGCGGAAAGCGACGAGTGGACGTGAGTCGATCGAGTCGTTCGTCGTCGTGTTCGTGTCGTTCCTGATCTGGAGCCTGGAGGCGGAAGGCTTCGTGATTCCGACCGGCTCGATGGCGCCGACCTTGATGGGACGTCACAAGGAGATCGCCTGCCCGCAATGCGGCTACGTGTATACGGTCAATGCCGACCGTGAGGTCGAACCGACGCAGAGCGGATCGAGCACGCGCCCGCGGATCGAGTCGGGCACTTGCGAGAATTGTCGTTTCGAATGTCAGGTCGGCGACACACCCAGCTTCTCAGGCGACCGCATTTACGTCATGAAGAACGGCCTGTCGCTGCCGTTCTTGGCGCGGAGGGGCCGAGTCGAGCTGAAGCGTTGGGACGTGACGGTTTTCAAGCTCCCGGAGGAGCCGGAGATCCGATACATCAAGCGATTGGTCGGATTGCCCAATGAGGTGATCCGGATCGAGGGAGGCGACATTTGGGCCCGACGGCAGGACCAGTCGGGCGAGTTCGAGCGGCTGCGGAGGCCGCTCGACCACCAGCAGGCCATGCAGATGATGGTGTACGACGATGCACACCGCGCGGCGGCCCTGCGTGACGATCCCCGATGGTTGCGCTGGGTCGCCGCTTCGCCCGGCGAATGGACCGAACCCACGCCGGGGCGATTCCTGCCCGGCGAGCAAACCCGCGACTGGAGCGAGCTGCGGTACCATCACGTCGTTCCGACCCCCACGCAGTGTGAAGCGATCCGGACCGGTGGTCCGTTGCCGGGCGCGCCCCGAGCGACCCTGATTACGGATTACTGCTCGTACAACACCGACCAATCGGCCGATGACCGCACCAACCCCCGCCTGGCCGCCCGAGCGTGGTTCCAGCCGCACTGGGTGGGCGACTTGACTCTCTCGCTTCGACTGACGGTGCGCGAGCCGGCCGGCCAGGTTCGCCTGGAGCTGATCAAATCAGGCCTGTCCAATCGTTGCGAGATCGACCTCGCAAAGGGCGAGCTGCGGCTCCTTCATGGATCGACCGCGCTGGACTCCACAGTCCGGCCGGAACTCGCCCGGCCGGGGACTCACGACCTCGTGCTTGCCAACGTCGACGACCGCCTGACTCTCTGGATCGATGGGGCCCTGCCGTTTAACGAAGGGCGGACGTACGATTCACCCCGGCCGTACGTCTCACCCGCCGCGGCGGACCTCGAACCGGTTCGAATCGCCGCGCGCGGCGCCGCGGTCGAAGTCGACAGGCTGGTCCTCAAGCGCGACATCCACTACACGCTCGAGCCTGCCGAGCCCGACTACTCGAATCTGGATGAGACCTCGCGGATCGATTCGTCCGCCCTGCTGGTCCTTCTCTCCGACCCTGCGCGGTTCTCCGGGCTGGCGCACAACCCGCCCCGAGACTATCCGATCGGGCCGGGCCGCTATCTCATGCTGGGCGATAACAGCCCGTGGAGTCGCGACGGGCGCGCCTGGGGACGTGCCGACCAGGTCGACCCCGATCTGCCCGGCTCCGGGTGGGACCATTCCGGGCGCGCGAGCTGGGAAGTTCCCGAATCGCTCCTGATCGGCAAAGCGTTCTGCGTGTACTGGCCTCATCCCAAGCCGGTGTGGCCCCGGATCCGACTCGGCGCGGACCTTCGATTGCCTATCCTTCCGTATATAGAACGGATGCGTTGGATCCGATGACCCACCCGTCGCAGGTCGTGAAAATGGGACGTTGCAGGGTCTCCGAAATCACTCGTTGACTTGGTACTTGACTCGCCGGAAGATCTCAATAGACTTAGCGTTACGAATTTGAACCCGGAATCTGGACGCGACCATGATCCCCACGGGAGTTGGTTGCCGGCTAACCTCCTGAACCTTTGGCCGCGGCGGTACGTAAGATGGTTAAGGCCGTTGGCTCCGATTCGACGGAAGACCTGAGTCCGCTCTCCGACGAACAATTGATGAGCCGGTATCGTGAGGAGGGGCGAGCGGCCTTGTTCAACGAGCTCGTCCATCGCTACGAGCGTGAGCTGTACCGCTACCTGGCACGCTATCTCGGCGATCCGACGGCTGCCGAGGACGTGTTTCAAAACACCTTCCTGCAGGTTCACTTGAAACGTGGCTTATTCGAGAACGGCCGGCCGTTTCGGCCATGGCTGTATGCGATCGCGACTCACCAGGCCGTTGACGCTCTGAGAAAGGCCGGCCGGCATCCGACGGTAAGCCTGGACCAGCGCGTCAATGCCGCCAAGAGCGAATCGAACGCGGGTAACTTGATCGATCTGCTGGAGAGTGACAACGACGGACCACTTGCCGAGCTTCAGAATTCCGAACGGCAGCAGTGGGTACGAGACAGCATTGCCCGGTTGCCCGATGCGCTGCGCCAAACCTTGATCTTGGCCTACCACCAGGATCTAAAATATCGTGAAATTGCTGAAATTCTCAAAATTCCGGTCGGAACCGTGAAGTCGCGCTTGCACGCCGCCCTGGAGAAGCTCCAGCAGATGGCGCGGGCGGCCAAGCTCGACGGGAATGAGTAACTCCATGAATGCGGAAGAGATGATCGAGAGCGTCCTGAGCAGGGCCCAGCGAGCGGAGCCCGAGCGGCTCGCGCGAGCTCTGCACGGCAACCCCGAGCAAGCGGCCCGGCTCGAGCGACTCCGGCAAGCGGTCGACCGGCTCTTGGACGATGGAGATTGGTTCGAGCATCCTCCTGGTCTGGCGACGCGCACCGTCGCATTCGTCGCCCGCAACCGGCGGCGGCCCCTGACTCTGCTCGACCAGGTCGCGATCCGGGTTCCCTTTCGATGGGCCGACTTCGCCGTGGCGGCCAGCATCTTCATCGCGGGCATCCTGACCCTGTTGCCGGCGATTCAGCGCTCACGTGAGCGCATGAATCAGGCGGGATGCGTATTCAACCTGCAGCAACTCGGCACCAGCCTGGCCCAGTATGCTTCCTTGCATCCGTTCCTCGGCCTGCCCCATCCGCCGGCCGACCGAGCCGATGCCCACGCGGGGATGTTTGCCGTGATGCTTCACGACGCGGGCGTGCTCAACGACATGTCGGTCCTGGATTGTCCGTGCAACGGTCCCTGCCCACACATCAAGAAAGAGCTCGCGGGCTTCGAACAGGTCGACCACATCCGCCGCAACGATCCCGAGATGTATCGCCACATGCTCTGTTGGGACTATGCTTACAACGTCGGCTATCGCCACCCATCGGGCCGTGTGCTGCCAGCCGTGCTCTCGTCCAGTGTTCCCGTCATCGCCGACTCACCCGACCACGAGGGCTTTGCCACGATCCGGGAGGGCAACAGTCCCAATCACAGGCGCCGCGGTCAGAACGTCCTCTTTGGCGACGGCGCTGTCCGTTGGTTCCGAACCCGCAACGCTGGGCCGCTCGATCCGGACATCTATCTCAACAACAACCATCAGCCCCGGCCCGGCGTTGATCCGAGCGACTCGGTCCTGTTTCCCAGCAAGATGCCGTTCCAGGGCCACTGAGTCCCCAGCAAAGCGAATGAATCTAGCGCTTTCTGAGCCGATCGCAGATGGTGAGGGCGAGCATCGACTTGGCGTCCTCGATCCGGCCATCGTCGACCATGGCGAGGGCCTCCTCCCAGGGGACGATGACCGGTTCAAGCCGCTCGTCAGGTTCGTGGTGGGCCGGCCCGGGCTCGAGGCCCTCGCAGACAAAAAGGTACATTCGCTCGGTCATGAAGCCGGGTGACACGTACCACTCTCGGACGCGACGGATCCGTCCCGCGCGATATCCAGTCTCCTCCAGCAGCTCGCGCTCGGCCGTCTGGTCGGGAGACTCACCCGCGTCGATCGTGCCCGCGGGGACTTCCAGCAGCGTCTTGCCGAGGGCATACCGGTGGTTCTCGATCAGGCAGACGTGCTGGTCGTCGACCATGGGCACAAGCGCGACGGCCCCGCGGTGGAGAATGACCTCGCGCTCAACGTGGGTTCCGTCGGAGAGCTCGACTCTTTGCAAAGCAAGGTCGATTTTCAAGCCGCGATAAATCAGCCTGCGCACGGGACTGGGCTCGGCCACGGGCACACCCCAAGAATAGTGGTCAGTGGTCAGTGAAGGAAGTAGGCAGTAGGAAGTAGGCAGTAGGCAGTAGGCAGCAAAGACAGTTCGGAGCGTGAGTACCAGCCACTGACCAAGGACCAAGGACCACTACTTTTCTGCCGTGCGGGCTCGGTTGCCATTGCGGATGGTCAGCACGGGGCAGGGGGCTTCGCGGACAATTTTCTCGGCCACCGAACCCAGGAGAACGTGGCTCAATCCGGTTCGTCCGTGGGTCGCGATCGTGATGAGGTCGATGCGCTGGTCGAGGGCGTAAGAAACGATCGACTCGACTGGGCTTCCCCACAGGACGGCGGTGACCAAGGTGGCGGGCTTTCCCCAGGTGGGGTCGAGCAGGCCGTCGAGCGTGGCGTGGGCCCGATCCTCGTTCTCCTTGTAGAACTGGGCGGGCATCACGGGCATCATGAGCGGGTCGGGGCCTGCCGGCAGGATTTCGGAGAGAACGTGGAGCAAGTGCAGCGCCGAGCCGAGGCGTTCGGCGAGCCGGCAAGCATAGCGTACGGCCCATTGGGAGTGCGTGCTGAAATCGGTCGGGGCCAGGATGGACTTGATCTCGATCACGGCACGCCCCTTCAGTGATGGCTAGTGGGTCGTGAATCCGGTCCGAACTGTCTTCGCTGCCTACTTCCGACTGCCTACTCACCACTATTCGAGCGAACCAAGGCCTGGAACCGCTGGCGGAGATCGCGGGTGATCGGGCCGGGCCGACCGGAGCCGATCAACCGTCCGTCGCACTCAACGACCGAGATCAGCTCGGCGGCGGTCCCCGTCAGGAAACACTCCTCGGCGGTGAACACATCATGGCGGTCCATGGTCCGCTCGATGACCGTATGGCCGGCCGCCCGCGCCAGTTCGATGACCGCATCGCGCGTGACTCCCTCGAGGATTCCCGAGTCGATCGACGGCGTATGAATCCGGCCGCCGTGCACCACGAAGATGTTATCGCCGGTACACTCGGCGAGCTCGCCCTTGTGATTGAGCATCAAGGCTTCGAGGCAGCCCGCCTGGATCGCCTCCATCTTGGCCAGGATGTTGTTGAGATAGTTGAGCGACTTGATGCGAGGATTGACCGCATTGGGGTGATTCCGGGTGGTCGCGGCCGTGACGATCTTCAGGCCATGATCGTAAAGCTCGTCGGGGTAGAGGCTGATGTGGTCGGTGATGATGATGACCTGGGGGTCGGTCGTCTTGCGAGGATCGAGCCCCAAGCTGCCGGCGCCGCGAGTGATGACGACGCGGATGTACGCATCGGAAAGCTTGTTGAAGGCAAGCGTATCCACGATCGCGGCGGCCATCTCCTCCCGTTTCATCGGGATCTGAAGCTGGATGGCCAGTGCCGATTCATAGAGCCGGTCGACGTGCCGTTTCAGCCTGAAGACCCGTCCCGAGTAAGCCCGGATCCCTTCGAAGACGCCGTCACCGTAGAGCAGGCCGTGATCGAAGACGCTAATCTTGGCGTCCGACTTGTCATAAAGCTTGCCGCTGATGTAGATCTTCGGGCTCATCCGCGCAGTCCCCCCGCTGTTGCGCAGTCGTCCGTCCGGCAATTCCGCCGGACATTCGAACCATCGCGGAAGCCCGCGCCGAGCCCCCCCACACCTGTTCGAGCATCAGGCCAGAGCGTGAGACCACTCCTCGATTCGACCTTCGGCGAGCCGAACGACCCGGTCGGCCTGCTGGGCAATGTGCTGATCGTGGGTCACTAAGATCATAGTAAGACCACGCTCGCGGTTCAAGTCGCGCAGCAACTCGAGCACCGCCTGGCCGTTGCCGGCGTCGAGGTTGCCGGTCGGCTCGTCGGCCAGCAGCACGCGCGGGTGCCCGGCCAGAGCACGCGCAATGGCCGCGCGCTGCATCTCGCCGCCGGAGAGCTCGGCGGGAAAATGGGTGAGCCGGTGACCCAGACCGACCCGCTCCAGCAACTCCGTCCCTTCCTGTCGCAGCCGCCGGCGGTTGGCCCAGTAAGACCAGAGGCCGTGCCCGATCAACTGAGGCATGAGCACGTTCTCGAGGGCCGACAGCTCCGGCAGCAAGTGATAGAACTGGAAGATGAATCCGAACGTGCGGTTTCGCAATTGATCGCGCTCCCGGTCGGAGCGGTCGTCGATCCGGCGTCCTTCCAGAACGACCTGGCCGGAATCGGGCGCGTCGAGGAGCCCCAGGATGTGCAGCAGGGTGCTCTTTCCCGACCCGCTGGCACCCACGACCGCGACCATCTCGCCCCGCTCGACCTCCAGATCGACCCCGCGGAGGACCGGGACCTCGTTCTTTCCCTTCCGGTAAGTCTTGCTCAGACCGAGTGCGGTGAGATGGCCGGTCATCTTCTTCACCTTCCCTGGATGGTTGTGATTGGATCCGAAACGGTTCCCTGGCGGCACGCAGCCGATTTTCGATCATTCATAGCGGAGCGACCGGACCGGATGAAGATGCGCCGCTCGATGCGCGGGCCAGATGCTGGCCGTAACGGCGATCACGAGCGCCCCGGCCACGATCCAGCAAACCGTGAAGGGCTGGATGAGCGTCGGGATCTTATCAAAGTAATAAATCGTGTCATCGAACACCTTGTGGTGCATGACCTTGCTGAGGACGCTCTCGATCTCGTTGATGTAGCGGACGAAGAGGAGCCCGCCAACCATCCCCACGCCGCTGCCGACCGCCCCCAGCAGGAGACCATAGCCGAGGAAGATGCCCCGGATGCCGGCCGTCGAGGCCCCGAGCGCCTTCATGACGCCAATGTCGCGCGTCTTTTCCACGACGATCATCGAAAAGATCGCCAGGATGCCGAAGCCGGCCACGGCGATGATGAAGAACAAGAGGATGTTCAGAATGCTCTGCTCGATGGCGACTGCGCCGAGGAGCGCTCCCTGTTTCTGTTCCCAGGTGAAGACTCGGAAAAACGCGGGATGGAGCCGGTCCAGAGCAAGCTGAAGCTTCTCGGCCAACGGGCCCAGCGGAACATTCGGCTTGGCCTTGATCTGGATCTGGTTGACCGCCCCGCGCCCGCGGGCATCGCGCAAGTTCCGCACGAACTGCAGCCGTTCGAGCGGAACATACACGTGCGTCGAATCATACTCGCTCATGCCGCTCTTGAAGTAGCCAACCACGGTGAACGTGTCATACCCTCCTTCCGACCTGCCCTGGCCGGCCTTGGGAAACAGGAGACCGACCTTGGTGCCGGGGGGCGCCATGTACTGATCGGGCAAGTTCTTGCCGCGGTGCCAGGTCGCGAGCGCATATCCGAGGATTGTCCCCTCGTCGGGCGTCTCCTCGCGAATCTGCTGCTGGATCGCCTCGCGCATCTGCTTGTCCAGAGGGTCGTCCCCGAGGTCCTGCAGGATCTCTCCGCGCGGGGATGACATCTTGAGCTGATCGGTGACCTCGAACGACGGAGCGATCCTTTGATTGCCATCGTCGACCAGGAATTCCCCAAAATCACCGGTCCTGGCTCGGTCCTCGGGCCGGACTCCGATGATGTTGACGGGTCGGGTGATGACCTGGCCGCCCGGGTAGCGGAAGTGGAGAATCCCCGGGGTCTCCATGGTCGGTGCCAGGGCAACCACTTGATCACCGGCCACCTGCCTGACCCGCGCCATCACTTCGTCCGAGTTGTAGAACCCATCGAGTGAAACCGACTCGACGACCACGTCGGCCAGCACCCCGTGCAGCCGGTCGCGCATTTTCTCGGCGAAACCGGCCATGACCGAGTTGACCACGATCATGGTGGCCACGCCGAGCATCACCGAGATGACGCTGGCCAGCGCGATGTATCGCGTCTTCAAGTACCGCCAGCAGAGCAGATATTTATACACGTCCGCGACTCCTTCCGTGGGTTGCCGGTGAGGTCATGAGCACCCCCCGCGCTGCTCAGGTCAGGCCGTTCCTCCCGCTGTCAGCGGGCGCAAAAGCGGAAACAGGATCACGTCGCGAATACTGGGCTGGTTGAAAAGGATCATGCAGAGCCGGTCGATCCCGATACCCAGGCCGCCGGCCGGGGGCATTGCGTGCTTGAGCGCCCGGACGAAGTCGTCGTCCATCTTGGCCATCGACTCCTCCGCGGGCAGGCCCGCGAGCTGCTTGCGGAACAGCTCTTCCTGCAGCAGCGGGTCGTTGAGCTCGGTGTACGCGTTGGCAAGCTCGAGACTGCCCACGAAGAGCTCGAACCGTTCGGCGACTCGCGGGTCCGACGCTTTGCGCTTGGTGAGTGGGCAGAGCGCCGCCGGGTAGTCGATGACGAAAATCGGTCCCGTCAGGCGATCCTCGACGATGGCTTCGAAAAGCTCGTTCATCACGACGGCGGGGTCTTTGCCGGCGGTCGCCAGGCCGCCGGCCTCGGCCCGGGCCTTGACCGCGGCGAAGTCGTCGGGGTCGATCCCGGCGCATTCACCCAGCAGCCCGGCATAAGTCCGGCGCGGCCAGGGGGGCGTGAAGTCGATCGTCGCATCACCCCAGGGACGCACGAACCCGCCGCCGATGGCTTCGATGGCGCCGACGATCAACGACTCGGTCAGATCCATCATGGCATGGTAGTCGCCATAGGCCTGATAAGCCTCCATCATGGTGAACTCAGGGTTGTGCCTGGGGCTGAGGCCCTCGTTGCGATAGACCCGCCCGATCTCGAAGACCCGCTCCATGCCGCCGACCAGGAGCCGCTTCAGATGAAGCTCGAGAGCGATCCGCAGGAAGAGGTCGATGTCGAGCGCGTTATGATGAGTGACGAACGGCCGGGCGGCCGCGCCGCCGGCGATCGACTGCATGGTGGGCGTCTCGACCTCGAGGAATCCCTTCTCCTCCATGGTCCGGCGAAACGAGGCGATCAGCTTCGAGCGGCCCACGAATACGGCCAGCGAGTCGGGGTTGCTGAACAGGTCGACATGCCGCTGCCGGTAGCGCTGCTCGATGTCGGTCAGGCCATGCCACTTCTCCGGAGGGGGCAACAAGCTCTTGGCCAGAAACGTCAGCGTCTCCGCGAAGACGGTCAGCTCACCCGTCTTGGTATGGCCGAGTCGCCCATCGACACCGATCAGATCGCCGAGGTCGAGCTGTTCGACCAGGCTCCAGCCGAGATCCCCAACCTGCTTCTTGCCAGCAAAGATCTGGATTCGCTCGGTCCAGTCGCGGAGCTCGAGGAAGACGACCTTCCCCTGGCCGCGGCGGAGCATGATCCGCCCGGCGACCCGGACGGCCGGTCCGTGCTGATCGGTCGCCTCAGTCGGTACTGGCAGCGCGCGGACAGCGGCGATCGCCTGGTGTCCATCGAATCGTTGGCCCCATGGGTCGAACCCCATGTCAGCGATCCGCTGGATCTTCTCCAGGCGCACGGCCTCCAGGCTCTCGCGCGGCTCGTCCGGCATCTCCACCCTTACTTGTTCTCGATTCTTCACTTCGGGCGACCAGGCGTCAAATTGTAGTGAACTGGCGACTCCGGTCAACGGCAAGTGGCTGTGTCGAAATCGGACAATCCGCGATCAGGTTTGGTTCGTTGAGAAAGGGGAGGATCAGCGGTCTCGGCTGATCGCACCCGAAAGGTTCAAAAAGGCAAGAGCCGAGAAGGACTTACAGCGAGATGATCTCCAGCCGGCCACTGGCCACCTTGAACAGTGGCAAGTGGGGCGTAAGCCTTCGATTGACCGGCTGTTGGGCGCGGGTCTCCTGACCCCGCCCAACAGCCGGTCAATCGAAGGCTTACGCCCCAC
>JBIOJM010000071.1:0-33277 GCA_044450785.1 Isosphaerales bacterium
CTTCCAAACGCCGCGTCCAATGGCCGTACGGCGCCCGGGCGATCTGCTTGAGCGGCGAGGAGCCCGAACGCGCCCGCGGCTTGAATGTCGACACCCTCTGGGCCGACGAGCTCGCCTGCTGGCAGCGAGCCGAATCGACCTGGGACCTCGCCATGCTGGCCCTCCGCGCCGGCACCAATCCCCAGGCCTTGATCACCACCACCCCGCGCCGCGTCGCCGTCTTGAGACGCATCCTCACCGAGGCGTCCACCGTCCAGACCACCGAAACCACCTACGCCAACCAGGCCCACCTGCCACCAGAGTTCATCACTCAGATCGTCGGCTTGTATGAAAACACCAGGCTGGGCCGCCAGGAGATCTACGCCGAGTTCCTCGAGACAAGCGAGGGTGTCTGGTTCGCCATCTTCGACCCGGCCCGCCACGTCTCCGTCGAGGCCGAGTACCATCCCGGATACCACGTCCGCTGCGCCATCGACGCCGGCACGTCGCGCCACACCGCGGCGGTGTTCTTCCAGGTCCGCTCCAATCCAGCCGGCGACCGGCCCCGCGTGACCGTGTTCGCCGATTACCTCGCCCTTGATGTCTTCAGCCAGAAAAACGCCCGCGCCATCGAAGCGATGGCCGGCGAGCTCCCCTGTCGCGGCCGCATCGACCGCGTCCGCCTCGACCCGGCCGCGACGGCTCGATCGTCGCTCGGCCCGGCCGCCTACGGCGAGTACGAGCGCATCTTCGGCTCACGAATCGTCGCCCGCTGGCCTTTTCACCCGGTCCTGGACGGGCTCGACACCATCGAGCTGCTCCTGGACTCCGGCAACCTCTTGATCCACCCGCGGTGCGCGAAACTGAAGGACGCGTTCCGCAACTACTGCCGCAAGCGCCGCCGCGGCGAGTGGATCGACGAGCCGGCCGACGGCCATCCCGAAGAAGACTTGATCGACGCGCTCCGCGGCGGCATTCGCGACGCACTCCCGGAGGTCAGCGTGTCCGCGTCCAACCTTACCTCGGTCCATGCTTCGAGGCTTTTCTAATGATCGCCCCTTCACCAGATGAGGATTCCGGATCGAGGATTTCGTGTTCAGGATTGAAGATTTCGTGCTCGACATTTGATCACACAAAACCAAGGTTTTCACGCCTGACACCGATTTGCGACAGCTCATTCGACGGAAATGTCTGATTACAAACGATTTACGGCATAAAGACTGGCCGTCACCATCGCGATTTTCGGCAATTTTAAGCAAAATTCGGCAAACTTTTGACCCGTGAACTCCCGACGAATCGAGAACCGAGAACTGAGAACGGAGAACCGGCAAGAGTCCGGTCTTCTTTCCGTTCTCCGTTCTCCGTTCTTCTTCCCGACGAGCCTCGAATAAACTTGCACAAACATCGGAGAGACGACAATGCCAGAGGAACAGCAAATCCCAGACCAGCAGTACCAGTTCGCAGTGGCAATGGCCACTGGCCAGAGAGCCTCGGTCTGGGCCAAGAAGAACGGAGTTTGCGAACGGACGTGTTATAATTGGAGAAAAACCAAAGAATACAGGTTGACGGTCCAGGAAGTTCGCCGCCGCACCCTCGACCGCGCGGTCGGCCATTTCGCCCGCAAGCTCACCAAGGCCGCTGACCGGATTGCGCTCTTGGCGACAGAGGCCCAGAGTGAGTCCGTCCAGTTGCAAGCGGCCCGCGCGATGTTCAAGGAATTCACGGCGGGCCGGGAACACGTCGACCTCGAGGAACAAATGGTGGACATCGAACGTCGACTTGACGAACGTGACGCCAAGGTCCCGTGAAGGAAGTCGCCGCGGGAATGGACACCGACGGTGGGCAGCACCCCGCCGCGCCGGTGGACAAGCTGATCGATGGTGTGGCATTCATTCTCTGCGAGAAGTAGATTATTAAGCGAGTGTTAAACACAGGCGAACCAAGGAGGAGTTCCGGTCGTGAGCGGCACGGCGCTAGCCGCCGGTGATTCCTTCGGGAGCAAGGGGGCCGATTGATGCGCTTCATCTGGCGAGGTGGGAGCAGAGCGGCGTTCTGGATCGGTGCCGTGAGCCTGGCACTGGTGGCTCAGGCCCAGGAGAAGCCCCAGGGCAAGGCAAGAGAGCCACTGCTCCTGCATGCCCGAGTGCGAGAACCCGCGGCGGACGCGAAGGGTAAAGCTGCGGCCCCGTTCGTCGTCAAGGACAAAATCCTCCAGTGGAACTCCACGCAAACGGCCATCATCATCTGCGACATGTGGAACCAGCACTGGTGCCAAGGTGCCACGCGACGGGTCGCCGAGCTGGCCCCCGTCATGAACCGAGCGATCGCCGCGGCGCGGGCCAGGGGCGTGCTCATCATCCACGCCCCCAGCAGTTGCATGGACGCCTATAAAAATCACCCCGCGCGGAACCGGGCGCAGAACGCCCCCAAAGCCACGAACCTGCCGGAACACATCGGCGAGTGGTGCAACAAGATCCCCGCCGAGGAAAAAGGGATCTACCCGATCGACCAGTCCGACGGCGGCTGCGACGACGGGCCTCAGTGCCCCCAAGGATCGCCCTGGAAATCCCAGATCGCCGCGATCGAAATCCGCGACGAGGACGCGATCAGCGACTCGGGCGCCGAGATCTGGAACCTGCTGGAGAGCCGCGGGATCACCAACGTCATGCTCATGGGCGTTCATACCAATATGTGCGTCCTCGGCCGGCCGTTCGGCCTGCGCCAGATGGCCAGTCACGGCAAGAACGTCGTCTTGGTCCGCGACTTGACCGACACGATGTACAACTCGCGGACATGGCCGTACGTCAGCCACTTCGAGGGAACCAACCGGATCGTCGAGCACATTGAGAAGTACGTGGCAGCGACGATCACCTCGACGGACCTGACGGGCGGGCCCGCGTTCCGGTTCCAGCCTGACGACCGCCCCCGCGCCGTCTTCTTGATCGGCGAGGACGAGTACAAGACCGAAGCAACCTTGCCGGCCTTCGCGACCAAGGAGCTCGAGCCGCTCGGCATTCGCTGCACGTTCGCGATCGCCGACCCCAAGACGCCCCACGACTTTCCCGGGGCCCTAGCGCTGGCGGATGCGGACTTGCTGGTCTTGAGCGTCCGCCGCCGCGCGCCCACGGCCGAGCAGATGGCGATCATTCGCAAATACGTTGATGCGGGTAAGCCGCTGGTGGGCATCCGCACCGCCTGCCATGCCTTCGACGCCCGCGGCAAGGCGCCCGCGGGGCATGTCGAATGGAAGTCGTTCGATCCCGATGTACTGGGAGGCCACTACACCAACCACTATCCCAACGATCGTCATCCCGTGATTTCACCTGGATCGGGCGATCAGACCCACCCGATCGTCCGGGAGGTCGAGACTCCGTTCACAAGCGAGGGCTCGCTGTACAAGACGGGCCCTCTGGCCGCCAAAGCGCGGGCGCTCCTCTGGGGAACGATCCCTGGCCAACCGCCCGAGCCGGTCGCCTGGGTCAACCGGAACGGCTCGTCGCGCGTCTTCTACACCTCGCTGGGCCACCCCGCCGATTTCGCGAACCCTTCGTTCCGCCGGCTGCTCCGCAACGCCGTGTTCTGGGCGCTCGACCGGCAGCCGCCATCGCAGGCGGCCCACAAGGCCAGGACCCCCGGCGCCGCCGGTCCAAGCGCGGCCGTGTCGCAGGAGACCCGCTCCCCTTTTGATCGGGGCCAGGGCCCGCTTTCACCCCGCGCTGCCCTGGCGTCTTTCAAGGTTCCCGGCGACCTTCAGCTCGAGCTGGTCCTGGCCGAGCCGGACGTGCGCCAGCCGGTCTCGATCTCGTTCGACGAGCGAGGGCGGCTCTGGGTCGTTCAGTACCTGCAGTATCCTTTTCCGGCGGGCCTGAAGATGGTCAGCCGCGACGGGGTCTGGCGCGCTGTCTATGACAAGGTCCCGCCGCCCCCTCCCCACCACTTCCGCGGCAAGGACAAGATCACGATCCACGAGGATACCGACGGCGACGGCGTCTACGACCGGCACAAGACGTTCCTGGACGGCCTGAACATCGCCACGTCGGTGGCGCGGGGCAGGGGGGGCGTGTGGGTGCTCAATCCGCCGTACCTCTTGTTCTACCCGGACCGCGACAACAACGACGTGCCCGACGGCGACCCCGAGGTCCACCTCCAGGGCTTTGGGCTGGAGGACACGCACTCCGTGGTCAACAGCCTGCGGTGGGGCCCGGACGGCTGGCTTTACGCGGCCCAGGGATCGACCGTCACCGGCCACGTGACTCGTCCCGGCCTCGATGCGGGCAAGGAGCCCGTCCACTCGATGGGACAACTGATCTGGCGGTATCATCCCGAGACGCGCCGCTATGAGGTCTTCGCCGAGGGGGGCGGCAACGCGTTCGGCGTCGAGATCGACGCCAGGGGTCGCATCTACTCAGGGCACAATGGAGGCGACACACGCGGGTTCCACTACGTGCAGGGGGCATACTACCAGAAGGGGTTCAACAAGCACGGGCCGCTGTCGAACCCTTACGCGTTCGGCTACTTCCCCGCGATGAAACATAACCGCGTACCCCGGTTCACGCACACGTTCGTCATCTACGAGGCCGACACGCTGCCCCGGCAGTACCGCGGCTTGTTATTCGGCGTCGCGCCCTTGCTGAACCACGTGGTGATGAGCCGGATCAGCCCCGATGGATCCTCGCTCCAGACCCAGGATGTCGGCCTGGCCGTCTCGAGCGACGATCGTTGGTTCCGGCCGGTGGACATCAAGCTCGGCCCGGACGGGGCCCTCTACATCGCCGATTGGTACGACCGCCAGGTCAACCACTACCGCAACCACGAGGGGCAGATCGATCCTGACCATGGGCGTGTCTACCGGCTCAAGGCCCGGGCTGCCGAGCCCTCTTCCTCCGCAAAACCCTCCGACCTGTCTCGCCTGACCACGCTCGATCTGGTGAAGCTGCTGGCCGATCCCAACAAGTGGACGAGGCAGACCGTGCTGCGATTGATCGCCGACCGCAAAGACCCGTCCATCGCGCCGGATCTGAGGCGCCTGATCGCACAAGAAACCGGTCAGCTCGCCCTCGAGGCACTCTGGGCCTTGAACCTGGTCGGCCGGCTGGACGAGCCGGCAGCCTTGAAAACGCTCGACCATTCCGACCCCCACGTGCGGCTCTGGACGGCGCGGCTCTCGTGTGATGCATCCCGCGTTTCACCGCCGGTGGCGACGGCGCTGGCCCGGCGCGCCGCGATCGAGCCGAACGTCGAGGTCCGCAGTCAGCTCGCGTGTTCGGCGAAGCGCCTCCCCGCGCGCGATGCCCTGCCGATCGTCCGGGCATTGCTGGCGCGGAGCGAAGATGAATCGGACATCCATTTACCGCTCTTGCTCTGGTGGGCCCTCGAAGCAAAGGTCGCAACCGACCCCGAGGCCGTGCTGGCCCTGTTCCTGGACCGCACAATCTGGGACCTGCCGATCGTGCGGGCGACCGTGGTGGAACGGCTGATGCGCCGGTTCGCCGCGGCCGGGACGAGGCAGGACTTGACGAATTGCGCCCGACTGCTGGCCCTGGCACCGGGCCCGGATCACATCAAGCGTCTGATGGTGGGGTTCGAGGCGGCCTACGCGGGCCGCTCGCTGGCCGGGCTGCCGCCGAAGCTGCTCGACGCCCTGGCGCGGTACAGTGGGCAGTCGATCACGCTCGGCCTGAGACAGGGTAAACCCGAGGCGGTGGCGGAAGCCCTGCGCGTGCTGGCTGACGAGCGAGCCGACCGGACCAAAAAGCTCCAGATCCTCCAGATCCTGGGCGAGGTGCGCCGGCCGGGCTGTGTTCCGGTCGTGCTCCGCCTCGCCTGCCAGTCGTCCGATAACGCCCTGCGGACGACCGCCTTGACCGCCCTGGGCGGTTACGACGACCCCGCCATCGCCGTCGAGGTGCTCAAGGCTTATGCAAACATGTCCGACGACGTGGTTGCCGCCGCCCAGAGCTTGCTCGCGGCCCGCCGCACGTGGGCCGCACAATTTCTCGAGGCGATCGAGGCCCGGGCCATCGATTCCCACACGGTCCCTCGTGAGGTCGTCGAAAAGCTCCTCCTGCTGGGCGACTCCCGAATCGATGCCCTTGCGACCAGGCTGTTCGGGCCGATCAAGCCCGCCAGTTCAGCCGAGCTCCACGCCCGGATCGACCGCCTGGCGATGTTGATCCGCGCCGGCACCGGAGTCCCCAAGCCCGGCAAACAGATCTTTGACCAGCAGTGCGGCCGCTGTCACACCCTGTTCAGCACGGGGGGAAAGGTTGGGCCCGACCTCACGACGTACCGCCGCGATGACCTCGAGATCATGCTCCTGAACATCGTCAACCCGAGCGCCGAGATCCGCGAGGGATACCCCACTCGAATCGTCGCCATGACCGACGGCCGGGTGCTCTCGGGCGTGCTGGTCGAGGAGGATAAAAACGTCGTGGTCCTGCGCGGCGGGGACGGTAAGGAGATCGCCCTGGCTCGTGACCAGATCGACGCGATCCGTCTCACCACGAGCTCGATCATGCCCGAAGGTCTGCTCAAAGACCTGAGCGACCAGCAGGTCCGTGACCTGTTCGCCTATCTTCGGAGCACTCAACCGCTGATTGACTGATGAGAAAGCATTGCCTTGGCTGTCAAATTATGGTTTAATTTCTATTTAACAAACGGACGTCAAGAGGCTTATGGTACGCGGGGGATGAGCGGTGGACTCTCGGCAAACCTGGTGGTCGTGCGACGGACCCCGGCATCCCCGGCTGGACCGTCGGGCCGCGCTCCAGGCCGGGGCGATCGGGCTTCTGGGACTGGGGATGAACCATCTGGAGCCGCTCCGCGCGCTGGGGGCGGCCGCGCGCCGAGACGCACCTCCGGCATCTGCTGGTGCTCGCGATTCCGAGGTTCGGATCGCCCCCAAGGCCCGGTCGGTCATCTACATCTTCCTTTCGGGAGGATTGTCGCAGTTAGAGAGTTTCGACCTCAAGCCGGACGCTCCGGCTGAGATCCGCGGTGAGTTTCGACCAATCGCCACGAAGACGCCTGGGATCGAGATCTGCGAGCATCTCCCCTTGCTGGCGCAGCGGAGCCATCTCTGGGCATTGGTCCGGTCGCTCTCGCACGGCTCGAACGACCACTCGGCCGGTCACCACATCATGTTGACGGGCCGGTCGGATCTCCCTGCGGGGTTCGACCCCAATCAGCCACTGCCCGGCGACTGGCCGTCGATGGCCGCGGTTGGAGGGGCTCTGACCGCGCCGCGCAACAACCTACCCCCGGCCGTGGTCCTGCCCGAGAGGCTGATTCACAACACCGGGCGAATCATTCCCGGCCAGTTCGCCGGCCTGATGGGGCCGCGGCGCGACCCTTGGTTCATCGATGCCTCGCCATTCGATCCGACCGCGTACGGGGCCTATCCGTCGTTCGAATTCGACCACCAAGAGCGTCCCGTGCCGCCCAGGACGAAGCACTTCCAGGCGCCGAACCTGAGCTTGCCCGAGGGTTTTTCCGGCCCCCGACTCTCCGGGCGGCTGAGGCTGCTGCAATGCATCGATCACCAGCGGGCCGCGCTCGACTCCCTGGCAAAAAACGAGCCGTTTGACCAGTACCGCCAGACGGCGCTGGCAATGCTGACCGACGTGAAGGTCAAGGCGGCATTCGACGTACTTGACACCGATCCCAAGCTGCTCGACCGTTACGGCCGTCACGCCTTCGGCTGGTCGTTGCTCATGGCCCGCCGGCTCGTTGACGCGGGAGTCAACCTGGTCCAGGTGAACCTGGGCAACAACGAGACCTGGGACACGCACGGCAACATGTTTCCCCACTTGAAGGAGAAGCTCTTCCCACCCACGGACCAGGCCCTGTCGGCGCTGCTCGACGACCTGCATCAGAGCGGCCTCCTCGATTCGACGCTGATTGTCATGGCCGGCGAGTTCGGCCGGACGCCGCGGATCTCGTCGTTGCCCCAGTATTACAAGCTCCCCGGCCGGGACCACTGGGGCAAGGTCCAGACCGTGCTCTTCGCGGGTGGAGGAGTGGCCGGCGGCCGGGTCGTCGGCTCGTCCGACAAGATCGGAGGCTTTCCCCGTTCGGACCCCCAGACGCCCGAGAACCTGGCTGCCACGATCTATCGGGCGCTGGGATTGCCGTCCACGGTCGCGTGGCAAGACGCCCAGGATCGGCCGCACTTTGTCTACCGCGGAGAGCCGATTGCGGGGCTGTTTTGAGTCCGAGTTCGCGATATTGCGATTCGCTATTCAGCCTTTCCTGAAGCCTGTTGCAGGGGCTTGAGCACCAGGTCGGGCGCTGAGATCGGACCAGGCTTGGTCACCGTGATGTCAGTGGTGTCCAGAAGCCATGTCTCGCCGATCTTCAGTCTGCCGGCGAGCGTGCATCGCGTGCCGACCGGGATGCCCACGAAGGTATAGCGGCCGTCCACATCGGTCTGCACGCGGCGAGTGATCCCAGGTGACGGCTCCTTGACTTCGGCTTGATTCGGCGGGTCCCCGACAATGCGACAACCCGCGTTCTTCTCGGCGAACGGCTTACCATCCTGGTAAGTGATTCGGCCGTGGATTGTCGCCGCCGCGGAGATGGGGACCCGAGCATCCTTGTCATCCGCGGAGATGAAGGTCAGACCGGCCAGCGTGTCGTCCGGGCTTCGGGCCACGACCATCATCGGGTCGCGGTAGCGCTCGGTGCGGAATCGACCTTGCGCATCCGCGATCACATTGAACCTGCTTCTGACGCTGCGCGTGCCGTAATGTTGGCCCTCGACGATCGCACCGGCGACCGGCTGGTCACCCGGCACCTTTCGAACAACCAGGCCGGTCAGTTGCAAGACCGAGGGCCTTTCGATGTCAAAGTTTCGCACGATCTCTGGCTCATCGCCGATCTTGAAGCTCACCGGCGGCTGGATCATGGGTGGCAGGGAGAGCGAGTATTCGCCCGCCCCCACGCGGAATTGATAGCGTCCCTCCAAGTCGGTCATGGTCCGGCGGGTCAGTTGCAGGCGAACGTCATTGCCGATGGGTTGCCCTGGTCCGGTAAAGGAGTTCACGAGCGGCCCTTGTTCGATCAGCGAGACGACTTGATCAGCCGCGGGTCGGTGCTGCGGGCCGACGGTGGCGCGCCCGCGAATCAACGTCCCGGGGCCGAGTCGAAACTCGATCCCCTCGATCGGCTGCCCCTTGCGAGTGACAATGCCCGTCTTGCTCGGGGCTGCCCATTGTTCGTCGACCGCGGCGATCATGAAGGGCATCTCCGACCGCACCCTGAACCGGAACGTGCCGTCCGCCCCGGTTCGTGCATGAGGCTCACTGGTCGTGTACGCGCTGGACAAACCACGGGGGTCGGCTTGGAGCAGAATGCCTGACATGGGCTGTCCATCGGCCCCGATCACCCGGCCGGCCACCGGCACACTCCGAAGCAGGCGAATCGTCGGCTGCCCGATATCGTCGGACGAGATGCTGATCGGAACGGATTCCGGAATGAATTCCAAGGACCAGATGGAGAACACGGCGAATTGCAGTTGCTCGGGGAGGAAGTCGAACGCCGCGATGCCTTGCGCGTCGGTCTTTACCCGAAGGACGGGAGAGTTGCCGGTGTGAATGCTGGCTATCTTTCCTCTGACGCTGATCTGCCACGGCCAGAGCTCAAAGTTGGAGACGGGCTGTCCGGCCGAGTCGAGCGCGCGGATCTTCACGGTCCGCGCGCCGGCAAGGACCAGCGTGATGGTCTCGGGGAGCGGCAAGACCTCTCTATTGTACGGCCTGCCGACAGTGCGATAGGCTTCGTAATAGTCGAGGCCGAATCCCGGCTTGAGCGCGACAACGTTGAGCACTCGGGCATCCGCGGGGACGCGCAGGTGGGCAAGCCCCTGCGTATCGGTTTGTGCGAGCAACAAGGGGAAGAACATCAACGATAGGACCGTGTTGCTTTCGACCGGGACCTCGACCCACGCGTCCGGAACCGCGGCTCCCTGTTTGTCGGTCACGCGGACCGTCAAGGACCTCGCCGGCCTGAGTACGACCTTGACCGTCGTCTCAGCTTGATTAATCGTCTCGGGGAAATGAACGAGGCCCTGCGTGGCCCCCTCGCCGGCCGAGGCGTGCAGCAGATGAAAATGGAGGCCCGGCTCGTCCACGACGACGGTGAAGGCTCCATCCGAGCCGCTGGCCGTGGCGAAGGTCTCCCTCCGGCCGATGACCCGGACGACCGCGCCGGCGACGGGCCGTCCGGCCTCGTCGACGGCCACGCCGTTGATCTGCGTCTGTTCCGGGCGACGCTGGGGCCTGGCCTGCGGCGCGGCCGCGGCACGCTTCTCTTGCGGGCTGTCCACGCCGAGCATCTCGATGGCGTCGAATGGATCGAGTGGCGCGGCCGCGGCACGCTTCTCCTGCGGCCTGCCCGCGGGTTCGCCCACCCGCACGCCCGCAACAGCCAGCCCGGTGGTCAACAGAATGGCCGCAACCGCGCTCAGCACTCCGCGATGGATCGTCGTCATCGGTATCCTCCTCGGGTCGAGCAGTCCCGCCACGCGGGCTTCAAGTGTCCAGTGTGGGGTAATCAGGCAGGTGACGAGCGACGACGATGGCTGCCGTGCCTGGCACGCCTCGGCGACCGCAAGGAGGGTGCGGGCATAACCGATCGGGTCCCCCGCGCGCAGCACGTGATCATCGCAGACCTCCTCGCGTGCCTGCGAAAGCCGTCGGTTCATGAAGTGGACCAGCGGGTGCGGCCAGAACAACAGCTCGGCCAGCCGCTGCAACAGCCCCACCAGCGGATCACGGCGGATCACGTGGGCACATTCGTGGACCAAGACCTCGAGAAGCTGTTGTTCCGTGAACGTTCGAAGCAATACTTCGGGGGTCAAGACCATCGGATGGAGCACGCCCGCGGTCACCGGCTCCCCGAGCGCCGGCAGCGCGGCGATCGGCGGGAGCTGCTCCCTGCGCAAGCCCAGCGTATCCGCGACCCGCGACAAGAGATCGTTCCACCTTTGTTGGTCGATCGGGAGGGCGGTCCGGCGCAATCGTCGTGAGACCAGGTGGCCCTGGAACAACCGCCCCAGCAGCACCAAAGCGCCCAGCGCCCAGGTCGAGAGGATCAGGCCGGCGGCGAGCCGCCACGACCCGAGTGAGGAAACCCACTTCCTGGCCCTGGAGTGGGCCTGTGCCTCCGCGAGCCGATGCCGAAGCTCGCGACTCCGAGCCCGCGAATCGTCCGCATTTTCGGACGGCGACGCCACGGTCAAGCCGGCTGACTGTGGGTGCCCCACCGTTTGAAATGGCCCTTCGGCATCGTCTTCGAGTGCGTCGATGATCGGCTTGATCGAGCCGCCCGCCTCAGGCGCGGGGCGGGTCGGCAGGACATGGCTTGGGATGGTCACCACGGCCAGGCCCGTCGATGAGACGACCAGGGCCAGCGCCGGGCTGAGCAGGACGCCGGCCAGCGCGCAGAGCCAGACACCGTGCCGCGCCGCCGCGTTGCGACGGAAGCTCACTGTCAGGATGGCTGCCACCACGATCACCATGGTCGCCTGCCCCAGCACGCTGGCGGCCAGTGCCAGGCTCGAATCGAACAGGGCAACGCCATTGAAGCTGTTCATCGCTCGGCCCTCCTGGTCTTCGTCTCTTGCTCGGCCTCGTCGATCATCCGCCGGATGCGCTGAACTTCCGTGGGCGTGACCCCGCGACCGTGCAGGAGCGCCAGGACCAACCCCTCGGCCGAGCCGCCGAACGCCGAGTCGACCAGACGCTCGACCATTCCGCCCAGGACGTCCTCGCGCGGTTTCACGGCCCGATAGCGAAATGCATGACCTTCGGCCGAGCACCGTAGCCAACCCTTCTCCTCGAGCCGGACCATCATGGTCTGGACCGTGTTCCGGGCCACCGGGCGTTGCGCCGCAATCGCCTTCCAGACCGCGCTCACGGTCGACTCACCCTGCTCCCAGACCACGTTCATGATCTCCATCTGCGCCTCCGAGAGCGGTGGCGGAGCGGGCGCTCGCGGTGTCTCAGGCCTGGTCATCTCCCCTCCTTGTGGTCGTCGAGGAAAGTTACCTACACTTGTCAGCTATTGTGCCGACACTCGTAGGTAATTGCAAGAGTCTCGTCGTCTTTTTCTTGACGCGGGTGATCGGGGAGGACCGGCGAGGCGCTGATGCATGGTAAGACGCGGGCGATCAGGATAGAATGAGTTTGCTCACCCGACCGCGCTCCCGGGAACGGATGTGGCTTCGCGATGCCATTTTCTTCTGGCCACTGGCCAGTGGAGTGGAATGTCTGAGGCATCGGTCCAGCGAAGCGCGTCGAAACCCGGCGAGTTTCTGCTTCGAACGCAGCTCAATCAGGAGATCCTGCCGTGACTGACCGACCTCAATCAACGAATCCCACCGAATCGACTCCTGCATCTTCCCTCGCCGGCTCGCGTCGCGATTTCCTGATGGGCTCGACGACCGCGATGGTGGGAGCGGCGACCGCCGCGACGGTGGTGACCGGCTTGGCGGTTCCCCTCGTTCATGCGGCCGGCAGCGGCACGATCAAGGTCGGCCTGATTGGTTGCGGCGGCCGGGGCAGCGGAGCGGCGGAGCAGGCGCTCACCGCCGACTCCGGCACCAAGCTCGTCGCGATGGCCGACGCCTTCCAGGATCGGCTCGACGACAGCCTCTCCGAGCTCAAGGGATCGAAGGTCGCCTCCCGCGTCGACGTTCCGAAGGATCGCCAGTACGCCGGCTTCGACGCCTACAAGCACGTCACCGACCAGGTCGACGTCGTCCTCCTGACGACACCTCCGCACTTCCGGCCCCTTCACCTCGCTTACGCCGTCGAGAAGGGCGTCCACGCCTTCGTCGAGAAGCCCATGGCGGTCGACGGGCCCGGTCTGCGCAAGTTCGTTCAGGCTTGCAAGGATGCCCAGGCCAAAAACCTCTCCCTCGTCAACGGTTTCTGCTGGCGTTACGACGGCCCGCGCCGTGAGACCATGAAGCAGGTCTGCGACGGCAAGTTCGGCGACGTCGTCGCCATCGAGACGACCTACAACTCGCACGGAGTCTGGGACCCGCGCAAGATCCGAGAGCGATGCTCCTCCGACATGGAGTACCAGATGCGCAACTGGTACTACTACGGCTGGCTCTCGGGCGACCACATCGTCGAGCAGGCCGTGCACGGCATCGACACCATGGGCTGGGTCATGGGTGACAAGCTGCCGGTCCGCTGCTGGGGTATCGGTGGCCGTCAGTCCCGAACCGACGCCAAGTACGGCAATATCTGGGATCATTTCTCGGTCGTTTACGAGTATCCCGACAACGTCCGCGGCTACCACCACTGTCGCCATTGGGAAAATACACCCACCCAGACCAAAGACTACATCCTTGGTACCAAGGGCACGGCGGACGTTTTCGGTAATACCATCACCGGCGCGAACAAATGGCGCTATCGCGGTCCCAAGACGGACAAGTATCAAGTCGAGCACGATGAGATGTTCGCCGCCATCCGGGCCGGCAAGCCGATCAACAATGGCGAGAAAGCGGCCTGGAGCACCTTGCTTGCCTTGATGGGCCGCACGGCCGCCTACACCGGTCAGGTCCTCACTCCGAACATGGTACTCAATTCCACGGAAGACTTGACCCCTCCCAAGTACGAATTCGGTCCGCTGGCCATGCCCCCCATTCCGGTGCCCGGCACCACCAAGTTCGTCTGAGTCGGGTTGAGTGGGGAGGGTGTGCTATGTCGATCAGAACTTCGCCACCGCGCTCTTCCGACGAAGCTGGAGGATCTTGGCGTCGGGATCGACCACGATCCGCTCGGGCTCGAAGGGGCAGGGGATGACGACGTCGTGCGACTCACCCTTGCCCAGTGTGACGGTCGCGCGCGCCTCGCGGTATTCAGTTGAGGGCGATCCGTCCTTGGCGAATCGCTCCCCGCGCGTGGCGGCGACGTCGACGGGCATGACGCCGGTCCCGACGTTCTCGAGCCGGACTGCCACGTCCCAGTCCTGCCCGTGTACGGTTTTCCTCGGTTCGTGCAGACGATATTCGGGAACGACGACCTCGAAGAACCACTGGTGAGTGAAGGCGTCGAAAGCCGCCGCGTCAGCCGCGAAGGGGCGCATCGAGGCCAGGAAGTCCTGGAGCACCGGATGGTCGGAGTTGCCGTGGTAGGTCTTGATGAACGCTCGCATGCCGGCCAGGGCTCGGTCGCGCCCCATCTGGTTCAAGAGCATCCAGAAAACCCAGCCTCCCTTGTCGTAAGTCACCGTCGTATCGCCGGGCTTGGTACCATCAATCTTGACCATGGGACGCTCGGAGTCGACTTGTCGGTCCCTGGCGTAATTCGCCTCGAGGCGCTTGCAAAAATCGATCCGGGCATTGAGACCCTTGGCCTGCTCGACGAGCAGGATCGTCGAGAAGTGGGCCGTCCCCTCCGCGAGGATGTTGCCTCCCGGCCCCTTGCCCGGCGTCAGGATGTTGCCCCACCACTGGTGCGCCGCCTCGTGGCCGGTGATCTCGAAGGCCGCGTGGATCTCCGGGCTGCTCTGGGTCAAGAAGCCGATCCCCTCGGAAAACGTGATGTTGGTCGGGAACCCCTGGGCGTAACTCGCCAGGTTCGGGAACTCAGAGAGCTTCAGCTCGCGCCAGGGATAGGGGTAAAACCACTCGGAGTAATAGCGGCGCGCCGCATCGAGCGACTCGCGCATCTCGACGATGTTGTAAGGATGGGCAGCGTTGTAGTAGATGGCGGTGCCTTCACCGCGTTCGACTTGCCACCGGCCTGCAATGACGTTGAAGAAACTCACCGGATGGTCGCTCTCCCACACGACGGTGCGCCGGCGATCCTTGACGGTGTCAGCCGTCTGGGTCCCCACCGAGTTGATCGTGAAGTCGGCCGGGCCGGTGATCGTGATCTTGGTCGTGAACGGCGCGCGAGTGCCAACGAACGAGTCGGTCTGTCCCTTGTAGAAATCGTCGCGGTACTCCTTGGGGTCGTGCCGATTTTCGTCGTCGATGCCGGCTGCTTCGACGTAACCCAGGACCGGCGCGATGCTGCCGCTAAAGCTCGTCAAGACCACGGCCGAAGGGACGATAAACTCGGATGCACCGCCCCCCTTCTTGCTGATTCCCCGAGGATAAGTCCCCTCGTGCTCGAACCCGATCCGCACCATCTCTCCTGGAGCGAGAGCGCCCTTCGGCGGCGTGAAGACATAGAGCCCCGCGCTGTTCTTGGGGGAGTAGGGCTCCTCACCCATGGACCAGGACAGCTTTTCCCAATGCGGTGCGGCGGTCAAAAGAACCTGGTCCAGTGGCTGGTCTCCCGCGTTGATCAGGTCGTATTTCCCCGAGACGTGATACCGATTCCGCTCAGGATACAGGTCGAGCGCGAGCGTGAGGTGCTTCAGATCGGGAATCTTGGCGTCGCGATAGGTTGCCATGTTCTTGCGCCAGTAATCCTTTTCCTGTTTCTTGGCCGCGCCGCCGTCGTGGCCCCAGCTCACCTCGAGCGCCAGCCAGATGCCCGCGAAGAGGGGGAGCACCATCCACGGAGCCATCCGTAACGACGTGAGGGCGAGAGACCGCGGGCTTAGCCGGTGGACGACGCGGGTTGCGTCCCACTCGCGGCGACGAAAGCAAGCCAATGCCAGCACCACCAGGAAGACCGCCAAGCCCACGGCCATGAGCCGGGACAGGACCAGGGCCCTGCGGTCCAGCTCGAGCACGCTGATGTCGCTCCAGCGGACCGCGTTCCAGAGCGGCCAGTTGCCGACCCAGTTGATCTGATCGGTCAGCAGGCGATACCCCGTGAAACCGAGGACGGCCAGGCCCAGTGCGTACGTGGTATAGCGGTTCTGCGTGATGGTTTGGACCGTGATCACCAGCGTCGTCCAGACCAGGACCGTCGGTGTCAACAACAAGCCCCAGACCAGCAGAAACGGTCGAATCTCCAGGCCTGACTTTTGCTGAATCAACAGGATGATGACCCCGGCCAGCGCGACGGCCAAGGCGATCGCCAGACCCACCACGACCAGGGCGACCCCCTTGCCCAACAGCAGCGATCCCGTGCGGATCGGCGTGGCGTATGCGATCGCGGCCAGCCGGGTCACTCGTTCGCGCTCGAGCGACTCGACCGCATAGAACAGAAGCAGCAGACAGAGAAAAAGGGCCAGGGTTGCCATCGTGCGAACGGCGAACGTGCCGGACGTGATCAACAGTCGTGTGTCAAGGAAACCAACATCGACGAGCGAATTGCCGAGTGTCTGAAGCAGGATCAGGGGGACGAAAAGATAGAGGCCGGGGCTCGAGCGCAGCTCGGTCAGCTCGACTCGAGCCACCTGCCAGGCACCACCGATCAGGCCGGGCCGCGCCGTCGTCATGCCGAGCGAGGCGAGCGGGGTCGGCCGGGGCTCGATCGCCGAGATTACCTCCGCTAGGTTGGTGCCTGCGATCCGCCGGCTGGCGCGCCGGGAGGTCGCGCCGCGCAACGTCGCCGCGAAATGACGCGCGGAAAGGACCACCGCGAAGAGCCCGAGGGCGACGAAGACCGCCCGGCTGATCAAGAAGCCTCGATCGGGCGGGATTGCCTCATTGTTGTAGAAGCTCACGCCCCGGTCGACCTTGATCCAGGTCTCGTTCAACCAGCGGAACCCGGACACGTCGATCCACATGAGAAGGTTATTGAGCCGAGGGTCAAGCCAGTTTGGCGACCACTCCCACAAGAAGAAAATGTCGACCAGCAAAATCGCCACCGGCAAGACGGAGACGAGCACGGGCCGGCGCGTCCGCTCACCAGCCCAGAACGAGATGCCGGCCAGAAAAACGATCGTCGGAATCGAGAACAGGAGCGCGGACCTCAGGTAGTTGAGCGCGAAGAGCGGCCCGCGCATCTCCTGGGTCTCGGAGTTGGGCAGCACATGGTTGAAAAACAGCATCGACGCCAGGTGGAGGCCCAGGATCAGCGCGCAGCCGGCCAGCACGGCCGTGAACTTGCCCCAGATGTACTCACCCGGACGCAGCGGCGTCGCATGGATCAGCTCGCCCAGCCGCCACTGGTCGTCCTGGATCACCGTCATTCCCGCGGCCACCGAGACGAAGAAGCCGTAAAAGAGGACCGTCACCACCGCAAGCTGCATGGCCACGGCGAACTCGGAGGTGACATAGGCTTTGGTCCCCCCCACCGCCGCGTTACCGGACCGGATCTGCATCGCCCCGCTTGACATCCCCCAGGCGGTCAAACCCAGGATCAAGGCCCAGACGATGAACAGCGGGCGGCGGGAATGATAGGCGAGGTCGCCGGCAAACACGGTACGGAACCGGCCGAGGCTCGAGCCGAGAGTCACACTCATCGCTCACCTCGGTCGGCGATCGTCGCTGGTGAGCCAGGACCGTTGTTCGAAGCACCGGCCGGGGTCGGCCGCGGCGCCATCCCATGGTCGAGGCCGTCGAGCCGCCCGGTCTTGATGGCGACCAGGTAAACGTCCTCGAGCGTCGGCGCCACTTCCACGAAGCCTTCGGGCGGATCCCCCTCCGGCTGGTAGACGCGCACCCGGTTCTGGCCCTCCACCAGATAGGCCTGCGTGACGCACCGCTCGGGATCGGCCAGGAGGCGGTGGTACGAATCGGCCGAGATCGTCCCCTCATGGATCGTCCCTTCGATGGCCTTGTGGGCCTCGGTCGGCGTCGTGTACGCGATCAGACGACCGTCCCGTATCACCGCGAACCGGGGACAAAGCACGGCCACGTCCTCGACGATGTGCGTCGACAAGAGAACGATCCGATCCGCGGCCAGCTCCGACAGCAGGCGGTAAAAGCGCATGCGTTCCTCGGGATCGAGCCCGGCGGTCGGCTCGTCGACGATGATCAACCGGGGGTCGCCGGCAATCGCCTGGGCGATTCCCAGCCGTTGACGCATTCCCCCCGAGTAGGTCTTGACCTTGCGCCGGGCCGCGAACGACAGATTCACCCGTTCCAGCAGCTCGTGACAAATTGCGTGAATGCCACTCCGCCCACGGACTCCCTTGAGCTGGAGCAGGTATCGGAGCATTTTCTCGCCGGTCAGGTGGGGAAAGAACCCGAAATCCTGCGGCAGGTAACCCAACCGCCCCCAGATTCGCTCCGGACGATCGAGCATCGGCTCGCCGTCGAGCATCGCCGTGCCCGAGCTCGGCTCGAGCAGGCCGGCCAGAATGCGCATCAGCGTCGTCTTGCCCGCTCCGTTGGGGCCCAGCAGACCAAACATCCCGTTGGGCACGTCCAGGTCGACCCCCGCCAAGGCCGTCACCGGGCCAGGGTAGATCTTCACCAGGTCGCGGATGACCAGCATCGATTCTCCTCCAATCGGACATGCGAAAGCGGGGCGCCCACTCGACAATTCGTCACCGTTCGACAAAGATTTCATGCATGGGACCGAAGATTCTACCAAATACCGGAGCGGAAGGACCTGAACGCCGGTTCCATTGCCGGCCTTGGGCTTGCTGCCCGATCGGGAAAATGGGGGTCGCACGCCCCGCGCGGGGATGCGAACTGGTGCGGCCCAAGACCGTCAATCAACTTCGAGGTGGGGTGAATATCTGATGTCGATCAACGACCCTGATTTCTACCAGGCCCCTAGATTCTCACCCGAACCTTCCGCGGCACTACCCCGTGAGCGCGGATGCTTTTTCTACGGGTGTATCATTGCGAGCATCCTGGCGGTGCTCATGGTGATCCTCTTCGCGGTCATCCTCTACGTCGGCTACCGTTTCGCCGAACAACAGGTTAAACAGTACACTGGCACTGCGCCGATAGAGCTCCCCAAGGTCGAGATGCCGGCCGAACAGCGTGAATCGCTCAAGGATCGAGTCGAATCGTTCCGCAAGGCCGCCAAGGCCGGAACGCCGATCGAGCCCCTCGTCCTGACCAGCGATGACCTCAACGCATTGATCGAGGAAAACCCCAACCTCAAGGGGAAAATCCACGTCAAAGTCGAGGGAGATCAGGTCAAGGGGCAAGTCAGCATCCCATGCGATGCCCTGGCCGAGATCCCGTTACTGGGCATGTTCAAAGGACGCTACTTGAATGGCGAAGCTGGCCTTAAGGCGTCGCTCGAGGACGGTGTCTTGATCGTCACGCTCGACTCGTTCGAGGTTAATGGCCAGCGGCCACCCGACCCGGTGATGACCGAGCTGCGGAAGCACAACTGGGCCAAAGACGCCTACGAGGACGAAAAGGCCGCCAGTATGATCCGCAAGATCGAGAGCCTTCAAATCAAGGACGGGAAGATCATCCTCAGAGTTCGAGCGAGAGCTGGCGCTTCGTCGGGCGCGGCGGCCGCCGAGAAAGAGATGCCGGTCAAAGTGCTGGCCCCACCACCGTCCGGTCAGCCCAAGGACGAGTCAACCAAGGACGAGTCACCCAAGGAGAAAGCGCCGAAGGCCAAGGCTCTTGGAGCGCCGGCCGAGCCGGCATCGCCGAAGTCTTAGAACGCATTTGTGGGCCTGATCGCGGAGGATGCGGGAGGAGCCTGCCTTGGACGCACTGACGGCGCTTCGAGTGGCGATGGCGGAGGTCGATTCGTTCTACCAGGCCCGGGGGATTTTCCAGGACCGGTTCGGGTTCGGCGCGAGCCCGGCCCTGATCGTCATCGACATGGCCCACGGCTGGACCGACCCGGCCTATGCCGGCGGCTCGGCGCGGCTCGAGACGGCAATCCTGGCGATCAACCACCTCCTGTCGGCGGCCCGGTCCCGAGGGGCCCCGGTCATCTTCACCACCTCGCCCTATCCCGACCGGCCCCGGAAGAAAACCGCCGCCGATGCTTCGCCCGGCTTCCGCCCTTGGGACTCCCGCGCCTGCCAGATCGACTCGCGACTCGCGATGCAAGAGACCGACGACGACTTGATCGCCAAGGAGCACGCCAGCGCCTTCGTGGGCACGCCGCTCTTGGGCCATCTGATCGCGCGCCGCGTCGACACCCTGATCATCACTGGCTGCTCGACCAGCGCTTGCGTGCGGGCCACCGCCACCGACGCCAAGAGCTACGAGCTGCGCCCGATCATCGTCCGCGAGGCCGTCCAGGACCGTTCCGAGCTCGCCCACGAGTGGACATTGTTCGACATCCAGGCCCGCTTCGCGGACGTGGTCAGCCTCGAGGAAGCGCTCGCTTACCTGTCGCGGCCCCCAGGATTCGGCGACCTGGGCTTGTCCACGACCCACGCTTAAGGTCTGATAGGAGACTATGATGCCGATCGACGATATCCGTAGTGCGATGCACCAGCAACCATTCCAGCCCTTCAGCGTCCGAACGGCTGACGGACAGGCTTATTACGTCCGACATCCGGATTTCATCGCCACGTCGACCAGCGGGCGACCGTTCACGGTTTACGACGACGCGGGTCATCATATTCTCGATGTTCGCCTGGTCGTGGGGATCTCCTTTCACGAGACCCCGGCCGCAACGGAATGAGACGTGCGCCGCGGCCTGGCCCGCGTGCGATTCCATCCCATTATGACAGCAAGAGGAATTCCAATGAGATCGAGTCTCCGCATCCCTGCGTCGGTTTGGCTCTGGGCCGCGGCGCTGAGCCTGGTCTTCTTCACGTCCGGCGCCCGGGCCGCCGCGCCCCAGAAAGTGACATCGATCGAGGGAATCACCGAGTACCGGCTGGATAACGGCCTGCGCGTGCTCTTGTTCCCTGATCCGACGCGCCCCAAGGTCACGGTCAACCTCACGGTCCTGGTCGGCTCGCGGCATGAGGGCTACGGCGAGACGGGCATGGCCCACCTCCTGGAACACATGGTCTTCAAGGGAACGCCGGCTCACCCGGACATCCCCGGCGCAATGAAGGAGCGCGGGGCCCAGTTCAACGGCTCGACCTGGGTCGACCGGACTAACTACTTCGAGAGCTTACCCGCGAGCGATCAGAACCTCGAGTTCGCGATCCACCTCGAGGCCGACCGCATGGTGAATAGCCCGATCAAGCCCGAGGACCTCGCGACCGAGTTCTCGGTGGTCCGCAACGAGTTCGAGGCCGGCGAGAACTCGCCCGAGCGGGTGCTGTCGCAGCGGATGACCGCAGTGGCCTACGAATGGCACAACTACGGCAAGTCGACCATCGGCAACCGATCCGACATCGAGCGCGTTCCGGTCGACAATCTCCGGGCGTTCTACCAGCGATTCTACCAGCCCGACAACGCCATGCTCGTCGTCGCCGGCAAGTTCGACGAAAAGAAAGCTCTTGAGTATATTACAAAGTATTTTGGCTCGATTCCCAAACCGAGCCGCAAGCTCCCGGAGACCTACACCGAGGAGCCGCCACAAGACGGCGAGCGAACGGTCACCTTGCGCCGGGTGGGGGACGTCGGGCTGGTCGGGCTGCTCTATCACGTACCGGCCGCGTCGCATGCTGAGTTCCCCGTGGTGGAGATCGTTGCCGACATTCTCGAATCCGAGCCCTCTGGCCGTCTCTACAAGGCCCTGGTCGAGACCAAGAAGGCTTCGAGCGTGACCGTCGATCCGCATGCGTACCACGACCCGGGGGCCCTCGAGATCATGGCCGAGGTCAACACCAAGGACCGGGCAACCCTGGAACAGGTCCGTGACACCATGCTCTCGGTGGTCGAGCAGGTAGCCAGGTCGGGGGTCACCCAGGCGGAAGTGGATCGCGCCCGCCAGAGAATCATCAAGGATCGCGAGCTCGCCGCCGCCGATCCCAACCGCATCGCGATCGAGCTCTCCGAGTGGGCTGCCCAAGGAGACTGGCGTCTCTATTTCCTCAACCGCGATCGCATCGAGCAGGTGACCCCCACGCAGGTCAAGGAGGTCGCCGCCAAGTATTTCACCACCAGCAACCGGACCGTCGGCTTCTTCATCCCGACGGCCAAGCCGGAGCGAACCCCAATCCCGGCGGTGCCCGACATCGCCAAGCTTGTCGCGGACTACACCGGCCGCCCGTCCAAGGGCATCTCGAGCGAGACCTCCGACGTCGCGCCGCTGGCCATTGAGGCCCGGCTCCAGCGCCCCGACCCCATTGCCGGGGTCAAGGTGGCCTTCTTGCCCAAGAAGACGCGCGGTGAGTCCGTCCAACTGCGTCTGACCCTGCGCTACGGCAACGCTCAGAACCTCAAGGGCCTGACCGACGCAGCCGGCTTCCTGCCGGAGCTGATGACCCGCGGAACCAAGACCCTGACCCACCAGCAGATCAAGGACCTGCTCGACAAGAACTTCGCCCGGCTCGGGACCGGCATGGGCCTGCGGATGTTGAGAGGCATGGGGGGCGACGTGGGCGCGGTCACGTTCACAATCGCGACCAAGCGCGCCAACCTCGCCCCCGTGCTCGAAATCCTCCGCCAGATCATCCGCGAGCCGACCCTCCCCGACAGCGACTTCGAGGTGATCAAGAACACGCAGACCGCTGACCTCGAGCAGGGCCGCTCCGATCCCATCCGACAGGGTCTCAATCACATCATGCGCCTGCTGTCCCGGTACAAGAGTGATGATGTCCGTTACGTGCCGACCATCGACGAGAGTGTCGAGCGCCTCAAGAAAGTCACTCTCGACCAGGTCCGAACACTCTACCGCGACTATCTCGGGGCCGAGCACGGCGAGCTCGTGATCATCGGCGACTTCGAGCCTTCCGAGGTCCTGCCGATCCTGGCCAAAACATTCGAAGGCTGGAAGTCCGACAAGCCCTATGAGCGGATCGATCGGCCCTACCAGGCCGACTTGAAGCCCCAGCGCGAGACCGTTCCAACGCCCGACAAGGCCAATGCCGTCTTCCTGGCGGCGCTCAGCCTTCCAATGAAGGACGACCATCCCGACTACCCCGCCCTAATGGCAGGCAATTTCATCCTGGGCGGCGGCGCTCTCTCGTCCCGCATCGCCGATCGCTTGCGCCAGAAAGGTGGGCTCTCCTACACCGCCATGTCGATGTTAGCCGCCAGCCCGCTCGATCAGAGAGCCGACCTGATGGTCCTCGCGATCTATAACCCGACCAACGTCGACAAGGTCGTGGCGGGAGTCGAGGAAGAGCTCGCCCGCCTGCTCAAGGACGGTGTAACGTCCGCGGAGCTCGACCGGGCCAAGACAGGATACATCCAGCAGCAGCACACTCAACGCACCAACGACATGATGCTCACGATGATCCTGGCGGAAAACCTTTTCGTCGGCCGGACCATGCGGTTTCAGGCCGATCTGGAGGAAAAAATCAAGGCACTCACACCCGCTGTGGTCGAGGCTGCACTCCGCAATCACCTCGATCCCAAGCAGCTCTCGATCGTCACCGCAGGGGATTTCAAGAAATAGTGGTTATTGGTCCTTGGTCCTTGGTCCTTGGTCCTTAGTCTTTGCACTCGGGGCCAGGTACAAAGGACCAAGGACCAAGGACCAAGGACTAAGGACTAAGGACTAAGGACAAACTCCTGCGTCACGTGAGCTGACCAAGGTCGAGAACATGGATTCACTTCAGGGGCACTTGCTGATCGCATCGACGGGCCTGCTCGACCCTAACTTTGCGCGGACGGTCGTCTTGATCGCCGCCCATGGCGAGGAGGGGGCGCTGGGGCTGATCATCAACCGCGAGATGAGCATGCCGCTCCAGCAAGTCTGGGGGCAGGTCAGCGAGACGCCATGCCTCCGCTCGGGGAATGTGCGGCACGGCGGCCCGATCGGCGGTACCTTGATGGTCCTCCATGACGTGCGGCCGCACGCCAACCTCCTCGTGACCGAGGACCTCTACGTCGCCACCGAGCTGAATGCCATGGAATCCCTGGCTGCCTCGGACGAAGGGCAGGCGCTCTTTTATGTCGGCCATTCCGGGTGGGGGGCCGGTCAGCTCGAGACGGAGCTGGCCGAAGGGTCGTGGTTGGTGCTGCCCGCCACTTCCGAGCACGTCTTCGGCGACCAGGACGCGAACACGCTCTGGAAAGAAACCATGACCGAAGTCGGCCGCCGGCAGATCCAGGCCGTGATTCCCATCAAGCACGTCCCCGACAACCCCAGGCTCAACTGAATCGCCTTCCATGTCGGCAAGGGCGAGGTTCCTTCTCGGCAGCGTCAGATCGTCGCTCCCGATCAGAGGGCGGCCGGGGCTTGCCAGGCCGACGTGATGTGATTGCGGATGCGGGCCATGACCGGCGAGAGGTCGTCCTTGGCGGTCAGCGCCTCGATGAGGTAGGCGCCCGGCGCGGCCTCGGCCCGGCGAAGTGCCGCGCGGAGATCGCCGGCGCTTGTGACTCGTTCAGCCTCCGCGCCCAGGGCCCTGGCAATCGATGGGTAATCCCAGTTGCGCCGCTCGTAGTATTGCCGTGGGCGATCGATCGCCTCGAGCATGCCGTAGCCCCCGTTGTTCAAGAGCAGGACGATCGGGCGCAGGCCCTGGTCGACATGGGTCGCGAGCTCGGTCCCGGTCATCTGAAACGCTCCGTCGCCCACGATCACCAGCGGCCGGCGGCCAGGCTCGGCGATTCCCGCGCCGAGCGCCGCCGGAACGCCGAACCCCATCGACGAGTAGTAGCCGGCCGCCAGGTAGACATCGGCACGCAGCTCGAGGCTGATGAACCAGCTATCGCCCACGTCGGCGACGAAACTGTATCGCGCCTGATCCAGGCTCCGGAGCGCGGCGATGACATCGGCGACTCGGATCACGGTTGTGCCGGCCGATCTCACGTCCTCCGGCACGACAGCCTGGGGGGCTGATGTGACGATCGGGCTTTCAATCGTGGCTCCGCGATCGAATCGTGGCGCGGCCCGATCGTTGGATGCGAGGCGATCAAGCAGGGCGGCGACCACGTGAGTCATGGGGAGGCCGTCATAACGGTGGTACCGGACATGAACGCAGTCCGGGTCGACCATGACCCGCGCCAGCGGGTCAATCCGCTGAGTCCAGAAGCCAGTGCCCAGGTCGGTCAGCACCACGCCGATACCCAGCACGCAGTCGGAGCCGTCGATCAGCTCACGGACGGCCGGGTCGCCCAAGGCCCCCAGGTAGACTCCGGCACATTGAGGGTGGCTCTCAGGAAACGCGGCCTTGCCTAAAAGATCGGTGACCACGGGGAGCCGAAGTCGCTCGGCCAGGCGAACGACCGCATCGGTCAGAGCATGGCGGCGGACCCCGACACCGACGTACAGGATCGGCCGGCGCGCGGCAGCCAGCATCGCGCCGATCTCGGCCGTGGCTTCGTCCAGGGCGCCGGCAAGGGCCGCGGATAGATCGGGGCTTGGGTCCAGCGCAAGCCGTCCAACTGGAGCGGCGACCGGCGCGCGTACCAGGTCGCGGGGGATCTCCAGGTAACCAGGACGCTTCCACTTCACCACCTGGCGCAGGACGCGGTCGATCGTCGCGGCGGCCGTTTCGGGATCGTCGAGGATCGCCGCATCCACGGTCACCTCGCGGTAGATCTGCAACTGGCTTTCGAACGTCTTGATCACGTGGTGGAGATGCAGCTCGGGCCGGCGCAGCGCGACTTCGGGGCCCCCGCTGACGACCAGAACCGGCGACTGCTCCGCATAGGCGCAAGCGATTGGATTGAGCGTGTTGAGCGCACCAGGACCATACGTGACCAGAGCCACGCCCAATCCCCGGAACCGCGCGTAACCGTCAGCCGCGAACCCGACTCCCGGCTCGTGGGCGCAGACAATCGTTGGCATCCCCACCTCTTCCTGTACCGCGTAAACCGGGAGCACGAAGTCGCCGGGGATACCGAACGTGTGGCCGACGCCCAGCTCGCGGAGTCGGTGAAACAGGTACTCGGTCAGGTTCATGGGCCGGTCCGGAATCGGGTTCCGCGTCTACGTTCAAATTGAGCGACGTTGTTTAGAGCGATTTACGCTTGGGTCGCGCAAGCGGGTACGTACCTTCATACTAACACGACGCGCAAGCGAGGGGAGCTGGCTGGGCATCCCTCGCTTGCGCGTTTTGAAGTTGCGCATTTTTTGATTTCGCCCCGAAGGGGCACCGACATGCCAGCCCAGGGCAACGCCCTGGGGTCTGGAAAACGTGATGACCCATGCCCTGTAAGGGCCGAACATGGTGTTCAATGCCAGCGGTACCGCTCTTCATTTGCCATCGAGGCGAGGAGCTTGTCCTTGTTACGCCCTTTCAGGGCTCTGTTGATTCGTGTCGGTTGTCTTTTCCCAGGGCGGCGCCCTGGGCTGATATGTTACTGCCCCTTCGGGACGAAGACGCAAAGGCGCAACTCCAAAACTTGCGCGTCGGGTTAGTGTGGCCTGCCATCGACTCGCCAACTGCGCAGTCCATGAGTAAGTCTCTCTAATTGATCGCTCAGCGCCGCGCCATGATACCCCGACCGGACCGGCGCGGAAACTCGCGGTTATCAACTCGCTTGACAATCACGAATGATGAGTCCATGAGGTCGAAAGCTCTCAATCGCTTCTTGGGGGATTTCCGGTGGCCTGGCCTCGTCGTACTTAAGGGCTTGGCGGAGCCATGTCGTCGACGTGGCAAAGTGTCCGGCCTTCGTGCCAGTCGCGAGGATCCTCAGGGCTCTGATCCTTTCGAATCCCTGTCGGCCGTGGATGGACTCGGCAGTCCAGTTGGCTCCGGCGAGGCCACATTCCCGGCCCGGATCTCGCTGTGTTCGGCGGGAGCGAATGACCCATTGGGCTGCCGCACCGGTGCACCAAAGTATTCGATCCGGGAACACGTGATCTTGCTCGGCGTCAGCGCCCCAGAAGCAGCCACTTCAATTTCGGCATCGAGCGCCAGCCAGCGACCGGTTTCGAAGTCGTAATCGAGCTGAGTAGCACGGAGAGTCCACCGGTCGCCCTTGCCGGTATTACTGTTTTGGTCCTGGCGTAGAACCACGTTGCCTTTAGCGGAGACTTTCATCGGCCGTTCGTCGTGGTCGACCCAAGTCTCACCTTTGCGTCCCCTCACAGGTGTGAATACTTTCCGATCAGGACCGCGCTCAATGACGGCTCCGTCCGCCTCGATTTCGATCGTGCCGAACTTGGGTGCTTTAGTGAGGATCTTGATGCCTCCGCGGCAGATCCAGGTCTCCACTCCGTCAGAGGTTCTGGCGAGTAGCCGGATTTCGAGCCTTTGTACGTCCCTTGGGAAGAGGCTCGTCACGCGCTGGCTTGCCGGCAAGAGAGGCACCGTCGGAGGAGGCGTGGAGTTGGAGGCGTTGCCCGCCCCTCGCCCCCGTAGCGAGCCATGCACAGGGATGTCCATGGGCCCTGCCGAAGGATCCGTTGTGTCAACCGGGAGTCCGGCGGCCTTCCCAGGTGGGGCACCTGGAACTGGGATGTCTTTGACATCATCGACTGCCTTTCCCGGAACCTGACGAATCATCTCGTCTGGGTCGCTCACCCGCTTGGGCTGCGCCGCATGCGACCCCAAAACCACTGACGCCCCAACAATCACCGCGCCCAACAAGCCGAGTCCTTCCGGCATGGTCAGTTTCATGGAACGATCCTCCAGATTGAAAAGCCGACGAATCCGGGTCATTACCTGGCGATCCGCCATGGCCAGCACGGTAGGGCGCCCCCGATGGCTCGACCCGGCCAGGGTCACCAGCATTTCCGCATAGGCAAACGGCTGACCCAGCCGCTGGACCACGAGTCGATCACAACACAGCTCGCGCTCGAGGCGCACCCAGCCTGATAACCACCACACGACCGGGTGAAAAAACAACAGTGATTCCACGACGCGCTGCAAGAGATTAACGAAATTGTCCCACCGCCGCAGGTGAGCCAATTCGTGGAGCAAGACCATTTCGAGCTGCAGGGCGCTCCAGCCGCTCAAGGCCGCGGGAGGTAGGAGGACCAAAGGCCGGACGATCCCCATCAACACGGGCACAGCCAGGCGGTTGCAGACGCCGACTCCGACGCGCCGGGCGATCCCGAGCGAACCGGCCAGGGCGCGGCAACGTCGCGGAAGGTCGCCGGCTTCCACCAGCCGGCTCGACCGCCGCAACTGCTCGACGCCAATCAGGCCCGTCGCCAGCATGACCAGGGTCGAGAGCGAACCAGCCAGCCAGAACCAGGGAAGATAAGGAACCAGGAAATCGAGTCTCGATCGCCTCGAGTCGCTGATCGGCGGGTTAACAGCCACACCGCGAACCTCCGGCCGCGCAGGCCGCGGCTGATCTGAGATTGCCGAGGAACCCGAGCTCGCTGGCTCGCTGGTCCTCACCGCGCGAACGATCGCGACCTCGGGCCCTGAATCCGCCTCGAAAACCCGAACAAAGATCGCGGCGGGTGAAACCGACAGGCTAAAAAGGCACGCCAGGGCGACACCATACCGTGCTTCGGGGCGGGCCGTTTTCAGGAGACGTCGTGCCAGCGCGGCCGCCAAACCGATCGCCGCGCCGACCCAGACCAGGTGCAACATCGTCCAGCCCGCCGCGGTCCACACCGGCGAGGTGGTCAAATCGGTCGGATTCATGGCTTGGCTCCCTTCTTCCTGGAGGAGGGTTTCTTGTCCTTGTCCGTCTGAGATTTCAGCAGGTCGAGGATCTCTTCGCGCTCGCGGTCGTCGAGGTCTCCTTCCTGGATCAGATGAGCCACCAGCCGTCGAGCCGAGCCGTCGAAGACATGCTGGACCAGCTTGCCGAGGAGGCCCGAAATGGCGGCCTTGCGGCTGACCCGCGCCGTCCACAAGTAGCCGCGCGGACCGTCGGCGCGCTCAACCAGCTCCTTGGCGAGCATCATCTTGAGCATGGTCGCGACCGTTGTGATCGCCACGCCTCGACGTTCCCGCAGCACGTCGTGGATCTGTCCCAGGCCGGCAGGCCCGGTCTCCCAGAGGATCTTGAGGATCTCCAGCTCGCCATCCGTCGGCTGCGTGCTCGCTGGTCGGGCCATCGTGGCACTTCCTCCTGAATTGAGAACACCGTGAATTCGCCGCGACGGGAGGAGTTCTATAGAAATAGAAGGAATTCGTCAACGGCAATTGACGCGGGATGAAGCCTGATTCAGGTCAAGACGTCAAGACGATTCTCAGGCGCCGAAACAGTTCCTTGACGATCCGTGCGCATCGACCGTGTAGACTGGAGGATCGTTAAAGCGCAGGGTACTTGCCCGGTGTGCAGGGAAAACTTGGGGATGACATCATGAACACGAGACGAGACTTCGCCTCACGATGGCTGATGCGGACGGAGCAGGGGATGGCTCTGGTACTTGGGCTCGGCCTGGCGCTCTCGAGCTCCGCGCGGGCCGGAGATCAAACGCCTGAGCCGGCCGCGCCGGCGTCGAGCCTCCTCCCCGGCGCACAAGAGGGGTTCGTTGACTCGGACGGGGTCAAGATCCACTACGTCAGCCTGGGCCGGACTGAGGACCCGCTGGTCGTCATGATCCATGGGTTCCCCGATTTCTGGTACTCCTGGCGCGCCCAGATGCCCGCGCTGGCCAAGCACTTTCACGTTGTGGCGATCGACCAGCGGGGCTACAACCTGAGCGGGCAGCCTGACGGGGTCCAAAACTACACGACCGACAAGCTGGTCGGTGACCTGGTCGCGGTGGTTAAACACTTCGGTCCTGGCAAGGCCGTGATCCTGGGACACGACTGGGGTGGACTCGTAGCCTGGTCCTTCGCCATGAACCACCCCGAGCTGACCGACCGGCTGGTCGTGCTCAACCTGCCGCACCCACGCGGCTTCTTGCGCGAGCTGGCGACCAACCCCAACCAGCAGAAGAACAGCCAGTATGCCCGCAACTTTCAGAAGCCCAACGCGGCCAAGCAAATCTCGATCGAGCTCCTGGCCGGGTGGGTCAAGGACCCTGAGGCCCGTAAGGTGTATCGCGCGGCGCTCAAGCGGTCTTCGCTTGAAGGGATGCTCAACTATTACAAGGCGAACTATCCGCGCATTCCCGCCGAGTCAACGGACCCCTCGGACTCGAAGCCGGCCGTGCCCGAGTTTCCAGCCGTCAAGTGCCCCGTGCTCTTGATTCACGGCTTGAAGGATCAGGCACTGCTGCCCGGGGCGCTCAACGACACCTGGAACTGGGTCGAGAAGGACTTGACCCTGGTGACGATCCCCGGGGCCGGCCATTTCGTCCAGCAGGATGCCGCCGACCTGGTCACCCGAACCATCGTCGGCTGGTTGAACCGTTGACCGACAGGTTCAACCGCGAGTTTGCATGGGCCTGGCCTCGGCCCCGGGAACAATCAGCGGGCAGCCGGGCGTCTCAGCTCTGGACGACTGACTGGAACAACGCGTCGTACTGGCCGGCGACGACTTCGCGCTGCCAGCGCAGGGCTTCGGTTCTGGCCCGCTCGCGGTGTCTTGCCTCGAAGACCGAATCGTCCCAGAGCCGCTCGATCGTGGCGATCCACGGCGCCACCTCGCGCGCGGTCGGAATCGCGGCGCTGGCCGGCGTGTACCGCTCGGGGATCGTGACGACGAAGCCGGCGTCGCCCAGCGTCTCGGGCAACGCGCCTCGATCGCTGGCAAGCACCGGGATGCCGTTGGCCATCGCTTCGATTGCCACCCTGCCCAATGACTCACGCCACAACGATGGCATCAGCACCGCCCGGCTCACCCGGTAGAAATCCCGCGGGTCCGGCGTGTTGGCCATCCGGTTGAGGTTGGTGAGATCTGATAGCTCCACGGGCAGGCCGGCGAGTGCGTCCGACGTCCCACGCCCCTCGACGACCAGCAAGGGGATCTCAGGCCGGCGCCGGCCCAGCTCCAGGGCGATCCGCGCGAACACCGTCATCCCCTTGTCCGGCTGCGGGTTGATGAACGTCACGTACTTCGGCTCGGGATCGTCCGCCACCACCCGGTCGAGCTGGATCGGGTCGGGGATCACCGTGCCCTCCAGCCCGATCCGGCGCCCGTACAGCCGCCGCGAATACTGCGAGGGGAAGATCACCGCCGACACGTCGGTGAACCCGATCCGATTGTTGTAGGCGAAGTTGTGCAGGTGGAAGACGACCGCGACGCCCCTGGCCCGAGCCCGGCGCATCAGCTCCAGGCAGACCGGGTGGCCGCCGTAGGTCAAAAGCACGTGGGGCTGAAACCGATCCAGCACCTGGTCGGCCAGGTCGAGAAAGATGCCGGCCTCGCGCGGGCTGGGTGCGCGCTCGGCCCGGCTGAAAGCCGTCGGCAGCAGGGTGACCCGCACGCCGTCCAGCTCGAGGTCGAAAACCTCGGCCGCCCCACCGCGGGAGAGCGCCGCCCCAACGCGCGAAGTCGGGCGCTCGAGCGCCGCCAGCACGTCGTCGAGGGGAGTTTCCTGCTGGTGGTCGAGCACGCCGCACGCCAGCGCGCGGCAGTCCCACCCGCGCGCGGCCATGAGCTCGAGCAGCTCCCGGGTCGCGAGGGCCGCGCCGCTCGACGGGTCGAGGTAACTGTGGATCGAGGCAAAGAGAAGTCGGTTTGGCATGTTGTCCTTGGTCCTTGGTCCTTCGTCCCTGGTCCTTGGTCCTTGGTCATTCGTGCCTAGCCCTGAGTTCAAATACTAAGGACTAAGGACCAAGGACCAAGGACAAATCCTTCAATTTCGCCAGCGCCTCGCGGTCGCCGGGGCATTCGGCCAAGACCTCGGTCCAGAGCTTCCCGGCCTCGGCATGGTCGCCGCGCTCGGCGGCAAGGGCCGCGAGGTTGCGCCGGGTCAAGTGTCCGTAGATCCCCTGATCGACGCTCGAAAACTGGTCGGGCCGGGGCAGGGTCAAGATCCGCCGCCAGCACCGCTCGGCCTCGCCCGACTCGCCGCGGTTGCGGTGGACCACCGCCTCGCGGAACAACAGCTCGGCGTCGTCGGGGGCGAGCCTCAGCCCTTTGGCACAGGTCCGCAGCGCCGCCTGCGAATCGCCCAGCTTCTGGTGTGCCAGTGCGATCAGGGCAAACAGCTTGCGGGTGATCGAGTCAGTCGGCGCCGAGCCCGCCAGGCTCCGCCTGAGGAACCCGAGTGCTGCAAGCCAATCTTGACGTTCGACGGAGATCGACCCCAGGTTGAACAGGATGAAGGGGTCGTCGGGCTGGTCTTCCACGTCTTCCCTGAGGATCTTCGTGTCACGATCGAGCTTCCTGGCCCGCAGTGGCTTATCGACGTAGCCCGTGTGCCGCACGGTGATGCCGGTCCACCGAACGGGCACCCCGGCCCGCTTCAGCGCCGGCAGGATCTGCTCGTGGACGCGATAGGTCCACCGAACGTCCTCGCGGAGCGGAAACAGCCGGATATGGTCTACAACGGTTTCGCCTCCGCTGCCGTCGGGGCTGGGGTCGCACTTGCAGCGCACCACGTAACACGCCTCATCACCGGCTCGCAACTGATCGAGCAAGGCCCGCAGCTTCTCCCGCTCGGGTGGATCAACCACGTCGTCGGCATCGAGCCAGAAGGCATAATCGCCGGTCGCCCGGGCCAGGGCGGCGTTTCTGGCCGCGCCGAAATCGTCGACCCAGACGAAGTCGAACACCCGCGCCCCGAACGAGCGGGCGATCTCGATCGTGCGGTCGGTGCTGCCGGTATCGACCACGACAATCTCGTCGAACAGCCCTGCCACCGACTCGAGAGCGTGGGAAAGGTTTTTCTGTTCGTCTCGGACGATCGTGGTCAGGCTGACCTTGCATTGTTTCCCGTGGGACAGGCTTTCCAGCCTGACGTCAGGCTGGAAAGCCTGACCTACACCTGCGCGATCCCTTGCGCCGGTCCACCTCGTCTCCGACCCTCTCTGAATCGTTGCGAGTTCTGGGCCATTGCGTGCAACATCTTCACTTGAACCATCAAACGCTCGTGTCGTCTTCGCGTGCGGGTCTGACGACCCATCCCAGGGCCGCAGCACGACCTGCCTTCCCCTGGTCTCGGGCAAGCCCCACTTGGCGGCGAATCGCCGCGCGTTCTCGTCCAGCAGCTTCTCAGCATCGATCCCGTTGCCGGCGAACGGCCGGCTGCCGAAATGATGGATGAACAAATCATGCGCCACGGCCAGCTCGAACCCGGCCCGGCGCGCCCGTTCGGCCAGGTCATCATCGTCGAAGAGCCCGAGTCCGAACCGCTCGTCGAGCCCGCCGATCGCGTCGTGGACGGCCTGCTTCATGAGCAGGCAAAACCCCGACAGCCTGGGCAGGGTGAACCACTTCCCCCGATGCTCATCGCGCCAGCGCTGAGCAAAGCGGTGCATCTCCTCCAGGTCGTGATAAGGCACGTCATCGACCAACTGCGGCGGCGCGGCATAGTTGGACATCGGCCCGACCAGGCCGATCGTTGAGCCGGCCCGATCCGGTCCATGCGGCGTCTTTGCGGCGAGTAAAGCAACACGCTCGGATGCGAAACAATCCCCCCCTTGCGAAGGGGGTGACGGGGGGTGGACGTGAGTTGCAGGGTCGCCATGGAGAGTGAAGGGGCCGCCGGGGGGGGCGAAGGCAAGCCGCCGCTGA
>JBIOJM010000072.1:0-33209 GCA_044450785.1 Isosphaerales bacterium
ATTGTGCCGCGGATTCCAGCCGTCGGAGTAAAGCCAGGCGACGTCGGAGGAGTTCCTGGATCGTCGGCTCGTCCGCGCCCGGATTCTCATCGCGGAGTCCGGCGGCCATCCTCTCGCAAACGCCCTCGAATAATTCGCCACTGGCCAAGATCTTTTGCTCGAGCGGGGTCTTCCTGGCTCGAAGCACTCGCTCCCGGTAGATGTCATCAATCAGCTCTTGGGTCGGTTCCATGATCCGAGGAGATCCTCTACTCGTCGTGGTCGACATGCTTGACTGCTTCATCTTGAAGCCAGCCTGTGCGGTTGTCAACGCGATCGGCACGATCCGGCCGCGGAATCCTCTAAAGGCCGCCGATCCCCTTCGATCGCGCCAGGTTTTCATACAACTCGGCGAACTGCGCGACCATCGTGTCAGCGCGGAAGTGAGCTTCGACGCGCGCTCGTCCCGCCTCACCGAGGCGGCGGGCCATGACGGGGTCGCGCACGATGTCACGGATCGCCCGGGCCAGGAGCTGGACGTTACCGACCGGGATCAGAAGCCCGGTCTGCCCGTCGATGACGGCCTCCGTCGTCCCCGGTGCCGCGGTGGCAACGACCGGCTTGCGAAATCGCATCGCCTCGAGCACCACGTTGGGCAGTCCCTCATAAGCGCTCGGCAAGACGACCAGATCAGCAGCCGCCAGCAACCGCGGTAAGTCATCACGATGGCCCAGGAACCGGACCCGACCGTCGAGATGATACGCTTGCGCGCGCTCTTCGAGCTGGTCCCGCAGCGGGCCGTCCCCCGCGATCAGGGTGCGCAGGTCGGGCTGGACATGCTGGAGCAGATCGAGCGCCTTCAACAGGTCGTCCACCCGCTTCTGCTCGGCGAGCCGGCCGGCAAACAGGACCAAAGGCGCCTCGGCCTCGAACCCGAATGAGGCACGGATCGCACGCGGGTCGATGATCGGCGGCTCCTCGGCACCCATCCCCGAATAAATCATCGCCAGCCGATCGTCCGGCACTCCGAGCCGGCGATAAAAGTCGACCACCGCGTGCGAGTTGCCGACCACGCGGTCACACCAGGTCGCCAACCGGCGGTCGACGAACTGCTCGGACCTTCCCTTCCACAAATCCACCGCCATCTCCGCGACCACGACTACAGGTATGCCCGCCAGCCGGCAGGCGGCGCGCCCATAGGTATTGGCCGCGAAAAGCCAGGTCTGAACCACGTCGAACGCCCTCGTCTTCAAGAACCGCGTGAGACGAAGCAGCGCGATCGGATCAAGCTTGAAATGCTTGCCGATCGCTGTGACCGGAACCCCCGCCGCATTCAACTCGGCTTCGAATGGGCCAAGCCGGGTAAGGGTCGCGACCTCGACCCGAAACCGGTCGGGCGACAGCCCCTTGGCCAAGAGTACCATCTGCTTCTCGGCCCCCGAACGATCCAGCGTCGGAATCAGTTGCAGGACGTTGAGCACGATCAGGACCCTCTGCTTTCTGCCTGCTGCCCCACGATGTCCTGGAACAACTCCAGGTGTTTGCGGGCGACACTCTGGATGGAGAATTCCTGATCAACGCGGCTTCGCGCGGCGCGGCTCATGTGGAAGGCACGGTCGAAATTGCCCCACTGATCGATGACGATGCGCGCGAGACCCTCCGGGTCGTCGGGGGGCGAAAGCCGCCCGTGCTTGAAATCACTCACCAGCCGGCGGTTGCCGGGAATCGACGAGGCGACCAGCGGGATACCAAGCGCCATGGCTTCCAGAAGCGCGATGCTCATCCCTTCCTCGCGCGATGGAAGAACGAACAGGTCGGCTCCGCGGAGCGCTTCGGTCGGGTCGGCGGCGGCGCCGGGCATCTCGACCGCCTGGCCCGGCCCGAGGGTCATGCCGAGTGCCTTGACCCTGTCCTCCAAGGTACCCCGCTGGGGTCCTTCGCCGATCAGGATCAGCCGGGCCTCGGGGTAGGTGGCCCGCACCAAAGGCCACGCGTTGATCAGCGTGTCCAGTCCCTTCTCGGGCGCCAGGCGGCCGACGAAGACCGCGCGGGGCGCCGCCTGCCACTCGGGCCGACGTTGCCAGGCCGTCTCCGGAACCGGGACGCCGTTTGGGATGGCGACGACTCGTGGCGTTTCCGCCGTGCGATGAAGTGCCTCCCCGAACCGGGAGGAACGCATCGTTCCGGTCTGCCAAGCTTCTCGCAGCTCGTCCTCGATGGATTTTGAAATCGCCACGAAGGCATCCGCCCGGCGACAGCGGAGACCGATCGTCCGGCCGAAGTTGCCCCACGACTGCCACGCCACATCACCCGTCGCGCCAGCTCCTTCGGGCCGGAGCACGACCCGAAAACCCGACCGCTTCCCGGCCCCGACCAGAATATAAGCATCGTGCTTGAGCATCGAGACGTACGCCAGGTCGACCGGGTTCTGCTGAAACCACTGCTGGAGGTTCTGCATGTAACGCCAGGTTCCCCAGAATCGCAGCCGTGACGTCTCCAGCCTCACGACCGACATCCGGCCCTGCGCGACCTGTCTCTTCCCCTTGGCACGGTTTAGCGCCTCGACCGGCACTTCCTCCCGCGCAGCCAGTTTCAATCCCGGCGTCCGCGAGGTGACCACGGTTACCTCGGCCCCCTCGACCGCCAAGGCTCGGGCCAGATAGCTCAAAACCTTCTCCGCGCCTCCGATCAGCGGCGGAAAACGCCGCGTCACCAGAGCCAGCTTGAGTGGGCGCGCCGGGAATTCCACGGTGAGTGGCTAGGATCTCGTGGTCAGTGGCGAAGAAGAACAGAATGACATTTCTTGGCTAGTCACTTGCGATGGGTACCTTGCAACGAATCCTGGAGCACCCCGACATACGGCAAGTGGCGATACTCGTCGTTGTAGTCCAGGCCATAGCCGACGACGAAGGCGTCGGGGATGACGAATCCACAGTAGTCGGGCTCGAGCGGGACGATTTGGCGGCCGATCTTGCGGAGAAGGACGGCAGTGCGAACCGTTGCGGCGCCTCGGTCCTTGAGGTGCTCGACCAGTGCGCTCAAGGTCTGGCCCGTGTCGAGGATGTCGTCGAGCAGCAGTACGTCGCGGCCGGCGACGTCAGGCGCGAACGCCTCGTTGACAACCAGGGTCGTCGCCGAGGTCGTCGCTCCGCGGTAGCTGCTGGCCTGCACGAGCGCGATTCGCAAGGGAATCCGAATCTGGCGCACCAGATCGGCCAGGGCGATTAGACTTCCGGTCAGTACCGCGACAATCGTCAGCGGCCTGTCCCGGTAGTCGTTCTCGATCTGTCGGCCCATCGCCTCCACGCGATCCCGGATCTTGGACTCGCTGATCAACAGTTCAACTGCCACGGTAGGTTCATCACCTCGGGTCGATCGATCACCAGCGATTCCGGCAAAGCAAGCCACTCGACGAACCGGGCCCGCATTGCACTGGGCCTCGCCCCACACGGGGCCGCTGCCGGCCGCTGGAGGTCACACGGAGATAGTCTAACGCATCAGGCTCCCGGCGCGGATACCATGGGTTCTGATCCCGGGCCGGCCGGCCCCGGCCTTGCCACCGCGAACCAGGCTGACCGGAACTGTGTCTGGAGAATTTTGGGTCCCGCTGACTTCTTCCTCATCCTGGAGAATCAACTCATGCCTCACTCGTCTCCCGCACAACGGATCGGCGCGTATCTGGATGGCCTGGCGCGGCTTCGCCTTGTGGTGGCCGATCTGACCCCCGAGCAGCTCCGGGCTCGCCCGATTTCGGGCAAGTGGAGTACGCTCGAGGTGGTCTGCCACGTGGTTGACAGCGAGCAAGCCTGGTGTCACCGCATGAAGCGGGTAATCGCCGAGGATCGACCGCTCTTGATCGGCTACGACGAGAGCCGATTCACCGCCGCTCTGGTCTACCACCAGAGCGACCTGAATGAAGAGCTCGCCCTGCTGGAAGGCATGCGGCGGCAGATGGCCCGCATCCTCCGCGGGCTGTCTGAAGCGGCTTGGGCTCGCACTGGGGTGCACAACGAGCGGGGCCTGATCACGCTCGAGGAGATGCTCCAAGCCGAGGTCGAACACATCCCCCATCACATCACGCATATCATCGAAAAGCGAAAGGCGCTCGGCCTACCAGACGTCGAGCTTCAATCACCGTAGCGAAAACGTCGACTTGCGGGTCGGATTCGTGAAAGCGCGTGATCGTGGCGTGGTCACAGGAGCTGTAGGCAGGAAAAGGCCAATCGCTCTGCTGATGTCAGAACATGGAACTTGTACCCGCAGGCCAGGCCCGCCGCGTGGATGCGTTCCATGGGCTGATACCGCGGCTGATCGTTGCCGATCATGAACGTGATGTGAAAATCGGCCGCGGCTTTTTCGAAGGAGATTCCATGTGGACCGCTTGCGGCCAGGGCTTGCTTCTGGTCGTGCCCGGTGTAATAGCTGAATTCGCCTCCGGCCGGTGCGCGTTTCCAACGGTCGCGGCCCAACGAATTCCAGTTCGGCTCGTTCACCTGCGCGTGTTGGCGGCACAAGAAGGAGTCGTCGAAAACGCCGAACGGGACCTTCAAAAGCTCGTGTTGCGCCGTGAACGGCGCTCGCGAGTCGTCCGCCGCATCGACCGAGATCATTCATGGCGTTTTCCGGAACACTTGAGCCAATCGGCGCACGAACGCAGCCTGAAACGGTTTGTCCGGAAATGTCTTACCCAGCTTCATCGGCCCATCGTAGATGTGATACTCGGCCCAAAGCCCAAACCCCGTCTCGATGAAAGCCAGCCGAGCGTCGTCGTCATACCGTGCAGCCAGCTTCGTGAATCGCGTCGGTGTGGTTGTGTTCGGACGTTGTCCACATCACGATCCCGGTCATCGGCTGCACCCGGGTGATCCGGCTCTTGAGCGGCACGGCCACAAACTGCTCCTGGGCGCGACATTCAAGGGCGGCTGCAAGGAAGCCAACGAGCAACACGGTGAAGAGTCGAATCGGGCCCTGGGCACGAGTTCGTGAACCGGGCATCACCATGTTCGTTCCTGGTCTCTGATCGAGGTCGTTGCTAGAATCCAGTTCGATGCACGCCGCCAAGCGTCGGAGCCGATTTTCTGAAATCGTCCGGCCGGCGTCGAGACGATTTCTTCTGTTGAGTCGGGCCATGAGCAAGGTTCTCCTGATCCCGCTGGGAGTCGGCGAGGCATTCACGGCCCGGTATTACACGTCGTGTATGGTCCTGGGGGTCGGCGGCGACTGGCTCTTGATCGACTGCCCGCATCCGGCACGGAAGATGCTCCGCGAGGGGTCGATCGGGGCCGGTCTGCCCGAACCGCTCGATCTCGACCGGATCCATGCCGTCGCGGTCAGCCATCTGCACGCTGATCATTGCTGCGGGCTCGAGGACTTTGGCTATTTCTCTTTCTTCGCGCTGGGCCGCCGGGCAAAGCTTCTGATGCATCCCGACGCCTCGGCACGGGTCTGGGACGGGCTGCTCGCCGCCGGAATGGAGATGGTCCAGGTGAAACCCAACGCGCCACCAGTCCGGAAACAACTCGGCGACTACTTTGAACTGATTGATCTGAACCCATCTCAACCGGTGAAATGCGGGCCGTTTTTCGTCGAATGCCGGCGGACGATCCATAGCGTGCCGACCTTTGCCTTCCGTATCACGGCCGGCGGCCGCGTGCTCGGCTACAGCGCCGACACTGCCTACGACCCAACCTTGATCGATTGGCTCGCCCCTGCCGACCTGATCGTCCACGAGGCAACAACGATGGTTCACTCGGGCTTGCACACCCCTTACGAGAAACTCGCCGCCTTGCCGGAATCGCTCCGCGCCAAAATGCGGCTGACTCATTACCCGGACGACTTCGATTTGAATTCCAGCGTCATCGAGCCGCTGTGCCAGGGGCGGAGCTATGAAGTGTAACGGAAATCGGCTGGCTGCTCGCGTAGGGCCTTTTCGTCGCACCGGGTTCGGTCCGTCAACGGATTCGCGAGTCAGGGCATCGGTTGCCGTGTATACGAGGTCCGGGGGCGTGTTGATATCGACGGTGTTGAGGTGCGGTTGATCGGATGGATCGAGGGAGCTGATGCCTGGGGGAGGTTATGCTGATGCGTACCGCTCGCTTTTCGATCGCCGGGCTAATGGGAGCTGTTCTGGTGGCGGCGCTCGGCTTTGCCGCCTTGCGATCCGCCTCCTCGACCTCGGCCGGTGTGACGCTGCTGTGGATCTGTGGGGTGCTCTGCCTGTCAATCGTCGGCGTCGTTTGCCGGAAGGGCGCCGAGAGGGCGTCGTGGCTCGGCTTTGCCCTGTTCGGGTGGGGCTACTTGGCACTGGCGTTCTGGTCCTCGGGTAACTTCAAAGAGCTGCCGACGGCGACCCTGCTCCAGGCCATCAACTCGAGGATGAACGCAACTCCCCAGCAGACTGCCGGCCCCCGGGGTGGTGGATCTCTAGACTGGTCGTTTTTCCAGGTCGCTCACTGCCTCTGGGCCCTCCTGGCCGCTATCCTCGGGGGCGTGCTGGCCCGCGCCTTCTTTACCGATCCGGCGCACCATTCCGAGCAACCCGTCGCCATCACGCACCAGAGAGGTCCATCGCCCTGGAGGTGGTGGCGCCGGCCGGCGGCCATCGGGGTGGCGGGCTTGGTGTTGGTCGCGTCAGCTGCCTTTGCCGGCTCGAGATCGGCTCCCGGGCTCTGGGCTGGCATTACGTTCCTGCTGACGTGCGGGCTGCTTGGCCTGGCAACCCTTGGTGCCATCTTTGGCCAGGGGAGGCGTCGGGAGATCTGGCTGGGGGCCACCCTCTTCGGCATCGGCTACATGGTCCTGACCTTCGGGCGATCCACGGATAATCCGGAATGGCCGTATCCTTCGACCAGCCACTTACTGAACGCCTTCCGCACAGGGTTTCCGCCTCACGTGAGCGGGTTCCCAGACACCTCGGAGCGTTTCGTTGCTAGGAACGCGCGCATCCTGAAGGTGCTTGAGCAGCCGATCCCTCTGCGGTTCCCCAACGAAACGCCGCTGGAGGACATCTTGAAGTACATCAGGAACGCGACGTTGGCCGCAGATGGCAAGGCCACCATCCCGATCTACGTTGATCCGGTCGGACTACGAAGCGTCGGAGAGAGCATGGAATCGAGGGTGTCGATCGACATCGAGGGCACCGCGCTGAAAAATAGCTTGCGCATTTGCCTGAAAAAACTCGGGCTCGTCTACAGCGTCAGGGACGGTTTCCTGATGATCAGCGAGGAGGGTGTTGCCTTACCGGTCTATGAGGATCCCTTCTTGGTTGTGGGACATTGTCTGCTCGCCCTGATCGCGGCCGGGTTTGGGGGCGTGATGGCTCCTCTGGTCTCCGGCACGCCCAGGCAGGCTTCGGTCGAGGAGACCTCCGTGCCGGCTCGACCCGTCGAAGAAGAGCATTAAGCGGTTCCCGCGCGGGTGTCCCCCGACGAGGTCAGGGACTTGGCCACCTTTGTCGATGACAGGGGACTGGGTTAAGCCGGTCTGTCCGCTGGTGCGAAATACGGGAGGTCTGATTGGTTCACGCCCGAATTAGCATCAGATGAGACACGACCTTCGCTGATCCATTGGCGGATCAGGCGATGGGCTGTCGATAGGGTCGAACGCGTGAGGGAGCACGAAATCACGAGTTCGTTGATTTCTTCAGGTTCTCCCTTGGCAAAAGTATTCAGCCAAAAAACGATCTCGCCCGCGTCGCCGGCCGGCTCGAATTGGATGACGCGGACTCGAAGCCGTCGGGTTGAGTCGACGGCGCTGAAGATGGGATTGCCGTCGAGGCAGGGTGTTCCGTCGACAAAAGTCGTTGTGTAAAAGGGTGATTTCCAGAGTTGATCCTGCCCAGCACCACGAATCAATTCTCCCCAGTTCTTCAGCCAAAACTCCTCCGCTTGTTGGTATTCCCGTGCATCCGTCAGGAAATTAGGGAAGAGAAATTGCACCTTCATGAATCACCGGCCTTTCCCATTCACTCGACATCGTCCGGGACACAGGCCCTTCCCGTAATGATCTCGACATCCAAGATCCTCCGAGCTCAATCACCATGCTTGCTTCGCAGCCGCGGCGAGAGCCGCAGAATGAGCTGGGCCCGTTCGAACTCGGCCAACCACTCGGCCGTCATGAGGGCCATAGCCTCGCCGGCCGGCGGGACAATGCCCGTGAGACAGGCCGGGCCGAGCTGTTCGGCGGCCAGCCGGCGGTAGATCGACAGCGTTCGCTCGCCACGGCGCGCCACCTCGTACCAATCCTCGCTCAAGAAGATGACCACCGGGACGCGATGCCCGCCGTTGATCGCGAGCGAATCGCGTAGCTGGAGCTTGGCGTCACGATCGAGAAAACGCAGGTCGATCCGGGTTGAAGCCAGTGCGAAATGGTCGAAGACCGGGCACTGGTTGATGCAGTCGCCGCACCACGCACCGGCCAGACAGAGCAGCGGCATTTGCCGCGTGAAACCGCCCAGCAAATCACGCTGCTCGGCTGAGAGCGAGACCCGTGCGTGCATCGCGTCCCACCGCACCCGCTGGGGTGGCGTGGCATATCGGTCGAGGAATGATTGGTACGGCAAGGCGTCGGCGAAAATGCTCGACCAGTCGACCATATGTCCTCTCGAAAACAACACCTTTCACGCTCGGTCTGACTCTCCATCATGACTCATTGTCTCACACGTGAGTTCGTCCGGTCAAATCCAGCCCAGGGCAGTAAGCGCGATTGAGTGCTTGCAGTGAGTTTTGCGATCGTTGACGGTCTCGGCGATCTGATAGGTCCAATCGGCACAGTCGCATTGCGTCGACCCGTCCGCGAGCCGGCAGACGTAGTAGGGGCCGTTTTCGAGCGGCGGGTTGAGACGGGTCAGCCGCCACTGAATCGGTGCCAGCTCGGTGCCCGCAACCTTCTGCGTGCGGTAGGTCTGGCCGGTGATCAAGATCAGCACGACGCGCAGCATGCCGTGCACTGGTTCATCCAGGGTCAACACCGTCAAGGGCGGCTGATCGAGGGCGGCATCGAGGGCCTTGGTGCCCAGCTCAGCGCGGAGTCGCTCCCAGGATCGCTGAGCTTCATTCCGGGCGTTGCGGAAGTACCAGGGTGTGGGATGGAATGCTCCGAATGTTGCTTCCGCTGCTTCGAGGTCGGCCGCCGACACGTCAAGGATGAGGCGACCCCGTTGCACGAGCTCGACGGCACAGCGATCCGGATCGGATTCATCGCGGTCGCGTAAGGACCGCCGTAACGGGAAGTGTGGCGGCGGAGCCGGCACTCCCTTCGAAGTTGATCGTGACACCAGTGCCGGCTCGGGCTGTACGGTGGCCCATCTCACCGGCGCTGCTGCGAGCTTCCGGTCGCTCCGATTCGTCATCACGGCCTCCATTCCTGACTTCCTACCTCCTTGCCGAGGAAAAAGGTGCGGATGCCGGCGTCAACCGGCACCTGACCCAGTCCCTTTTCCCCTGTGTACCAAATGTCAGGAACAGGAGCAAGACGGTCGAGGTGGGGAATGGAGCCCCGCCGACGGCACCCGCGGGATGCCGTCTCATGTGCGGCGATGTGGGGCTCACCGTCGCGGGAGCCGATTGCGAGCCGTCGCATAGGCGTCAAGGATTCCGGAGCGGCCGGGGTGGATGGCTTCCAGGCCGAGCTTGAACTGGTCCGCGGACGAGAGTCGCTGTTCGGTGCCGGAGAGAACGATCAATCGCTGGCCGTCGGGAAGACTGAACAGCTCGTCGATGGCATTCAGGTCGCGCTGAGGTAACTGGGGCAGGGCGGTCCTGAGAATGAATCGAAGGCGCCCGCCAGGCAAGGGCCGATCGACCGCCTTATCGACTCCACTACGGGCTGCGGCCGGCCAGGCGAAGCCGACGACGGCCACTGTCCGGAACGGAACGTCACGGTTACGGCGAAGGATCATGGTGCGGAGCGAAAGCAGGTCGCGGGTCTCGCTGTGACGAAACAAGACCTCGAGGAGCCCCCCGACGACGAGGATGAACAACACAACCAGCAGGAAGACGGCCAGGATCCAGCGTTGGCGGTCATCGCGGTGGCGAGCCCAGCGGTAAAGCGCGCGGACGATCCAGACCGAGGCCACAACCAGATCGAGCGCCAGATGTAAGCCCAACGCGGTTGCGGCGTCCGCACGGCCGTGAATCACGTCGCCGACGGCCTCGCTCAGGTCGTCGCTGGCCCACCAGGCAACCGACATGGCTGTTGCCGGCGCCAGACCGATCAGGGTGCGGACCGATACGCGCCGGTTGACCAGGTCGGCGATCGTCTGTGCGGCCAGCAAGCTCAGCGGTACGAGCAAGACCAGGTCGAAGGCGCTCCGCGGCCCGCTGGGCCAGACCACAGGGACCAACGCGGCGACTGCCAGCCAGACGACCCACAGTGAGCCTCCCACCGTCTCGCGGGTGTTGGACTCGTCGACCAGGGCCGACCGGATCGCCCGCACGGCCCCGAACAAACCGAGCGGCAGCGTCACCGGTGCCAGCACGATCAGGCGCGGCAGCAAGCTCAACTGATGGTCGGCCAGCAACCCGTCAGGGGGAACTCCCAGAGCCGCCACCGCCCCCCAACCATGTGACCCGATCATCAACAGGAACCAGGGCAGTGACACCAGGAGCGCAACAGCCAAGGCCAGCAGGCCATCGACCAGGCCCGGACTGTTTCGCCGGCTGAGCCACCAAGACCGCGCACGAGCGCGATGCGATGATGGAACCGACGCGGCGCGCAGGTAATACTGGTGAAGCAGTACGATCGGAACGGCAATCAGGGCCAACCCACCCAGCGCCAGCAGGGCCAGCCCCAGCGCCAGCCCGCCCATGACCGCCCAGACAACTGGACCGGCCAACCACCAGGGACGAGCTGATTCAGCCGTCACCCGCTGGTGCCAGCCGTAGCCCAGCAAGGCGGCCAGCAACCCGCAAAGCACCAACGTGGTGGGTGTGGCCTCCTGCATCCGCATCAGCAGGTTCTGATTGAACCCCACCAAAACCGCCGCTGTCAGACCCAAGCCCGCGCCACGCCAGAGTCGCCCGTGTAAGTAGACCAGTACAACCGCCAACGCACCGGCGACGTAGCTGGGCAGAACGCTCAAGAGCGGATTGCGGTCGGCGCTCAGCCAAAACCCGAGCGCCTCCATCCAGGCGTACAGCGGAGGCTGATAGGCCACCGCTCGAAACGCCGCCGCCTCCTGGATCGGCTTGATCGCTTCCGCGGCCGGCATCTGGTCAAGCACCAGACCATCCAGCACGGCCAAACCCCGTAAACCCCACATCGGACCGGGAGGTGTCAGGTCCCAGGCGTTCAACGCCGCCAGGCCCGGTAGGACGGCTACCAGCACGACCAGCGGGAAGACCATCGCCGAACGGGGCGCCGGGCGAACCAGCGGCTGCGCTGGTGCGGCCGCGTCATCCAGCCGCCCCGGAAGGAGGGCTCGATCTTGATCCCGACCAACGCCCGTCTGGCCCCGCCACCGCAGCGACAGATCCGGATCCATACGCCCAGATCCTTCCGTGAACCCGATCGAATGCCTCATACCTCGGCCCGGCGCACCCCGCGCCCACCGGCGCGAACCATACCATATTCTCGCGAAGCGCGGGATAGACGTTCGATTCAAGGGACGTCGTGGGACTGAGCATCGTCGCGGCGCGCTTGGATTCGCTCGAGATTACGCCTCAGAGCCCCCAGGCCATCGTTGCCGGTGATGTACTCACGGTAAGGTAAGACCAGGCGGAGCAGGTCGGGATGGGCGGTCCCCACATCGTCGATGGCCTGCCTCAAGGATGCCAGGAACTCGTCGAGCCCTTCGTCGGGGAGGCCGCCCCGTGCGACCAGGGCCTTCAGCCCAGCCAGTGAGGAGGACGCGAGGTGAGGTGTCGGTGCCAGAGAGGTCGTGGGCAATGCCGCATTAGACACCAAGCCGGTGGCGCGGCTGGCTGATGGTAAAAGCGCCGCGGAGACCCGCTCCCCGGCCGGCTCGCGATCGCGGTGTGGTTCAGCGTCCCGGACACGGCGGTTGGCCTCTATTGCCTGGAACAACTGATCCTGAGCCTCGGCCACGTACGCGGACCAGTCAGTCGAGAAATCCTGGCGGAACGCCTCGATGTAGCCGGGCTCGTACTGCCTCGAAAGCCACTTGAGCTGATGAAAGACCCGGTGCGACAACGTCTGGAGGTCCTCGGACAGCTCGATGTCTCGGTCCTGGGACGCTTGGTAGAAGCGGAATCGGCCGATCCAGACCTTGAGCCGGGCGTATTGCTCGAGCTTGTTCAAGGAACCGAACGCGTTTGAGCCGGCATCGACCTCGTGACCCAAGAGTTGGAGCTGGCCGCCGGGGAAGTGGGCCTCGGCATCCCAGAGCAGCCGGTCCTCGGCGGCGAACTGAGCGGCTAGCTCGGGCTGGAGCCGGTCGAGCTCGCGGCGGAGTTGCCGGTACTGATCCGTGGCTGTGCGGAGTTCTCGCCGCGCCTCCTCAACCTCGCGGCTGATCTCTTCCAGCTCGGTTTGGGTTTGCCGGCGCGTCCGCTCGATTTCGGCCTGCGATGCCGCGATCAGCCGCTCCGCGTCGGCCTCCGACCCGAGCGATGATTTGTACAAGGCCAGCTTGCGGACCAAGTCCTTGAGTAGCTGCTCATCGGTGTCGGCCTGCTCCAGGGCACGCAAGCTGGAGGGCCGACCCACCCGGTTTTGTTCGACCGCGCGCCGTGTACGCAGCTCGGCTGCTCGAAACTGCTCGGCGGCATGCTGGGTCTCCGCTTCGATCTTACGGGCACGAGTCTTCGCTTCGGCCTGACGGACTAACTCCGCAAGCCGCTCTAATGCTGGGGTCATGGTCGTCTCTCGCCCTTCAACATTGACTCGAGAATGAGGGCTTGCGCCTACGCTCGGTCTCTCTCGAACCTCGGCCCCAATCCTCATTGTTCCAACTCATCAGGCTGCGTCATGGGGTTAAATAGCGGATCGAGCATGTCTATCATTTTAGATCGGTATGATTCGCTACGTTCGCAAGTCGAGCCGTAAGTGCATCATACACCGCCGGAAGTCAAAGTTGAACACGTGGGAGGGCCGCGTTGGTAGATGGATTCTGCCGACCGCACATTCAGCATACCGCACATTACGTGTATGATGACAGCACCGCCGCCAAGTTCGATGAACCTGATGATGTGGGAGAGCTCTAATGAACGCGTCTTCGTCTCTCTGGTCGGTTACCGTGGCCCTGGTCATCCAGGCCGTCACGGTCGGGCTTCCGCGAAGTGAATCCGCTGACAACGTCCTGAGCCCCGAGGAGAAGACGGCGGGCTGGATCTTGCTGTTCGACGGCATGAGCCTGGACGGTTGGCAGACGAGCAGCAAGGCGCCCAGCAAGGTGCCGGTTGAGGATGGGAGTATCAACCCGCACGGCTGCGGCGGCTACATGATGATCCACCGGGAGACCCGGTCCAACTTTGTACTGGCACTCGATTTCAAGATCAGCAAGGGCTGCAACAGCGGTGTCTTCATCCGCACATATCCCCTCACGCCGCGCCCGGGTAAGGACGTGGGCTTCAACGGCATTGAGATTGCCATTGACGACACCACCTCGGCCGGCTATCACGACACCGGCGCAATCTACGACCTGGTCAAACCGTCGAGGAACGCCATGAAGCCGGTGGGCCAGTGGAACCACATCGTGATCACCTGCGACGGACCAAAACTATCCGTTGAGCTCAACGGCGAGCTGGTCACCCGGATGAACCTCGACGAGTGGACGACGCCCAACCGGCGTGCCGACGGCACGGAGCACAAGTTCGACGTCGCCTACAAGGATCATCCCCGCTCCGGTTACATCGGCCTTCAGGACCACGGCGCGCCTTGCTGGTACAAGAACATCAAGATCAAGCCGCTGAATCCGCCGGACCGGTCGCGGTGAGCGAAAAAAGTCAGTTCACCTCAGGGGCTGTTCCGGGCCTTGGCCAAGCGGGCGACGAACGCGGCGTGTTCGGGCGTGGCGCAACCGAGGTCGACCACGGCGCGCTGCCGTCGGGTGTCGCCTGAAATCAGCGCTTCCGGATCGAGCCAAAGGCCGGGGAAGACTTCCGAGCGGTAGATCCCGTCCGGGCCTGGCGGCAGTTCGATGAAGCGACCTTCCCGCAGCACGAACCAAAGCACCTCGTCGGGCTCCAGCGCACGCACGACATATTCCAGCACTCCAACGTGCTCGTAGTCCTCAAGCTTCGGCCCGAGGTCGACGTACCGGGTCGCCTTGGCGACTTCGACGACGAGTTCCGGAGCACCGTGGACGAACCCTCGCTCGTTCCACGTTCTACCACCACACTCCGGCAGAATGCGGAGCATCCCGTCGGGCTGCGGCTCGCTCTTCGAGCCCAGGATCGCCGTGGCGTTGTCAAGGACCTCCACGCCAGGCGTATTCTCCGCGTAATAGTCGAGCCACACAATCACCGGGACTTGGGCACGGCCGTGCGCGCAGCCAAAGGGGCCAGGTATATACACGACTCCGCCGATCAATTCGGCCCGGGTGCCGGGCGGCATCGCTTCATAGAGAGCATGGAACGTGGGCTGGTCCAGGCGCTGGCCCTCGACGAGCGTGCGGGGCGGATCGGCCACGGGGCTGCGCTGGGACATGACCTGGCCATCTCCTCATGAACAATCATCCAACATCTCGAGCCTACCCGGTTGAACTCAAGCCTTCAAGCCAAGGCCATGCCGGCGTGTTGTGAAGTCGCGCCTTTTCAGACACTTCTCGCTGAAGACCAACAGCAAACCCGGCACTCGCCGGTTCAAGTCCGCTACGAGAGTCGTCCCACATACCAACCCGAAGCGTGAGCGAGGGCGCTGGCATCGCGCCGCAAGAGACTTGCGGCATCCCTCGCTCACGCTTCGGGTTAGTGTAGGCCTTTCCCCTCGACCGGGTGGCGATGAGCGAGAAGTCTCCCTTTTCAGGCGGTCTCGACCCAGTGCGCCAACTCCGCCATCTCACTCCGGCACGGTCCGGCGCCGGCTCCGCCTCGCCACCGGCCCGACCTACGCTCGATGGCTCCGTCCGTTGCTCATTCCTGGACTGCGGCCAGACGGAACCCAAGGCTGAAGTACCGGTCCACCGGCACGTCCCTGTCGCGGATCGCCGGCCGGTAGCCCCCCGGGTCGTCGCCCCAGCCACCGCCCTGGAAGACCCGGAGCGAGGCCCCGGGCGCGCCCGGCGGGTCAGCAGGCGGCGACGACGCGTCATATTTCTCGTCATACCCATCGGCGCACCATTCCCAGACGTTACCCAGCATATCATAGAGGCCCCATGCGTTCGGCAACTTCTGGCCGACTGGATGGGTCTTACTTTCGGCGTTGCTGGAGTACCACGCATGCTCGCCCAACTTGTCCGCGTCATCGCCGAAGGGATACAGGGTCGTGCTCTTCGCCCGGCAGGCATATTCCCATTCCGCCTCCGTCGGCAGGCGATAGCCGTTGCCGCCGGCAATGGTGACCTTGGTGCCGTCGATCCGATAGAACGGTGTCCGCTTCTCCCGCTCGCTCAGCTTGTTGCAGAACTCGACCGCGTCGAGCCAGGACATGCCTTCCACCGGCAGGTCGTCCGATCCCTTGAAGTGGCTCGGGTTATCACCCATGACCGTCCGGTATTGGCCCTGTGTGACTTCGTGAATGCCGAGATAGAACGCCCTACTGAGCCGCACCGAATGAGCGGGCTGCTCGTTGTCGAAGAATTTGCGACTGGAACCAGGAAACGCCCGCAGGAGAGGATCGATCTGGTCTTTGGAGGAGCCCATGAGGAACGTGCCGGCCGGGATCCGCTTGAGCTTGATTTGGCCGACGCGGGTCGTGAGAAACTCGAGGTCGACGAGCTTGAGCGACTCGAAAAAGTCTGAGACCTCGCGGACGCTCAGGGTGGGCTTGTCCTTGGACCGGATCACACAGAGGATGAAGATTGCCTCCGGACTCATCAGGACGTAGCGGGAGCGCGTCACGAGGGTTTCCTTGCCCTGACCTAGTAGTTCGAACACAAAGTCGCGGCCGGGCCGGCCCGCAAACGTGATCGCCTTCTCCGACACCAGCTTGCCGACATTCGCTTGACCGTCGCGCCACTCCTGGAAGAATTGGACCTCTTTCACCTCGCTGATCGGCCCCCGGGCGAAAAACTTCATGACCAGGTAGACCGAGTCGCCGCCCTCGGATGTGACCGTGATGCTCTCAACCGGGCCGGCCGCGCTGGCCATGGTCTCCTTCTTCTCGACGGGAGTCCCGGGCATGGCTACCGAAAATCCCGCGGCCGACGTGAAGGTCTCCAACGACGCTTCGTTGCCCCTCGTTGTCTTTTTTGCCGGCTCGGGTTCTTTCTTGACGACTTTCTCCGAGGTTGGCGGAGTTGGCCGCGGCTCAAGCTGCGCCGAAGGCGGCTCGGGGCGAGGCAATTGCGCGATCGGCGCCAGCGCGATATCCAACGTGGGATTGGTCCCGCGGCCTACCGAGAACGTCCGGCTCCACGGTTGATATGAGGAACCAGCGACCAGCAGATGATGCTCGCCGGTGGAGAGCCGGATCGGCTCGTTCAGGACCCCTTTCGTGACGGGCTTGCCGTCGAGCACGACATCGACCACGGCGCCCGGCTCGCTGAGGTTGATCTTGATCCAGGCGTGGCTGAATTCCTCGACGACGGTGTGACCGAGCAGGATTAGAATCAGCAACACGGCGCCGCCTGCCGCGGTGAGGAGTGGCCAGCCTGGGAAGGACGGTCTCTTTCGCTCACGTTTCGGCTCACGGTCGCGCCGGCCTGGCCAGGGCTCGGTGGCCTTGACCGGCAACGGCAGCGGCAGCGGCGGATCAGGCTCGAGCCGGATGGACGGGCTCGAGGGCGGTATGATCGCCCACGGGTCGCCGCTCCCGCGCAGTCCTGGATCGGCCGCTGGTTTCGCGGCCGGGGCCGGGCCGGGCACTTCCAGGACCGCACGAAGGTGCTCGGTCAGCGCCGCGGCCAGCTCAGCCATCGAGGCGTACCGATCCTCGACCTTCTTGGCCATCGCCTTCAAGCAGATCACCTCGAGCTTGGGGTCGAGGTCGGCGCGGTGTTTCGAGGGAGGTGGAGGCTTCCTGGTCAGGATCTGGCCCAGCACGGCCAGCACCGTGCCTTCGAACGGCAGTCGACCCGACAAGAGCTCGTAGAAGATCACGCCGAGCGCGTAGACGTCGCACGCGGGGCCGATCGCGCGTGGCTCGCCCCGGATCTGCTCGGGGGCCATGTATGCCGGCGTCCCCAGGATCGTGCCGGGTTTTGTCAGCCGGGCTTCCACCGTCTGGTCGCGCCGGGCCAGGCCGAAGTCCATGACCACCGGCTCGCCGCGCGGGTTGATCATGACGTTGGACGGCTTCAAATCACGGTGGATCACCCCGCGCGCGTGGGCCTCCTGCACGGCCAGGGCCAGCTTTTGCACGATCAGTGCTGACTGGCGTTGCGCGAGCGGCTTCCCCTTCTCGACCAGGTTCGACAGGGGGTGGCCCTCGAGGTAGGCCATCGTCAGATAGGGCGTGCCGTCGACCTGGCCGACGTCGATGATCGGGCAGAGGTTGGGGTGCATCAAGGCCGCGGCGGCGCAGGCCTCGTGGAGGAACCGCTTGAGATCGTCGGGAGCGAGCTGGTCGTCATCGCCAAGGCGGGGAACCTTCAGCGCCACCAAGCGGTCGAGCTGGGTGTCGCGGGCCAGATCGACGGTGCCCATGCCCCCTTCGCCCAGCGGCCGGAGGATGCGATACCGACCAAAGGTCTCAGGCAGAGGACGGGGCATGCGCGGAATCCCGTCCGGCAGGAATGCCGGACCTTCGGGACACGAGACAGTGGGGCCAAACGCGGTGGTTACGGAGCCGGCTCAGGGGGACTCCCGTCCCGCAGTCAACTGGTTAATGAACGCGGCGTGCTCGGGTGTGGCGCAGCCGAGGTCGATTACAGCTTGCAACCGCCCTATGTCGCCTGCCAAAAGCGCGTCCGGATCAAGCCACAACCCCTGGAAGACCTCGGAGCGGTAGATCCCGTCCGGACCCGGTTGCAGGTCAACGAACCGCCCCCTTCGCAACACGAACCAATAGAGCTCGTCGGGCTCGATGGCCCGCACGACATATTCCAGCACTCCAACGCGCTCATAGTCTTCAAACTTCGGACCGAGGTCGGTGTACCGCGACGTATGCGCAACCTCAACGAGTAGCTCGGGGACTCCACGGACGAACCGCTGATCAGTCTGCGTCCGGCCTCCAGACTCCGTCAAAATACGAAGCAGAGCATCCGGCTGAGGCTCGCTCTTGAGTCCCAGCGCCGTCGACGTGTCGGCCAGGGTCTCGACACCCGGGGTCCTCCACTGATAGAAACCCAGCCACATCAGCGTGGGGACGTTGGCACGGCCATGTGAGGGCCCAACTGGACTGGGCATGAGAACCACTCCGTTGATCAACTCCGCCCGCGTGCCGGGCGGCATCGCTTCATAGAGCGCATGGAAGGTGGACTGATCCAGCCGCTGGCCCTCGACGAGCGTGCGGGGCGGATCGGCCACGGGGCTGCGCTGGGACATGACGTGGTCCTCTGCTTCAGACGATGATCGAACCAGATCAAGCCTACCCGACCGAGATCGTGCCTTCAAGGCGACGCAATGACGCAAGTCCACCGAACGGCGATGGACAACAATGGTCTGATACACCAGAATAGCGACGAATTTCAAAACCGTGATCTTAGCAGGGAGCGAGATGAGCCCTCCAACCGTTTCGCCCCAGGACCTGGCCCGGCGAGCCCGATCGAAGCAACAGCTATCCCTCAAAGCGATCTTCTCACCGCCAAATGAATATACACATAACCTATAATATGGGCGTGACGTTGGCCGTCCTGGTCGCGCTCCTCTATGGCCTGGTCAAGGACAAGCCCGCCGACTTGCTCTTCGTCGGCGCCGTCGTGCTCCTGGCGGCCCTCCGCGTGATCACCCCGGACGAGGCGTTCTCTGGGTTTGCCAATTCGGCCGTGCTGATCGTGGCCTCGCTGTACGTCGTGGCCGCGGGTCTGCGCGAGACGGGCGTGATGGACTACGTCGGCGAACGATTCTTGGGGCACGTCGCAACCGAGGGGAAGGCCTTGTTCTACATGGCGGTGGTGCTCATCCCCTCGGCCATGGTCCTGAACAATACGCCCAAGGTGGCCCTCCTCGTACCCGTCTTGATCGCCTGGTGCCGCAAGCGCCGCATCTCTCCCTCGCGGCTGTTGATGCCCCTCTCGTTCCTGTCGATCTTGGGGGGCACATGCTCCCTGATCGGCACCAGCACCAACCTGGTCGTGCAGGGCTTGCTCATCAAGAACCATCTCCGGCCCATGAGCTTTTTCGAGCTCGGTTGGGTGGGTTTCCCCTGCGCGCTCCTGGGTGCCGTTTATCTTCTGACGGTCGGGCGGAAGCTCATGCCCAACCGCAAGGAGTTGATCGAGCAGCTCGAGGAAACACGGCGGGAGTACCTGGTCGAAATGCTGGTGCAGCCGGGTTGCCGGCTGGTGGGCGAGAAGATCGGGGCAGGGGGGCTGCGGCAATTGCCGGGCTTGTTCCTGATCGAGATCGACCGGGAGGGAGTGGTCATCGGGCCGGCTGGACCGGACGAAGTGATCCAGGCCAACGACCGGTTGGTTTTCACCGGGGTGGTCAGCACGATTGTCGACCTTGAGAAGATCCCCGGTCTGGCGCCGGCGGCCGACGCTCAATACGAGGTCTCGCCGGACAAGCAGTGGGGCCGGCAGCTCTGCGAGGCGGTCATCAGCCCCAGCTCGCCCCTGGTCGGCCAGGCGGTGCGCGACGCCGACTTTCGGTCGTTGTACGACGCGGCGATCGTGGCCGTCCACCGCAACGGGGCGCGCCTGACCAACAAGGTCGGCGACATCCGGCTGCACGCCGGCGACACACTGCTCTTGCAGGTCGGTCCACATTTTAGCAGGGCCTTCCGCAACAACCCGGATTTTTACCTGGTGAGCGACGTCGAGGACTCGCGGCCGGTCCGGTTCAACCGCGCGTGGCCCGCGGCACTCATCTTCCTGGTGATGATCACGGCGTTCGTCAGTGGGGCGATCGACATCATGCTCGCCGCATTCCTGGCCGCCGGCGCGATGGTCGCCCTTCGCTGCATTTCGCCTACTGATGCACGGAAATCGCTCGACCTGCCCGTGGTGATCGCGATCGCCGCCTCGTTCGGAGTCGGCAAGGCGCTCGAGCAGTCGGGCGTGGCCAGGTTGTTCGCCGGGCTGCTCGTTGAGGCAACTCACTCCTGGGGCCCGACCGCAACGCTGGCGGCAATCTACCTCGGCACCATGGTCCTCAACGAGTTGATCAGCAACAACGCCGCCGCCGCCCTTGCTTTCCCGTTCTGCCTCGAGTCGGCGCGGCTGCTCGAGGTCAGCGAGCGTCCCTTCATCATGGCCGTGACCCTGGCTGCCTCTTATGCCTTCGCCTCCCCCATCGGCTACCAAACCCACATGATGGTCTTCGGACCCGGCGGCTACCGCTTCACCGACTTCATGCGGGTCGGCATCCCCCTCAACCTTCTGATGGGCACCGCCGCCGTCATCCTCATCCCCCTGATCTGGCCGTTCTAGATTGAGTAGCAGCCTCGGTTCAAATCGGCGAAGATGCCGGAGCCGTGAAAACAGGAGGATCGCTTGCATCCTTCGTTCGTCGCGTCGGGAGCGAAGCCGTGAACCTGTCGACCGTGATCGGGAGCGAGCGATTCCACTTCGCCGATCTCCGCGAGGTTTTTGCCAAGGCCAATGAGGAAAAGTCAGGCGACCAGCTTGCCGGGCTGGCCGCACGGACCGAGCGTGAGCGCGTGGCCGCCAAGCTGGTCCTGGCCGATTTGACGCTCGAAGAAATCGTCGGACACCCTCTGATTGATCCCGCCACTGACGAGGTCAGCCGGCTGGTCCTCGAGTCGCATGACCGCGACGTCTTCGCGTTGGTGCGCGGGCTGACGGTTGGCGAATTCCGCGAATGGATCCTCGACGACGACACGAGCGAGGGCATGCTGGCCGCAATCCGGCCTGGGCTGACTCCGGAGCTGGCGGCAGCGGTCGCCAAGCTGATGAGCAACAAGGACCTGGTGCTGGGCGCGAGCAAGGTCCGCGTCGTGACCCGCTGCCGCAATACCATGGGCCAGCGTGGGGTCCTGGGCATTCGCATCCAGCCCAACCACCCCAGCGATGACATCGGGGGCATTCTGCTCTCGACCGCCGACGGCTTGCTCTACGGCTGCGGCGACGCGGTGATCGGCGTCAACCCGGCCGCCGAGTCGGTCGAGGTCGCCGCGGCCATCCTCCACGCTCTCGACCGCTTGATCGAGGCGCTGGCAATTCCCACCCAGGCCTGCTGCCTGGCGCACATCACCACCCAGCTCGCTTGCCTTGGCCGCGGCGTGCCGGTCGATCTCTTGTTCCAGTCGATCGCCGGCACCGAGACCGCCAACGCGAGCTTCGGCATCAACCTGGCGCTGTTGCGCGAGGGACGCGAGCGCGTGCTCGAACACCACCGTGGCCGCGACATCGCCTGGGCCGGCGACCAGGCAATGTACTTCGAGACAGGGCAGGGGAGTGCCCTCTCGGCCGGTGCACATCACGGCGTCGACCAGCTCACACTCGAGGCCCGAGCCTACGGAGTGGCCCGGGCGTTCGAGCCGTTCCTGGTCAACAGCGTGGTCGGATTCATCGGGCCGGAGTACCTTTTCGACGAGCGTCAGATCATCCGCGCCGGGTTGGAAGACCACTTCATGGGCAAGTTGCTCGGTCTGCCCATGGGTGTGGACGTCTGCTACACCAACCACGCGGCCGCCGACCAGAACTCGGCCGATAACCTGCTGCTGCTCCTGGCGGCGGCCGGGTGCAACTATGTGATGGGGGTGCCCTGCGCCGACGACGTGATGCTCAACTACCAGTCGACCAGCTTTCACGATGCACTGGCTGTCCGGCGGCTGTTCGGCCTGCGCCCGGCCCCGGAGTTCACCGCCTGGCTGGAGACGCAGGGCTTGCCGGCCGGCTCTGCTGGGTTCCTGGAGAACAGCCCTGCGCGAGGACGCATGCTCCGGCAGTTGGGCATGGTACTGGAGCGAGTCGAGAGGATCGCCTGATGCACGACAAGACGGAGCCGCCCCCTGGCGTCGAGGAATCCACCGACGACCTCACACGGCTGCACGCGATGGGTTATGCCCAGGAGCTGGCCCGGAAGATGGGGGGGTTCTCGAACTTCGCGCTGTCCTTTTCGATCATCTGCATCCTGGCCGGCGGAGTCACGTCCTTCCACCTAGGCTTGTGCAGCGTGGGTGGGGCGTCAATCGGCCTGGGCTGGCCGCTCGTAGGCCTGTTCGCACTGGTGGTTGCCGCCACGATGGGACAGCTTGCATCGACGTTCCCCACCGCCGGCGGAGTCTATCACTGGGCGGCCATCCTGGGAGGTCGTGACTGGGGCTGGGCCACCGCCTGGTTCAACCTGGTGGGGCTGATCACCGTGTTGGCCGCGATTAACGTCGGGACGTTTCGCTTCGCGGTGGGGGCGCTCTTCCCCGGCGCGCTGGGGCCGGACCTCGACCTGGCGGCCCAGGCCTTGGGCGTCGTGCTGATCACCGCCTCGCAAGCAGCGATCAATCACCTGGGCATCGGCACGACTGCCCGCCTGACCGACTTCAGCGGGTACTGGATCCTCGTGGTCGCCGCGGCGCTGACGGTCTGCCTGCTGGCTTTTGCCCCGAGCCTGGACCCGGCGCGACTCGTCACATTCGAGAACTTCAGCGGCACGCCCGGCGGGCATGTCTGGCCGGCACCGAACGGACTGGCCTTGCTCTTCGCCCAGGGGCTGCTCTTGCCCGCTTACACGATCACCGGCTTTGACGCTTCGGCGCACGCCGCCGAGGAGACCATCGGCGCGGCGAAGAGTGTTCCGCGGGGCATCGTCCGTTCGGTCTTGGTATCAGGCGTGGCTGGCTGGATCTTGCTCGGAGCGCTGGTCTTGGCCGCCCCCAATCTGCCAAAGGCTGCCGCGCAAGGCGAAGGAGCGTTCCTCTCGATCATCCACGGCGTGCTGCCCTGGCCGCTGGGTGTCATGCTGGTCGCCGCGATCGTCCTGGCCCAGTATCTCTGTGGGCTGGCCACCGTGACCTCGGCCTCGCGGATGGCGTTCGCCTTCGCGCGCGACGGCGGGCTTCCGTTCTCGATGGCCGTGCGCTGGGTCTGCCCCAGGCGGCGATCGCCGCCGGTGGCGATCTGGGGAGTCGCGGCGGCGTCCGTCCTGTTCACTTTCCATACGCCCGTGTATGCGACAATCACCGCCGTGTGCACCATCTTCCTCTACGTCTCGTACGTACTGCCGACAGCCCTGGGCGCCTGGGCCTACGGCCGCACCTGGACCGCAATGGGCCCGTGGAACCTTGGACGTTGGTATCGACCGCTCGCCTTGCTGAGTATCGCGGGATGTGCCGGGCTGATTGTCGTGGGGATGCAGCCTCCCAACCAGCGCTCAACCTGGATTGTGGGAGGGTTTGCGCTGGTGCTGGCCGCGGCGTGGTTCGGCGTCGCGCGTCATCGTTTCCCCGGCCCGCCCCATATGGCACTCATCGGACAGAGCTGCAGCGAATCGCGCCCCATCACGAAAGCCTCGGTGTCCGACAGGAATTCTCCTGTGTCCCGCAGCGATCAAGGCCTCACCAACAGCTCGATCATTGTGGGTGAAGAAGGGCTCCGGTAGAACCATAAAACCAAGGTGTTAACCTTATCTCTCCAGGCGAACATCATGACCCAGCGGGGGGATTCCGAGCTTCTCGGCGATCCCGGAGTCGCGGGAAATCACCCGGGCGATTCCCGACTCGAGTATGTCGCGGCGGCCGACGATGACCGCGCTCGACCGGCTGCGGGTCAGGGCCGTGTAAAGGACCTCTCGAGTGCTAATCGGCAGATCGCGATCCGGCAGGATGATCGCCACCTGGTCAAACTCCGAGCCCTGCGCCTTGTGGACGGTCATGGCGTAGGAATGCACGAGGACGGGCCGGAGTGATTCGACGTGAAACGCCACGAAACTGTCGGACCGGGGAAAGATGACCATCAAGTAGACCACGCCTCCATCGGTGACGTTCAGGATGAGCCCCTGATCGCCGTTGAAGATCATCCGTTTGTAGTCGTTGACCTGCATCATGACCGGTTCGCCCGCGATGAACCCTTCATCTTGCGGCGAGTCAGGCAGACCCTGAGCACGAAGCTGGAGCGCACGCTGGTCCAAGGCGCGCTGATGGAGCATCGCGTTGACGCGGTCGGACCCGGCTGGCAAGACACGAGTGACACAGAGGATGCGAAAACCGCTCCAGTGCTCAAACAGCCTGCGGAGCCGCTTCCCGTCATCCTCCGTGAAGCTTCCCTGGACGAGCGCGTACGCGTGACCGGTTAGCTCATCAAGATCCGCGAGCGACCCGTGGACATCGCCGCGCCAGCGATCCAGGAACTGATCAAGTACACGCGAACTCTCCGGGGCCGCCAGGAACTCGACCCCTCGGAACTTGATATCCGTGACCGAGGAGCGTTCCACGACCACTTCATCGCTCGTTCTGGTCGGCGCAAAGACGGGGAGAATTCCCCTGTCGATGTCCTGCGCGACGGTGAAGACATTCCGCCCATCGTCATCGTCGCGACGCATCCGATAGCTATGGGTCAACCGGACGCCCCAGGGTCTGACCGGCGCGCCGGCGTTGTCCTCGGCAAGCAAGTCACGCAGCACCGCGCCGGCCTCGATGGAGGGGAGCTGATGAGCGTCGCCCAGAAGGATGAACCGGGAATCGTCGCGCAGCGACCGGACCAAGCGTTCCATCAGGGCCAGGTCGATCATCGAGCCTTCGTCCACGATGACGACGCGCTCGGCCAGACGGTTGTTCTCGTGGTGTAGAAAGCGGCCGGTACGACCGGAGTAGCCGAGCAGGCGGTGGAGCGTGCGCGGCTCGGCCAGGTTATCCAGGTCGCGGTCGGCTTCTGCCTTTTCAGCGATTCCCATCAGGCCGGTCTGGATCGCCTCATTCATGCGGTTGGCAGCCTTGCCGGTCGGCGCCGCCAGGGCGATCTCCTCACAGGTGACACCCAGCCGGTGCAATACTCGGAGGATCGAGACGACGATCGTCGTCTTGCCCGTCCCTGGCCCTCCCGAGATGATTGTGACCGGAAAATGCACGGCCGCCCGCACGGCCGCTTGTTGTTCGTCCTTCAACTCGATGGTCTGACCCTCGCGTACCGTGGGCCGTGAGCACACGTCGCGCAAGACCGCGTCGACTTGCTCTCCGGACCAGCCTGGAATGCCGGTGGCGAGCCGGCTGTGCATCGCCGCCACGAAGCGATCTTCCAGGTGCAGCATCTTCTGGAGATAGAGGTGTGGGCCGGTGACGACCAGCGGCTTGAACTCATCGGCCGCGCCGATCAACGCGCCCGCCCGCTCGGAGTCGACCAGCGCCTCCATCAGCCCGGCCGCCTGAGCAGGATCAACGAGTGCGTCGAATCTTGTCGTCGGTTCGACGTCGCTCAAAAGCCTCCTGGCAAGGTCGAGGCGAAGAGCCTGTCCCCGCTCGCCGCGCCAAGCGATGCGCGTGCTCCCCAGCCGCAGGTGGACCAGGGCCGCGAGAATCAGCAAGATGAGCGCCTGTCGCTCGACGAGAGTGATATCCGGTTGCCAACGGGCCAGCTCCCACGCGATGAAAGCGATCTCGTCGTCCAGGTTGTAGAGCGTCCTGAGCGGCTCGCGAACTTGCCCGAGCCAGCCCAGAAGGGCGATCTCGGGCTCGGGTACGGCCGCGGACGGGGATACCGAGCCGGAGGCGGTTGCCAAACCCACGCGAGTGACAGCCGCCCGCGCGGTCCCGAATGGCGATAGCTCGATCGCACCTTTCATGAGTATCCTCTCCAGGGCCGATCGGCGGATTGCTTGATCTCCGTCTCGTACGAAAGGACTTGGGACCAGCTCGGCCGCCGGAAGTAGATACCCTGACCGATATCGCCGCTGCCGCGCAAACCGCGCAGGAAGATGTAGATCAGCCCGCCGAATCGGTCCTCGTATTCGGATTCCGAGTGGATCCCGAGGGCCTTCATGAGCGCTAGCACGTAAAGCCTCGCCTGGAGATCATAGTGCGTGGCGACGTGTTCCCGGACGGTCTCCTGCCCGTACGAGGGAAGGACGTCGCTCTTCCAATCGGCGAAGTAGACCAGGCCGTCATACTCGACGACGAGGTCCACGTATCCCTTGATGAACCCTCGCTCGATCACAAGCTTTCCCGGCCTGGGTGCCGAGAGAGGAGGGTGATTCTTCTCCGGATAAGGGAAGAGGAACTCCATCTCGCGCAAGATTTTTGGGCAATCACACAGTCTGGAGATCGATCGGCCGGGGCAGGTCGGAATCTCGCAGGTCAGGGCACGGTAGACCATGGCCTCCGCTTCGGAGCGATAGGCCGGGTCGATGTTGTTGTGGGCCATTGCCGCGATGATCACCTCGTCCACCGGCTTGAGCGCGCCCCAGGCATCGTGTGTCGGCGCAGTGTCCGGCGAGTCGAAGGGGACCTCCTCGAGTATCTCATGCAGCATCAATCCAGCGGCGATCCCGCCGGGGAGCTCTCGCTCGAGCGGCGGGGCCGCGAGGACTGGCGGGGCCGCCTCTCGATCCAGCTCCTCTCGACCTAGCGGTACCAGCTCACCCTCGCTGCTCAAATCGCTCTTCATCCGCGAGTACGATGTGACTTCGTAACCAGCGTGCCTCTTTCGATACTCGCCCAACTCCCCTGAGTAATCACGCCCGTCGAGCGGGACGTATTCCCGCAGCCAGGAGGCGGGGTCGCGCGCCGCACGATCCAGGTCGTCTGGTCCACCGCCCAGTGGCTGATCCCGGAACGGCACGATCTGGAACAGGTGCCTTTTGCCCGAGCTTTCCAGCCCGATCTCCACCTCGAGGAGCCGCTTGTTGACACGTGCGTAACCGCCGTCCCACCGATCGCTCCAGAATTCGCCCGGGACCAGCGGCAAATAGAGCCTGGCCTTGGCCCGTGTCATCGCCACGTAGAAGAGCCGTTGCTCCTCCAGCTTGCGTTCGCGAATGGCTTGCTCCTTGGCCGATTGAGTGTCTCCGATGAAAAGAACTCGCTCTTGCTTCTCGTGATACTCGTGGAGCCCGCCGGAGGGAAACGCGGTGAACCCTCCATAAACGAAGACGACGGCTGCTTGCAGGCCTTTGCTTTTATGGATGGTCATGATCTGGACGGCGGTGCGGTCGGTCTCGAGGCGCTGAACGTTGCCATCCTCGCCGGGGGGCTTGCGCGTCCCATGGATATAGGCGCCCAGGGTCGCGACCAGGTCGGCCAGCTCGCAGCCGGTATCGCGCGCGTCTTCCAGCAGGATCTCGAAAAGGTGCAGGTAATTCGTCAGCGCCCGCTCATTGTCCTCGAGGAACAACTCCCGGCGAATGATGCCGCTGTCATCAAGAATCCGATTGAACAGCTTCTCGAAGCGACGCCGGCCCGCAAGCTCGTTCCACTCGCGCAGTCGCTCCACGAGCGGGTGCGAGTCAGGCACATCAGCCAGGGCTGGTAGGTCAGCCAGCGGAACAGCGAAGAACGGCGTGATCCAGGCACGCCCGCGCTGCCCGGGATCGGCGGGGTCGTCGATTGCCGCCAGCAAGTCGAGGACCTCGCGAGCTTCGGAGGTCTGAAACAACCCGTCCTGTTTGTAGAAGGCGAATGGCACATCGGCTTCGCGGAGCGCATGCGAAATCGCCAGGCCATCCTTGTTGGTTGCCGTGAGGACGAACACGTCTTTCGGCTCGATGAGCTGCGTCGTCCCCTCGGGCCCGAACTTGAGCCGTCGTCCCTCCGAGAAAAGCAAGTCTCTGGCCTCCCGCGCAATCTGGCGGACCAGCCGCCGGCGCAGTTCGCCGATCGTGAGCTTCTCACCCTTGGGCTCGACTTTCAGCAGATAAATGGGAATGGCCCGAGTGCCGTCAGCCTCTTCCGCGACCAGCTTCTGGCCCGCCTTGACGGGCACGTCGTAGCGGATCGGACCATCGAAGAACGGCTCACTGGCCGAGCCGTCGAGGATGTGGTTGTAGGCGTCGATCATTTCACGAGTCGAGCGAAAGTTACTGGCAAGTGGAATGCGCGGTGTGCCGGACTTTTCCACAACGTCGCGAGCCGCCTGGTAGGTGACGACGTCGGCCCCGCGGAACCCGTAGATCGCCTGTTTGGGATCGCCGATCAGGTAGGCGATGTTTCGGCCGCCGCTCTCGACGAACACGCGGTGGAAGAAGGACCACTGGAGCTCGTCGGTATCCTGGAACTCGTCGATCAGAGCAAAGCGGTATCGCTCGCGCAACGCTCCGACCAATTCCGCACCGCGCGGGCCCTTGATCGCCTGGGCGACGCCCGAGATGAGCTCGTCGTAATCGAACTGACCGGTCGCGGACTTCTGACGTTCGAGAGCCTCACGCACCATCGGCAAGCAGGTCTGGACCATCGCGGCCTCGAGCGAGACGAGCCCGTCTTTCAACCGCATGATCGCCTCGGCGATCTGCATCGCGCGTTCGTCGCCCAGAGCAAGACCGCGTACGCGGCTGTCAATGAACTCAACGGTTTCCTGAAATTCCTCGTCCAGCACAATTTGCCAGTCGCGATTCGATCCACGGATCAAACCCGAGAGAGTCGTCAGCCGAGTGACGATCGCTTTGATGGTGCCACCATGAACCTTCACTCCCTTGAGCGCCTTCTGGAACCGCTCGGCTTCCCCTTGCAGGTCGATCTCGAAGAGAGGGCTGATGTCGATCTCGCGCCGGAGGGCGTCGATGGAAAAGGCGGGGCGTATCAGTCGCCGCGATGCATGGCACTTGTAAAGGAGGTCTTCCAGCCCTTCGACGCCATCGCCGGTCTGCTTGAGCCAGAGTGCAAGCAGGTCGGCCGGCCCACCGGGCCGGCGGGCGAGCGACCTGCGCAAGACCTGCTTGAACGCGCGGTCGAACAGCGCGCGACCATCTTCCAGTGTTCCCGCAAAGAGCCGGCCGTTGTCAAAAGCGTGCTCGGTCAGGACACGGCCGAAGAAGCCGTGGATCGTGCCGATCGACGCCGCGTCGAATGCGAACAAGGCCCGGCTCAGCCGCCGCCTCGCCTCCTCGTCGATCCACCAGACCCCTCCGGGTTTCTCGTGTTGACACCTCGTTTCCCGGCAGGAGTCGCCGAGGATCTCCTCAATCTTGGATCGAATCCGCTGGCGAAGCTCGGTGGCCGCGCGCTCCGTGAAGGTCAGGACGAGGATCTTGTCCAGCGACACACCATCACGCACCAAGAGCTCGACGACCATGTTTTCAATCGTGTACGTCTTGCCCGTGCCGGCGGACGCCTCGATCACGGCGTGTCGGTCGCGCGGGATGTTCTCCAGGATCGAGGGCCTGGGATAGTGCTCGGTCATCCGTCCATTCCTCCCGAGTCGCGGAACAAGCCGAAGCGGCGCTCGATGATCTCACGCGCCTTGTCTTCATCGAGCGGGTCGTACTGCTCAAAATTCGGCACCGGACCATACCGGGAGCTACACGATTCGCGGTCGTCTTCCTTCATTCGTTCGACGCTCGATTCAATGGACGTCTTCTTCTCCCCCAGATACTTGAACACAGCCTCGCAGGGGAGGAGATAGGCATGGGGACCGCTCAACAGATCGGCGAGCAGGTTGGTCAAGAACTTCCGTGCACGTTCCTCATCGATTCCGTGGAATGTCCGGCGGTATTTCGAGGAGTCGCCATTGATCTTGGTCGTGATGATATGGGCATGATACGCGGCCGGGTTGTGGTGGCCGGGAAGCATGCTGAGGATCACGGCGTCGAGGAAGCCGGCGAGAAAGTCCTTGTCCTTGACGGTGTCTCGGACCACGAGAGTCATCGATGCCGGTAGTTCAGGTGATACGATCTCGGTGCGGCCGAAGAGCTCGACGCGGACGGTCCGAGGCCCGTCAGGGCCATTGGCGAGCGGAACATCGATCGGGATGGCGCTCTCGAGCCGGTCGACTTGCTCGTCTTCGCTGGCGCGCCCGAACCGATAAATGCTGAACCGCCCGGCTCCGAGTAGGCCGCCTCGCCACGCCGATTCATGCCAGGCGGCCAGGCAGTTGAGGTGCCGGCCGCGCTCGGCGTCGCCGAAGAGGCCGACGGGCATCAGCCCGCGCCTTGTCCGCGACTCGACTCGCGGGTCGTAAAGCGGCTCGAACCACGCCGCATCGCCGCTCTGCACGTCTCGACCGAGCGCGTCGAGGAAAACCTCCCGGAGCAAGACCGTCTCGCCCAGCCGCCCCGTGACGAACGGCTCGTCCTCACGCGCAGCCTCGTCCTCTTCGTCGTCCTCGGGGAGCCGGAGCATCTGCCGCGCCCAGCCTTGGAGCGGACACTCCAGGAACCGCCGCAGGTCGCGGAACGAGACGGAGATGCTCTGCGCCGGTGCGGGGCTTGCCTTGCCGCCGTCAAGGGGGCAAAGGCCCAGCCAGCCGGCCATTGGCCCGTTGAGCTGGCGCAGCGATTCCAGCGTCAGCCGGGGTGACCCCTTGCAGTGTTTGCGCAGTTCGTCGCGAAGCTTGCGAGCCTTCCATTCGCTCCATGCCGCAAGCGAGAAATTGGGCGGAATCGGCGTTGGTGCCCCACCACCCGCCTTGTCAGGGAAATACGATTCATCGTAGCGCCGCAGCGGCTGCTTCTTGACCCAGACATCCGATGGTTTGCCCGCTTGCCCCTGATGAAGCTGTCTCATCAGCTCGTGCACGACCGGCGAAGGTTCCAGGTCTTCGCCCGTCTGCGAGTCGCGCGCCACGTATGACAAGTAGAGCCGGTCGCGCGCACAAGCCAGGGTCTCGAGGAAGAGATACTTGTCGCGTTCGCGCGGATTGACGTCGCCGGCGCGGTGGTGGGCGAGCGTCAGGTCGAGCGGGTCGGGCCCCTCGGCGGCCGGGAATCGGCCCTCGCCCAGCCCGCACAAAAAGACCACGCGGAACGGCAGCGAGCGCATCGCCAGCAGCGGTGAGACCACCACACCGTCGGCAAGGTAATGGCCCCTCGTCCCGGCCAGACCTTGCAGGGCCTCGCGCAGGCTTTCACACGCGATCCGGTAACCGAGCTTGCGGCCGGTGACGTCGAGGTTTTGCAGGTCATGAATCTTTTGGAGGCAAACCGATAAGGCTCGCCCGTCGGCATCATTGTCCGCGGCGAGGTAGGTATGAACCATGCCAGCGAAAAACGCGGACCACTCGGTCATCGTCGATTGAGCCAACCGCGCGAAGCGGGCGTCGGCCACCAACGATTGCACCAGTATGAGCAGCCGAGCGGCTGAAGCCAGCGAATCGGCCGGCTGATCGTGCGGTAGGTAGTCCAGATCACCCAGGCGAAAGGCCCGATCGTCGCCGTTGTGCGGGCCGGTCATGAAAGCACCCAGCACCAGCCGGCGCAGGCCCTGCTCCCAGTGGAACAGCTCGCGGTCGATGTACGTACCGGCATGGTCGGTATGATCGGCTCCGTGCACGATCTCCAGCTCCAGGCACCAGTCGTGCCACTGGCCGGCATCCGCTTCGGGAAACCGCGCACACACCGCCGGATGGGTCAGAATCTTCAGCAGCTCGGGACGGGTGAACTCGCCCAGCGGCAGCGCCAGCAGCAGGAGCACGGCCTCGATCACCCGGCATTCGCCGGCCAGTGGCAGGTCCACCATGTTGAAAGGAATGCCGTGCAAATCCTCGAAGACCGCGCGAAAATGAGACTGGTAGGCCAGGCGATTCACCACGTCGGCCAGGAGTACGGCAATATCGGGGAACCGGAGCCGATCGGGTGAGGAACCGTGCCGGTGTTCGTCCTCGCGGATCAAGCGCCAGATCTCGTTGGCGACGAATTCCGCCTCGCGCCGGATGCCGGGACAGGCAACGATCACCAGGCTCTCGTCGGGCTTACTGGGTGCGTCACTCTCCGGCGAGCGCTGCAGGATCTCGCGCTGAAGACGGCCCAGAATCGTTGCCTGCTTGCTGGGCGCGAAGTCGGGCCGGAAGTCAGCGCCGGCAATCTCGTCGAACATCCAGAAGAACTCTCGCCCCGGGCCGCTCCAGTGCGCGACGATCGGCAGGTCGTCCGGCGAAATGGCATCGCCGTGTTCCGCCCCACTCCACCTCCTTGACCCTCGCCGGGAGAAACGAGGACCGCTCTTGGATTCCAACCCGAGGGAGGCGAGATCCTCCCGAAACTCGATGAAGGGGGCGACGGTGTAGATATGGATGACGGACCGCTGATGGAGGCGCTCGATCATCTCGTGGAGTCCGCGCCACATATAAGAGAAGCCAAAGAGGTGGACTTCGCGGGGCGAGTCAAATCCGGCTTCATCCAGGAAGCCGAATAACTCCAAGGGCAGGATCCAGCGGATGCCTTGTTGTTCCGCCTGGGCGCGGGCCAGCGGGATCAAACGGCCCCAGAGGGCACACTGCCATTCCTCGGTGCCGGCGAGTGGACTGCCCTCGAATGTGGCGCGACCGTCGGCCCAGGCCTGCAGCAGATCGGGCCGGGTGTCGCCGTATTGTCGCGCCAGCCCCGCCAGCCGCGAGGCAAGCTGGTAGCGCCGCAAGTTGTGCGCGTCCGCGTCCTTGCCCCCGCCGTCGAGGTAGTTCCGCACCTCTTTCGGGAGCGCGCGCGCGGCATCAGACTCGTCGGACAGCACATCCAGAAAGAAGGCTCGCAGCGCGGCGGGCGTGAGCAACCTGGGTGCCGGCTCTCCCTTGGGCAACAGGGCAGCCAAAAATGACTCGATGACGTGGAACTTCAGCCCCGCCGCAACCCCAGCCTCGCGCGCGAACTCGTATTTCAGATAGGTCTCGATGTTCCGGTTCGGCACGATGATCGGCGGCATCGCGAAGAGACGGGTCGTGGGGCTCTCCTCCCGCACCTCAAGGTTAGCAATCAATCGGCCCGCGAGTCGCTCGAGCTGGTTCGAATACCAGACGCGAATCGTCGATGGATTGGCCGCGCGATTCATCAGGTCTTCACCCCCGGCAGGCGATCCGCCTCATGAGCGACTCCATCCATCCGGGCCAGTCCACAGCCGGCTGGCCGGTGCCCAGATCGCAGAAAGGGCTCATCCGTACATCCTGACACGTTTCCCGCGGCAAGAGAAGAACGCTGCCGCCCGACGAGCGACAGGACTTAGGCATGGTTCAAAAGCACGTCACACCTCAGGGGTGG
>JBIOJM010000073.1:0-32880 GCA_044450785.1 Isosphaerales bacterium
CGAGGTAATACTGGCCAGTCTCGCCCCAGGTCGTCCCCTTTCGGTCCTTGGCGATCTTGGCGAATTGCTTTTCAGCCTCGGCGAACTTGCCCACTTGAAACAGCTTGAGGGCAGCCTGGACTTCCGCGTCGGCCTGGGGATTCTTGGCGGGTTTAGCCATGGGCCGCCAGCCATCGGATCCGAGAACGAGGGTCGATCCAGGGTCGCCCGACCGAGCCCCAGGCGTCCTCTTGGGCGCCAGCCAGCGATCGAGCAGATTCGGAGAATCGGTTGAATTGGTCGCGTCAGCCATCTCCTCTCTCGAGGGACCCCTGACCAAGTTCCCGTCGTAAGCCGCCCGCCACTGTGAAAGCGGGCTGCTAAATGTCTGGCAGCCGGCCAGGGGGAGCGACAGGAGCACGCAGGCAAGCCGCACGCACGGTCCGATCGAGTTGAGGCGGTAGAGCGCCCGGGGGTATCTCGGGTATGGATCCGGGCGACCCCGTCGACCGTGGTCGTGGGATGAGTCGGTCGTGAGGTCGTGCTCAACCCGAACCATCCGATCACACTCCCAGTAAAGGCCGGAGCCGGGGACGATGGCCCAAGACGTGACTGATCAAGGCCCCAACCGTATCTCGAGCCGGGGCAAACCTTCTCTGACCGACGTCCAGCGTGCGCCAGGCAGCACCCGGGCTAGCCAGGGCGCGGATGGCCTCCAGGTTCTCACCGGACAGTGCGACGACGTGCGGCTGGCCGGGCCGGCATGCGTCACAAAGAACCCCACCCAAGGACGATCCGAACGAAACCCCTTTCAAGAGCGGCCCCATTAGGACGCCGCAATGGGCGCAGCGATCGAGCGAGGGCAAGAGCCCCAGCTCGCGCAGGCAAGCCAGCTCGAACCGCAGGACTCTCAGCAGGCGCAATTCCGCGTCGCCCAGATGCCGCAGAGTGATCCTCGCCCCGTCGAACAGCTTCTGGTGCGGGTCGTGGAAGTCAGTCAGATCGGTCAGGAGCTCGGCGATATAGTAGCCGGCATACAGGGCCGCAAGATCGCGGCGCAGAGATGCAAAGCGTTCCACGGGCGCCGCCTCGACCAGGAGGTCGAGCGCCTCGGACGCCTTCGGAAACAGTACGATATCGGAAACGCCGAGGAGGTCAAGCCCACCCTGCAACGGCGACTTGAGCCGCCGCCCCCCTTTGGCCAGCGCGGCCACTTTCCCCAGCTCGCGGGTGAAGAGAGTGGCCACCAGGCTGGTCTCGAACACGTCGACCGTCCGCAGCACCAGGGCCAGCGTTCGAATTGCGGCCACGTTTGCTCACATCCATCGACTACTTCAAGTGCTTGTGCAGGAACGCGAAGGTCCCCTTGCCGTTGATCGTGTGGGGACCGACGAAGAACTCGATGGCGCAGCGGTCGCCGATCCCCAGCTTGGCATCGTACAGATAGTTGACCTTGGCGAACTCATAGGCGACGGTCTCGTCGGGAGCGACGCCGTCGAAGTGGCCGCGCTCGACCATGAACGGCCGTGGGGCGATCAACGCGGCCATCTCGGCGTAGTTGAACGTGCTCCCCAGGTCGAACTCGAAGATCTCATACTCACCGGTCCAGACGTAGCTATGCGGGCTCTTGGTCGAGGCGTTCTTCCAGACCCACTCGTTGAAGTCGGCCGAGCAGATCGAAAGACAGTAGTTCTTCACGAGGGGCGGGATGCGCATCGCCGACTTGCCGCCGTAGCTGAGCCCGTAGAAGGCGATCCGAGTGGGGTCGACCTGAGGCAGGGTCTTGAGCCAGTCGGTGATCTGCTGGTGCTGAGGGACGATCACCGAGAACAACGACTTCTTGAGCGGATTGGCCTTGCGCTGAAGGGTACGGAAGCGGTCTTCGAAGATGTAGAGGTTTTGAGGCGCGAACGTGATGAAACCCTGCTCGGCGAGCTGGACGGCGAACTTGTGATAGTACGGACTATCGAACTTGGGGTCGGCGACGTCGCGAGGCCGGCCCTCGAGCCCGTGCTGGCAGACGACCACCGGACGTTTTTCCCCCTCCTTGATCCCCTTGGGCAAGAGCAGGATGGCGTAGGCGAAGACGTCGGGGAAGACGTCCATCACCACCTCGTACCCGGTCAACTTCGGCTCGTCGTAGATCCGCCGCGAGCGGACGTTCGGGGGCAGGAGGGCCAGGTCGAACCGGCCGACGACCTCGGTGGCGAAGAATTCGCGGTAAGGCTCGACCGTCTTCGCGAAGGCCTCGAGCGAGGAGACGTCAAGCTTCTTCATGAACTCGCGGCGGACATCAGCGCTCTCAATCAGGAGCTGCTGGTTGTGGCGGTCGAGCTCGTGGAGCTGGCGGGCCTGGCGGGCGCGGATGAGCGTCGTGACCTGCGCGACGGACTTGGGGCCGAGCGGCTCGGTGGGTTGGGCCGGTGCGAGTTTCGCGCCCGGCGAGATGGCCTGAGTCAGCTTGTGCAGGGCCTCCTCGGTCCCAAAAGGACCGGTGCCGTCCGGGCCGCTCACGACCAGCTCAATCTGAGGGGCGGGCTTCAGGCCCGCGATAAGCTGGCGTGCCCGTTCGACCTCGGCGCTGACCGTTGCGAGCTTGGGCGTCGTCAATCGTCCCGGCGCGCCTCCGGTCCCGGGCGGGATGACGAATTCAGGGCCTTTGGCCGCCTCCACGATCAGCGCCCGCGGCGCGATCAGCGAGGCGACCTCGGAATCGCCGAACTGATCGAGCAAGCCAAAGACGTTGCGGTCAACCGGCTGCCGCCAGGTGTCATTGCGGTCGTCTAAATAGCCGCTGACGCAGACGGCGTCGATCCGCGGGTCGAGCGCCGCCGCGTAGAGGGCGATCGCACCCCCCTCACCGTAGCCGAAAACACCGAGCGGCGGCTTGACCAAGGCTCGGCCGAGCACCTTCTCGACCTCGGGATTTCCTGCGCCCAAAATGTCCGCCAGAGCCAGCACCTTCTGGACCTCGTAGCCGATCAGATGCCGCCCCAGCTCGAACGCCGAGCGATACACGTATTCCCGGTTGGTCAGCTTGGCCCGGCCGTTTCGCGCCGCTACGGTCCGATCGATCAGAGAGGGCACGATCACACGGTAGCCGCTCTCGAGCAGCCGGCGCGCCACCTGCGACTCCGGCGCCACTCCCGGCACGAGCCCGACGAGCTGTTCGGGCGTCTGGCCGGCGTCGGGGATGACGATGACGACTGCGCGCTGGCGTAACCCTTCGGTGCGCTGCATGTCCAGCCCTTCACCCGTCACATCGCCGAAGGCCGGCCAGCTCACCGGATTGATCGAACAACCATGCTTCTCGCCCCAGTTGAACCAAATGAGGTCGGGGAGAGAACCCATGAGCGGGTTCCGGATCCTGGTGGCCGGCACCCGCTGATCCCGCACGCCGAGGATATGCGCCAACCGTTTGCGGTTGGGCTCGACCGAGGCGTAATACGCGGCGAGCGACGAAAGATCTCGCTTCCAGTATTTCTCGCGCTTGGCCATCGATTCGTCGATCTGTTTCAAGAGGAACCGGTCGACCCCCGCAACCAGCTCGCTGGCGATGTCGCCCTCCATGGTCAAGGGCTTCGTGCCCGGCAGTACCAAGGCCGGCTCCTCGGCCGCGACAAGGTCGGCCGCTGCAAGACCCAGTCCAGCGCCGATTAGAAAAAAAGAGAGAAAGAAAACTCGAGGAGTCGATCGAGTGAGCTGGTTGAGTCGTCTCATGATGGATTCACCAAGAATGTCGGCAGGGAAGAGGGCAGGATCTCGTCGCGGAGATCCTCGATAAGGCGAACACAGAGCAGGGGTGTCTTTGGGCGCGAACGCAGATCAGAGCACCGAAGGTATATCAAGAAACACGGTCTTTTGATTATCTCTTGTCTGGACCGCGAGCGGCAATGGAAAAGTTGAATGTCCAACTGAAGCGTCGTGGCACGACAATTCTGATAAGATGGCTTCGTCTGTCCGGCTGACCTCGGCGGATGCGGTCAAGGTAAGAGACATGACACAAAGAATCTCGCAACGAAAGCGGCTCGTCGTCAAGCGCGCAGCCGCGCTTGCTACCGTCTGTTTGACACGCCGACCGGACCTGACCATCCGCGACGAAACGGCCGATGTCGGCATCGATCTGCTGGTGTGCTTGCATCCGGAAGAAAAAGAAGGCCTCCGCCAATTCGGGGTCCAGGTCAAGGGCACCCTGTCGGCAGTTACCGCCGACCATGCCAACAAGGTCCTCGGACCGAGCATGCAAAAGCTGCTGCGCTATGGCCCCTTTCCCTTCCCCGTTTTGCTTTTCTTGTTCACAATGGAGAATGATCAAGGATGGCATGCTTGGGCCGCAAAGCCGGTCATTGCATCCGACGGGAGCCCGGAGCTTCGACAGCAGGGCGAAGCAGATTGTCGACCGCTCGATGAACAAGCCGTCGATGAGATCGTGGACCAAGTCGACCGCTGGTACGACGCCTTTTTTGCGAAAACGAGCAAGACTGTCTCGGCCAGGAGCAAAAGCAATGGTCCGAACAACTAGTCAGCCGTTAATCTTGGATTGACGGGCTGCTGGGCGCGGCTCTTCTGACCCCGCCCCGGGTTGCTGGGCGCGGGTCTCCTGACCCCGCCCCGGGCTGCTGGGCGCGGGTCTCCTGACCCCGCCCCTTGGGCCGACCGAAGTTCTCCCAGTGTTCCACCCGTCAATCTAGGATTGACGACCCACTAGCCCTCTCGCTGGAACACAGAGCCTGACCTCACGGAATCGGTCCGTCAATCGCCAGACGGCGTGCCGCTCCGCGCGAAAGCCATCAGCTCTTCCTGCCGCTGGCGCATCACGAATGCATGCGATTCGTCCCGATCGTCATAGCCGCAGAGATGCAACAGGCCGTGGACAACGTAGAGCCGCAGCTCGTCGCCGGGCTCCAGGCCCAGCTCGGCAGCAGCGGCAACGGCCATCTCGGCCGAAACAACCAGCTCACCCGCCAGGACCGGCTCATCAGGAGCCGAAAGCGGAAAGCTGATCACGTCGGTCGGCCAGTCGTGACCCAGGTGCTTTTGGTTAAGCGCGCGGATCGTCGCGTTATCGACGAGTGCGATCGAAATCGAGGCATCCGTGCGCTTCTCCGCGCTCAACACACTCGTCGCCAGCCGGACGAGAGCGGAATGATCGACCCGCAGGTGGGATTGTGTATCGCTGACTTCGACCTCGACAGGCACGGTAGCTCCAACGGCTCATGCCGTTCGGTGCTCGGGGTATTTGACGCGTCCGTGGTAGATGCCGATCAAGGATTTGATCAGGCTGTCGCGGATCTCGGCGATCTCGCGGAGGGTGAGGCCGCACTCGTCGAACTGGCCGTCGCGGAGTCGTCGATCGATCAGGTCGCTCACGAGTCCTTCCAGGCGAGCGGGGGTGGGGTCGGAGAGGGCCCGGCTGGCGCTCTCGACGGAGTCGGCGACCATCAGGATCCCCGCCTCCCTGGTCTGGGGCTTCGGGCCCGGATAGCGGTAGGCGTTTTCGGAGACCGGACCGGTGTCGGGGTTGTTGCCGTTGCGGCGGGTGGCCTCATGGTAGAAGTACTCGACCAGGGTCGTGCCATGGTGCTGCTCGATCAGGTCGATGATCGGCTCGGGCAGGTGATGCTGCCGGCCCAGGTCGACCCCGTCCTTGACATGGCCGATGATGATCAGCGTGCTCATCGCCGGCGCCAGCTTGGCGTGGCGGTTCGTCGGACCGATCTGGTTCTCGACGAAATAGTGGGGCTTGAGCATCTTGCCGATGTCGTGGAAGTAGGCGCCGATGCGAACGAGCAGCGCATCGGCGCCGACCCGTTCGGCGGCGGACTCGGCGATGGCGCCGACGGTGATCGAGTGGTTGTGGGTCCCCGGGGCGCGCCGGACCAGCTCCTGGAGCAGGGGGTGGGTGTTGTCGCCAAGCTCGAGCAGGCTGATGCCCGTGACGATCCCCAGCGCATTCTCGATAAAAGGCAGGCTCCCGCCCAGGAAAAAGCCGGCCATCAATCCCCAGCCCGCGCGCCAGAGGCTGTCGTCACGGACGATCTCGAGCGGTTGGTCCTGCCACAGGCCGGTGGCCCAGGTCAAGAGGAAGTAGGTGAGCGAAGCGATGGCGCCGACCTTGATGAGCTTGGTCCGGGTGCGGACGTCGCTCAAGGTCAGCACGCCGGCGGCCGTGCCACCCATCAAGACCAGGAAGTGAGGGATTTCCGTCCCGAGCGCGATGCAGGTCAAGAGCGTCAGGCCGAAGGTGACCATCATGGCGAAGTTCGGGTTGTAGGCGATCGCCACGATCATCCCCACGATGGCCACGGGAACGATCTCGGCATTCCAGGTGTGCGCGGCGAGCACCCGGATAACCGCCAGGGCCGCGATCACCAGGCCGCAGATCATCGCGACCTTCCGCGGGTCACGGGCGAACCGCCGCTCATGCCGGTAGACGTACGACCCTGCCAGGAAATAAAGTGCGGCGACCAGCGCGAAAATGCCGAGAGCGCGCCGAGACCGGTCGCCAAACCCGAGATCCGCCATGGCGGCGTCGTGCTCGAGACGAAGCAGGATGAGCTGCTCCTCGTCAATGGTCCGACCCTGTTCGACCAGGACGTCACCGCGGGTGTAGGTGTCGAAATGATCGGGGACGCGCCTCCGTGCCTCCACTCGCATCGCGGCGGTGGCCTCGGCCTCGAAGGCGAGGGTCGCCGTCGTATCGAGCTGTCCGGCGATCAATCCGAAGAGGATCTGGCCAACCCGGGGCGCGGTGAAAGCCGAGCAGAACTCCTGATAGACCGGCCCATCGGGCTTGACGATCCGCTCGGGAACGACACGATCGCGCAAGACCAGCCGGGCCGGGGCTCGGGGCTCGCTTGCCTGGCGGATCTCGAGCGGGCGGCTCGATTCTTCGTTAGGTGGCAAGGCGCCTGGCCCGAGCACGCCGTCGCGGAGCAGCGGTCCGAACGCGGCGGCGATCTGCACGTGCAGGTTATCGCGCCGCTCCGGAGTGTCGGTGGCCGCCTTGAGGTCGAGATAGCTCTCGGGCTTCAACTTCCAGGCCGACCGGATCTTCTCGTGCAACTCCTCGAATCGGCTTGATTTCGCGACGGCCGTTGTCAGGTCGTCGAGCCGCTTGGCCAGCTCGCGAATCGGACCGGGATCGTTGATCAAGGCCGGAGATACCTGGTCGGCGGCCGCCTGCCGCTCGTTGCTCGTCTTGGTCTGGTTGCGGAGCTTGAATTCCTTGACGTTGACCCGGATCTCGCGCGTCGGGCGCTCTCCGATCCGGTATTGGAACGGAGGCCCGGAGCCGTGAACGATCGCCGCGGTCACGACCACGGACACCGCGACCAAGGCGAGCAGGGCGGCTCGGGTGCGCTGCTTGGCGAGTCGACCTTCTTTCAGACCACCCGAGTCGGTGGGGCGCAGGTTCGCCCGGGAGAGTTTGGGACGCCGTCGGCCGATGCTCATGAGAAATGGTCTCAACGCGGCGTGGTCGTGGCAATGCGCCATCCCACGCTGAAGTGCGCCCGAGGCCACGAGGCCCCGGCTTGGTGGTGCGGCCGGCTCTTTCTTGCTGTGCTCATGTCAGTGGAAGACCGAGAGCGTTTGAACCGGAACACAACACCTCGCCCTCACTCCGGGGCGGTCGTTTTGGCGGGAAGAGAAACCGGTGGCCCGGCCGCGGCGGGCTCGATCCGCCCATCGCGGTCCGCGGCCAGCTCGCTTGCTTCATAGCAATCCACGATCGCTTGCACCAAGGGATGACGGACGATGTCCGAGCGATCGAGCAGAGCCGTGGCGACGCCAGGGATCTCCTTGAGCCGAAGGACTGCGTCGGCCAACCCGCTGCGGGTCGCGTAGGGGAGGTCGTCCTGCGTGACGTCGCCCGTGACGACGATCCGCGCATTCTGGCCCATCCTGGTCAAGAACATCTTCATCTGCGGGACGGTCGCATTCTGACCCTCGTCCAGGATGACGACCGCGTCGTTCAAGGTGCGACCGCGCATATAGGCCAGCGGGGCGATCTCGATCAGGTCGTTATCCATGTAACGGCGGATCTGGTCGTACTCCATCAGGTCGTGAAGGGCGTCCAGGAGGGGACGAAGGTACGGGTTGATCTTGTCCTCGAGGTCACCGGGCAAGAAACCGAGGTGTTCGCCCGCCTCTACGGCCGGGCGGACGAGAACGATCTTCTTGATCCGGCCGCGACGGAGCAACGAGACGGCCATCGCCACCGCCAGATAGGTCTTGCCCGTACCGGCCGGACCGATGCAGAAGACCAGCTCATTTTCCACGAGGGCCTTCATGTACCGCGCCTGGCCCTCGGAACGCGGCCGGACCACGCGGTTGCCTTCGCGGATCTCGATCGCGCCCAACTGGTCGGGCTCGGGTGTTCGGAGCGTCTCGTCGATCAGCTCGCTGACGTCACTTGACGCGATCGCGTGGCGCGCGCGGAAGATCGACCTGAGACCTTCGAAGATCCGCCGCGCCAGATCGATCCGATCGGCGTCGCCTTCGATCCGGACCTCACCATGCCTGGCAAGGACCTTGACTCCGACCGCGTCGCGAATCTGCCTGAGATACTGGTCACGACTGCCGAAGATTGCGAGCTCCTCGGCGTGACCCTCCAGACTGATTGTGACTTCCGCCATGCCTCCCCTTTCGCCGACCCAGTCGAGGAGACGAACCCGCGACGGCGTCGCGGCCATCCCTCGCACCCCCTCAATTCGGATGAGGGCGGCTTCTCATCTCCTATTATGGAGCCCGAAATCAAAAAAATGCAACATCGAGCCGGTCGCGGTGAATGGGTTTGTCGCGATCGCGAGAAAATCACCGATCTCGTTATGGATACCAGAGTTTGGTCGATCAGGCGCCAGGATGCGCCCGAATTCTCACGGGCCGAACCGGAGCCAGAATCCGTAGGCGACGGGTGCGGCGAAGATCAGGGAATCGACCACGTCGAGGACACCGCCGAAGCCGGGGACGGCGGTGGAGGCGTCCTTGCGCTCGCAATCGCGCTTGATCATCGACTCCATCAAATCGCCGAGCTGGGCGACCGCCCCGACGACCAGACCGTAGCCGGCGGCGACGGTCCAGTCGAGCGTCGGCACCGCGAGCGCCAGCCGGGCGATCGCAGCGACCACGAGCGCGGCCGCGACGCCGAAGAAGAGGCCGCCCACGGCTCCCTCGACGGTCTTGTGCGGGCTGAGCTTGGGCCAGAGCTTATGCCGGCCGGCCAGCCGCCCCAGTGTGTAGGCGCCCGTGTCGGCCCCTTTCGCCGTTGCCACCAGAAACACGAGCGCCAGGATTCCCTGGTGGCGTCCCTCAAACCAACGCATCTGGATCATGAAACTGCCCAGCAGCCCGACGAAAGCCACCGCGAGGATGGTCCCGGCGATCTTGGCCATGGTCCGCCCGGGCTTCTCGAACTGGAGACTTTGCACCACGAAGCTGATCATGAGCACGGCAATGAAGCAGAGGAACGGATAGGCGAGGACGTTGAGAGGCTGCGCCGGGTCATGATAGAGGGCCGACACCCTCTCTCGAAGGTCGTGGTCGACGACGACATGGGGAACCCAGTTGGCCACAAGCAAGGCCAGCACCCCGCCGATCACCGAGTTGGCCGACGGGCTGGCGCTCGTTGCATCGAGCAGTCCGATCAGCTCTCGAGCCGCGGCGACCATCACGAAGCCAGAAAGCAAGAACCAGAACGGGTACCAGGGCGCCAGCCATTCGTCGAGGCAGAGCGCCAGCAAGAGCCCTGCTACCATCAACAAGCCAAAGAAGAGACGGGTACCAAGCATGTTCGAAGAATACGCCGATCGTTCGTGGGTTCGCTGGAACGCGGAAACCGAAGTGGGCTCACACCAGGGGACAGGATCGCCGGGCCGCGAGGCCAGTTCCGTTTGGTCAGCGGCGAGCCGGGTAGGCCCAGCGGGCCGACAGTGCCTGGCCCCGGCGTGAGCTCTGCTCCGGAGACGCCACCCAGGGATGACATAATATACCGGGTTCCGAGGATGAATGTCGCCCCTGTCGGGAGAACCTTGTCTGAAACGGTGCAGATCAGCTTGCGGCCCTGACCGGACGTCCGGGTGGGAGGCGAAACAGCGGGATTTTGCTACAATCCCGCTAAGACTGGGGATATACGCGTTCCCGCGCACCCCCGGGAACTCTCGTTCTAGCACACACTGCCCGCCCAATGGCCTAACCGCGAACTGATTTCTTGCCTGTTCCTGAGTGCGAAAGGGGTCCGATCGATGCCCCCGAGAAATCGCCGCTTTTTTACCATCTTCGATGCCATCATCCTTGTCGCGGCGACGGCGGCAGGGATGGCGGGGATTCGATCCTGCTTACTGATGGAGAGTTGGAACGAGTTCAGGTGGCCTTTTGCGGGATGGTCCGTCGCCAGCATCTTGGGAGCTCTCGCTCGCGCGGTCTGGGTATCACAGTCAATCCTGGCAGCGTGGACGCTGGCCGTGCTCGCCTTGCGGCTGCGGCGGCCGCGGCCACGCCTTCGGCTCCTCGTTCTCCAACCGGGGACGGTCGTCTGCATCGCGACCGTTCTAGCGATGGCGACAGGGTCAGTTCATCTTCTGGCGAGGTCGCTCGCAGAGTGGATCTTCCGAGGACAGAATGTGTGGCATGGGAATCCCGATTATCCAGACTCACCATGGGGATCAGGGCCTTTCCATCAATGGTACTTGATTCATGAGTCAGTCATTTCGGTATCCGATTACATCTCTTTCGGGGTGGTGCTGGCTTGGGTGCTCCTCGCCTGGAGTGGGCGTTGCCGTCCCGAGCCTAGTTGGGTGGATCGAATGGGTCGAACCTTAGGTGTCGTTTGGATCGTCGCGGGGTTGGCCGATTGGTATCTGTGGGAAGACTTTCCATAAGAATTGTTCTCGCCCGCGCCTCACTCCCCGATCAGCCGTAACACCTGGAGTCTCGATTACACTTGAGATTCGGCTCTCGGCGCGGACGGGGACGAACGGTCAGATACGATAGGCCATGCGAAATCCAGCGCTCATCTATCGACGCGAGTTGACACCAGACCCCTTGAGGCCCCGACCATGCGACTGCCCCGGTTTCGGCTGCGGACTCTGATGATCACCATCGCGTTCGTGGCCCTCATCCTGACGGTTTTCATGCAGACCATTCTGCTTCGAAGGGCGGCGGTACGGGTGGAATACTTCCGGGCAGAGGCAGCGCAACAACGAGCCGAGGCAGAGCAGCAACGGGCCTTGGCCGAGGCGAACCTCCAGCGGGCTCGAGCCGCTGTCGGTCAGACGCTCGAGCAGGTCAAGTAGCGATGAGTGGGAAAGGATCGCCGGGTCATGAAGCGGGCCCCGCTCAGATTGAGATTCACGTCTGTTTTCCAAGGACCAAGGACTAAGGACTAAGGACTAAGGACTAAGGACTAAGGACTAAGGGAGTCATGAACCGTTTCCCTCTCCGGTTGAGATTCACGCTAGCGAACCTGATGATCGCCTTGGCCGTGTTTGCCATTACGCTCGCGGTGGTGACTCGATCCGTCACGTCGGAAGTTTGGCCGACCTATATGGCAGGCGCCTGGGTCTATGCCCGTGCCTCGGTCCATGACCCGCAGACCCACGCCGCACTCGAGCGAGAGTTCCGCTCTCAGGCTGTGCTCGACGCCGCCCTTGCGGACCCAAGCGTTTCAGCCCTCCCCCGGTTTCATGGCGCCTCGGACTCTCGTGCCGAACTTGCCCGCCTCCTCCACGTCCAGATCCATCCTGTGTTCGATGCTAAGGACACCGTCGTCGTCTCGCCCCGATTGGAACGGATCCTGGTCACCATGGAGTCTCATTCCCAGGCCGAGGCTGTCATCATCACGGACGCCGTGGCCGCCGCCTACTGCGGAGTCCTTGGGCCGACGCGGTTCATCAGCATGGAGAGGTCGGCCCAACCCGGCGGCTCTCTGCGCCTGGTCGATCCGATACTGGACCGGCCTTGGAAGGTGTGCGGGGCGATGATTCTCGGCGTGGCGCTGAGCACGTTGTGCCTGTTCATCCCGACCCATCGGAAATCACGTTCGATGTTCCCAAGTTCAAATGCAGCGCCTGAAGGTTGACCCAGACAACGAAGACCCCTCCGACCCCTGCTCCGGCTTAACCGGGCATCTGCACGGGGGCTGTTCCGCCGCTCACGCCCCTCGGGTCACGCGCGCAGGCACGGGGAGCCCGCCGAACTTGCGTTCGCGGGCGGCGAAGGCCCGGCACGCCTGCAGGAGGTCGTCGCCGCGGAAGTCAGGCCAGAGGGTCGGCGTGACCCAGAGCTCGGCGTACGAGATCTGCCAGAGCAGGAAGTTGCTGATCCGCATCTCACCGGCCGTGCGGATCAGCAGGTCGGGATCGGTCATGCCCGCCGTGTACAAATAAGTGGCGAACGTCGCCTCGTCGACCTGGTCCGGCTCGATCCGGCCGGCGCGGACATCCTCGGCGAGCCGGCGAGCCGCGTCGCCGATCTCGCACCGGCCACCGTAATTGACCGCCAGGCAGAGGATCATCCCATCGTTGCAGGCCGTCTGCTCGGCCGTCCTTTCGAACTCGAGCAGGACGTCGCGCGGCAAGCCGTCGCGGCGGCCGATCATTTTGAGCTGGACGTTCTGTTCCATCAATTCAGCACGCTCGACGACCAGGAAGTGACGGAGCAGGCGCATCAAGAATGCCAGCTCGCGCGGCGGCCGCTTCCAGTTCTCGACCGAGAGACAGTAGAGCGTCAATTGATCCAGACCCAGCCGGCACCCTTCCTCGACCACCGATCGGACGCTCTGGATTCCGCGGCGGTGGCCGACGATGCGCGGCAGCCCGCGCCGCTGGGCCCATCGCCCGTTTCCATCCATGATGATGGCGATGTGCCCCGGGAGCTGTTCCGGCTTCAAGCCGGCGGCCTCGATCCGCGCCCTTCCTTCTTCGGTGATCGGCATGTGTCGTCTCAGTTACGAGGGAAGCAAAATGGTCTGGCGGCGTTCCGGGCCGACCGAGACGATCGTGACGGGCACCTGCAGTCGTGTGCCCAGGAATTCGACATAGTTTCTTGCACGAACGGGGAGGGCGGACCACGTCTTGACGGAGGAGAGATTCTCGCTCCAACCGGGGAGGGTCTCGTAAACGGGCCGGCACTCCTCGAAGTCGGCGAGCGAGCTCGGAAGCTCGGTTGTCCGTTTGCCATCGCACTCGTACGCGACCGCGACTTTCAGGTGATCGATGCCGGACAGGACGTCCAGAAGCATGACGGCCAGCTCGGTCGAGCCGCTGATCCGGGCGGCCCGGCGGGTGGCGACGGCGTCGAACCATCCGCACCGGCGGGGCCTGCCGGTCACCGTTCCAAACTCCTTGCCCACGCGCCGGATCCGCTCGCCGGTCGCGTTGTCTTGCTCGGTGGGGAACGGTCCGCCTCCCACTCGCGTCGTATAAGCCTTGACGACGCCGATCCATCGATCGATGTGCCGGGTGGGCACGCCCGACCCGGCCGCGATCCCGGCCGCGCTGCTGTTCGAGCTCGTCACATAAGGATAGCTGCCGTGATCGACGTCCAGCAGCGAACCCTGCGCGCCTTCGAAGAGCAAGCGGCGGCCCGCATCCAGGGCTTGGTGCAGACTGGACGTCGTGTCGCGGACGTAGGGACGCAGCCGCTCGGCATGCGCCAGGTACTCCTCGGCCATGACCCGGGCGTCGAACGGGAGGAAATCCGGGAGCATCGCACCGAGCAGCCGGTTCTTGAAATCGACGATCCGCGCCAGCCGTTCGCGAAATGTCGCGGGGTGGTAGAGATCGGCGACGCGTACTCCGTGCACCCGGCCGACCTTGTCACGATAGCAAGGACCAATCCCCCTTCGAGTCGTTCCCAGATGGTCGGCCAGCGACGCGGACTCCTCGGTCAGCCGTTCCTCTTCCAGATGATACGGGAAGATGACGTGGGCCCGGTCGCTGATCTGAAGCCTGCCACCCACGTCGACACCCTGGGCCGTCAGCGTCTCGATCTCCTTGAGCAGAGCGGGGGGGTGGATCACCACTCCGTTGCCAATGACGGCATCAACCCCCGGACGCAGGATCCCGGTCGGCACCAGGGAGAGCTTGTAAGTCACGCCGTCGACGACGACCGTGTGACCGGCGTTGGCCCCGCCTTGATAACGCACGACAGCGTCGTGCTGGTCGCAAAGCAGGTCGACGATCTTCCCCTTGGCCTCGTCCCCCCATTGAAGACCCACGACGCACGTCGAACCCACGGCAGATTCTCTCCAGTTTATCAAGCCGACCATGACGGTCACTTGGTACGGTAAAGTTCCAAGGTACCGCTCTCCAAGGATGCCGTCAACGGCACTGGAAAGCCTCCCACGTTAAACTTGAGGGGCCGCAAACGGTCACTGCGATTGAATTGATGGATTCATGCAGCCCAGTACCCCGCTGACCGTATCATGCCCTTCAGAAAGTTTAGGACACTCTTCAAGGGCAGTACGGTCACGGAATCAAGGATGAAGGCGGAACGCGGAACGGCCACGCTGGGTGCCACTGGCTTTCCCAGTGCTGGAATGCCTGCTGACACAACGGGCCTGGTCGTCCCGGAATCGCGTAAAGCCATTCAGGACCCAGTGTCAAGTCTCATCTATACTTTACCATTTACACGTTTATCGGGATGTTCGCCTTCGGGGCCGACCTTAACAGCATCCGCCGCCGTAGCAGAATGTAGGCCGACTCGATGAGCCACCACTGGATTCCCCCGAGGATCAGGCATGTAAAGCCCGGGATCAGATTCCAGGTGATCCTGATCGATTCGGCGTCACCCACAGCGATAAAACGGGTCCACGCGATGCGCGGCGGCGTGGCCCACCCCATAAACGATCGGTGAGGTTTTAGTGGTGCGTGCGGCAGGGACGCAGCCCCTCAATGGTCATTACATTGGGCAGCCCTTTCTGAAGATCATCCACTCCGTGGTGGGTAACCTGGGTGCCATCAAGCCACAAGTGCCACAGGCCGGTCAGCTTTTTCAGGCGCACAAGTCCGGCGTCGGTGACCTGGATGTGATCGAGCCACAACTGCTCGATGTTCCTCATGTTTCTCAGGACATCCCCTTTGTTCGTTCCTCGTCCTTCAGCGAGTGCCGCGAGGCCGCCTCACGGCCTGGTGGGCTTCTCCATCACAACGTCGCCGAGATTCAGGGTTTTCCCGGCCTCGGCAATGAATTCACGGTCATGGATCCGGTAAGTAGCACCGGGGATCAAACTGACAAACGTCGCGCGGCCCTCCGCGTCGGTTCGGAGCTTCCTCCCCAGACGTTCCCAGTCGAGGTTCGCCTGGAAGACATAGTCAGCCATGACCTTGTCCCGAGTAAATCTATCGGTTCCGGGGCTAATGATTAACCTCAGTAGGGGACCCGCATCCTGGTTGGCGACTGGCTTGCCCTCGCGGTCCTTCCACTGGAAGCTGGCTGCGCCGCATTTCTGGAGCTGGACAGTCACCGCACCTGGCCCCACCGGCTTGCCGGTCAGCTCCACCGTGGTCCCGAGCTGGTGTTTAAGGTCGACAAAGTAGAAGGTATAAGGCTTCTTCGGGTCGCACCCTTGTATCTCGAACCGGCCGTCGCGCACCGGGATTTGCGGTGCCGAGCCGTTGAAGGCGTCGAAGGGAAGTGCATTCCCTCGCGGCACATACGATCGGCCGATCGCGAACGCCTTGGCGATAGGCGTGCCGTCGGGTCCGATGACCCGCCCTTGAAGCGTCACGCCACGGCCTAGCCGCATCGCAACCTCGTGCGTTTTTTCGCTCGGTTTGAGATCGAGGTGTGCGATGGCATCGGGATACAGCGGGAAGATAGGCAGCGAAGACACGCCAAGTTCTAGATTGCTGGTCTGGAGGTGAAGAAAATCGTCCGTCGGTCCCCGGACCAGCAGGTGGCCCAAGCCGGGAGGGAGTACAATCACGAATCTGCCGTCCGTCCCCGTGACCGCGTGGCGAGAGGCGAGATCGCGGTGTGACGCGTAGAACTTGTTGTCGCGGCGAGTCTGAAGGTAGGCGACGCGAGCACCGGAGACCGGTCTGCCGGACGGTTGTTCGATGATCGTGCCAGGGACCACGATACCGGGCTTGAGCTTGATTTCCACCGTCTGCCGGACGGCACCTTTGGACCAGTTCACGTCGCGTCGGCCCGAAAGGTACGGCTCGCCGGCCGGCGGGTTGACCTCGACCCGGAACCTGTCCCCCTCATAGGGGTTGATGAGTGCCCGACCCTGGTCGTCGGTTGCCTCGGACGTCAGCTCACTGAAACCACTACCATTCGTGCTCCGGCGCAGCGCCCTCACGCTTATCACGGCACCCAGCATCGGTTTGACTGTATCTTCGCGGCTAACGCGAACATCGAGCGCCTGGGCGGGGGCCAGGGCGATCAGCTTCTCTTTTGTCCTTCCTTCCTGGCCGGCCTCGATCTTGATGTGCTCACGGGCCGTGCTGTCGCTGCTCGCCTCCAGCCAGATGGCTTCGAGGGGGCTCAGCCCGCTGAGCTTGAAGCGCCCCTGCTGATCGCTGGTCACCGGGCTCGGCCAGGGGGGTGCGTCCCCGACGGCGATGTACGACCAATCATGCCTGGAATCATTGCGCACCGCCGCGACCAGCGTGGTGACCCCGGGAATCGGCTGGCCTCGGAAATCGATGAATCGTCCCTGGATGATCTGCTCGTGGTCTAATGTGATGTTCGCTTCTTGGCTCAGGTCGGCGGAACGGAGCCTATCGTAACCCAAGCCCCACCCGGTTCCTCCCGCAAACACGGCCAGAGGGTAGACTCGCTCGGAGAGACGTGGAAATTCGATGCGGTAGCGGCCCTCCGTATCGGTCCGGGTTGAGCCCAGGACCTGATTCTTGGCCGGCTTCCCCGGATCGCTGGTTTGCAGGCTCAGCGTGGCCACGACCGCCACCTTCGCGCCAGTAATCGGCTTGCCCTGGGTATCAGAGACGATGCCACGGACACTGGCTTTGCCCTCAATTTGCGGGTCGGCGACCCCGGTTGCAAAGGTTTCGGTAGGCTCTCGCATCCAGACCGGTTCGGCGGCGCGGACGCCGAGCTGGACGCTCGCGAGCGGCAGGATCATTGCGGCCGACGCGATCACCCCGAGACCGACAACCCGGCGTGATAAACCCGATCGGCGACGGGATGGGTCGAGGATCGACAGAAGCCGTCCCTCCAGTTGGGAAGGTCTGGCCATAGACACGGCCGCCAAAGACACGGCTCCAGCAGACCGGAGGCCACGGGCCATCTCCAGCAAGTTCCCGGCATAGTCGCTGGGACGAGCGCCCGCGCCGAGGACCACATCATCGCAAGCCCGCTCCCGCTCTATGCGCATCTGCCGCGCGGCCAGCCAGGTGAGGGGATTAAACCAGTAGAGCGCGCAGCCCATCTGTGCGAACGCCTGGGTCAGGCAATCGAGCCGGCGGACGTGGGCCAGTTCGTGGAGCAATACGTCGTGCAGGCGCTCGCGTGGCCAACAGTCGGCCTCGCCCGGCAGCAAGATAAGGGGTCTTAGCAGGCCCCATGTCATGGGCATGACCGCGCGGTCGCTGCGCAGGAACCGGACTCTGCGCAGGCCAAGCTGGTCAGCAAGGTCATGCGCCAAACCACTCCAAACGCTTGCGTCGCCCGATGCCGCCGTGCGGACGATTGGGAGCAATGCCAGCCGGCCGAACAGCGGAATCGCTAGGATCCCCATCACCACCGTTGCCCAGAGGATGACCGGCCACCAGACCGGTGGACTGGCCGCGTTTTTCGAGGCCTCCGGGCTCGTCGGGACTTCGACCGTGCCTGGAACTACGGTCGAAGACGCTATCTTCTTCGGGTACGTCCGCGACGTCTCAGGGCGATCCCGACCGGCCTCTGCGGTGAAGTCTTGAACGAGAGGCCCCGGCAGCACCGAGTGGAAAGGGGTCAGGGTGCCCGGTGAACTCAGGACCATCGCTTCCGTGGGGAGGATCGACCACGACCAGCTCGGCAAGCTGAGTGCCACCACGGGCAAGGTGAGGGAACCGGCCATGGCCAGGCTCCAGACCAGGTGCCTCGCTGCTGCCGAGGACCGGCGCATCGCCAGGGCCATCGCGCCGGCAACGACCAGGAGGACCACCGACTTCCATGCAGCGTCCCAGACGAGAGCCGGCAGCCACGGGCTCCATTGATTCAAGATCGCGGTCATGGTCAGCGTCCCTCCTTCCGAGCCTGGTCGATCAGCTTGGAGAGCCGGTTCAATTCGTCGTCGGAGAGTTTCGAGGCTGACAGATCGAGCAAAGCCACCACGGCCTGCTCAGCCGATCCGTCAAAAAAGGTCTGTACCAGTTGCTTGAGCGCCGATCGCCGCGCCTTCTCACGCGGGACCGTCGGCAGGAAGACGTACCGGGGCCCGTGCGACTCGTGCTTCACATGCCCCTTCGCTTCCAGCACACGCAGGAGCGCCCGCACCGCCGAGTAGCTGGGCGGTTCGAGCAATTCCTGCATCACATTGGCCGCCGTCGCCCGCCCCATGCGGTAGATCACGTCCATGATCTGCCGCTCCCGGCGACTGAGACCTTCCTTCAACGGCTTGGCCATCGGAACTTTCTCCGGCTGCTAGAAAACCAGCATACTGCTAAAATCCTAGCAGACAAGGACTGTGGGGTCAAGACTTGGTACTGCGTTTCTGGCATGGGGCTCTTTGGCGAGCTCGGGAGCTTTTTCAGTGTGCGCGGAGGGGACGTTCCTCAGATGTATACACCATGATTAGATCCAGCAGCCATTTCGGCGCCCGTCGCCTTGCGCGCTGAAAAAGGGTAGGATCACTCCGTCCCTGAAGTCCCACTCGTAGAATGCACTGTCGCCAGCTCGTTGAATCGCCGCAACGGCATCGCGCTGGATCTGGGCGCGGTGGACGATCCAGCCCAGCCCGCCACCGAGGACTAGCACGAGAATCATCAGAGCCGCCCGCTCAATCGGAACCGATGCCACCACGGCTTCGCCGAGGGCTGGTCAGGCATCTCACCCCCTCGATGACAAACCTCATTTCTAGTCCAGGCTTTGCTTCGGGAATTTGACGTAAGCTGTTGCTCGAACTGCGAGATTCCGACAATCCGACGGGTATCCTCATCCTCTTACACGTGCAGCATCTGCAAAACGCCGGTTTTTTTGCAGGTGCCCGAGTTCCAAGTGCGCTGAGGCCCATCCTTGAGGATACCGCTCTTCGCGATTCATTGCACCTAGACTGGACGCCACATCAATGACCTGCGCTTCACCGACCACATCGTGCTCCCCGCGCAGCGCGGGTGGGCGTGACGCGGAGCACGTGGGTACGCTTCTGGCCGTCGTGCCGGCGCATGGCTGCAACATCGGCCTGCACACGATGGCCCAGATCACTCAGGGCGTTACTTACTACGAGCAGCTCAACCGGATTTCTCATCAATAAGGGAACACCGGTCGGCCGGTCGCGTCCATGTGGAAGACCTCTTCGGCGCGCCGGTGGGGCGGCAGGGCCAGGATCTCGATCATCCTGAAGAACCCAGTATTCTGGAGCTTCACGTCCTTGGTCCCTTCGATGGCGGTGAGTTGGGCTTCGAATAAGGTTTCGGCTTTCTTGAGGTCGACGAGGGCCCAGGCGCGGAGCCAGTCGCGGCCGGCAACCTCGGTGAGCTTGTCGGGGTCCAGGCCGCTACGGGCTTCGAGCTGCTGGAGCAGCACCCGGGCTGCGCCAGGGTCGACCAGGGCCAGCGGGACCGCGGCCATCGTCGCCGAGCGGATCTGCATGCCGGGGTCGAAGGCCCGCGGCCCGGAGGTGATGGGCCGCGTCGTCATCACTCGCATGATCACGCTGTGCATGTCCGGGTAGTCGACCCGCCGCGCGGCGGCGGCCATGTGGGCGGCGGACGCTGTCCCGCCGCCGGAATTGATCCAGCTCTCATACAATCGCGGCCGATCGACCGGCGAGGCGAGGGCGCGGTCGATCAGGGCGAACGCGCGAGGCCGGTCGCGTGGTGCGACCGCGATGGCCAGCCAGGCGAACGCCTCGGCCCGCATATAATCAGCCGCGAAGCTCTTCATGCCCTCGATGATCCGGATCGCCTCGTCGGGCCGGTCGGCACCGATCCGGCTGGCGACCTCCGTCCTGGCCCGATCGGGGTACGGCCCGTTGCCGGCCATCGCGTCGGCCAGGGCGACGGCCCGCGCCGGGTCTTTCTCCGCGAGCGAGGCGGCGACGAACCCGGCATATAGGTCATTGCCGTGGAACGGCTCGAGGAGCGCCAGGGCGCGATTGGCGTCGAACGGGGTCAGCGCCTTGGCGACGACGCCGCGCGTGTAACCCTCCATGACCTCTGTCCCCATGCGGTTAGCGGCCTCGGCGGCTTCTTCGATCAGCTTGCGTCCGGCTTCGGCACGGCCGAGCTGGGCGAGCACCGTCCCGGCGCGGGACAGTGCGGCGGCGCGGCCGGGCTGGTTCAGCGCGCGGCCGAGGACCACCGCCTCCTCGGCGAAGAGCAGGGCTTTCTTGGGATCGGTCGGGGCGAACCGATCGGCCAGCCGCTGCAAGGTGTACTGGCTCTCGCTCGGGTCGGCCGGGGTCAGCATCGCGAGCGCCTCCGGGCCGTCGAGCTCGGCGAGCATCTCGGCCGCCGCCTGGCGGACCTGCCCGTCGTAGCGACGTCCATGATCGGCCGACCACTGCAAGGCGAGCTCCGGGTCGATCCGCGCCATGTTTAGGATGCAAGAAGATGCACCGTTCTGTTCGGCGTTCTCGCCGAATTTCGCCCAGAGCCGGACGAGGATTCGCCGGGCAAAGGCTCGTTGATCTTCGAAGCTCGCCGTCGCCGCGGGCTTCCACGCGGGGGGTGGCTCGGTCATCTTCAGCAGCGTGATCGTCAGGTCGTCAACATCGCTGTGAGCCTCCATCCCCGTGAAGCGATAACCGTCCTTGCGGACGAACGCGTACTTGGTCCCCGGGAACAGGCTCTCGAGCCGGAATCGGCCCTGGTTGTCGGTCAGTGCCTCGACCGGCCTGGGGCCGTCGCCGCGATTGCAGACCGTGGCGCCGGCGATGGGCCAGCCGTCGGAGCCCGCCACGCGGCCGGCGAGGTGGCCGTCGAACCCGGTCAGGACGATCGTGCCGAAGTCGTGGGTCTCGCCGGCCTTGCCGATGACCTCGGGCGTCTCGACCTTGCCCCGGCCCGGGGCCTCGATGACGACCTGGTACCGGTCGCCCGGCCAGAGGTCCCGGAAGACGAACCAGCCGGCCTCGGAGGTCGTGTACGATTCCAGCGCGCCGCCGATCCCCTTGCCTCGCGCCTCGGGCTTCCCGCTGACGTAATGGCGAGTCCACCGGAGCTGGACCCTGGCCCCCGCGATCCGCTTGCCCGAGCGGTCGGTCGCCAGTCCTCGGATCCGGAATGCGAACTTCGGGTCGATCGTGATCGCGAGCTTGCCCGCGACCGTCCGGGGAGTGATCACGATGACGCCGTCAGTCGTTGCTTCCTTGGTCCGGGCGCGGAGGGGGAGCGTGTCGTCGGGGTCGAGCTGCTCGAGGTGGAACGTCCCGCCGGGGCCGGAGCGGGTCCAGGCCCCGCCCGAGCCGAACCCCCTGGGATCGGGCGCGGTCACGACGACCTCCGCCCCGACGACCGGCTGACCGGCCGCGTCGACGACCACGCCGTCGAGGTCGGTGGCGCGGGCGAGCTTCAGGTCGGGCCAGGTCCGGTCGGCCGTGACCTCCAGCCTGGGACATTCTCTGGACCAAAGCCCCAGGTAGGTCTTCGGTATCGCGTTCGGCTGCACCTGGACTTTCCCATGGCGTGCCTCGATCGTGTAATGGCCGCCGGCGTCGGTCTGAGCCTGGCCGATCGATTGGAGGGAGTTCTGGTAGCTGAGCAGGGTGGAGCGGAGGCCGATCCCGGCGATCCCTTTGCCGGTCTGTGCGTCGAGGATCCGCCCCGTGATCGTCACGGGCCACTGGACCGACATCCCGACCCTGGCGACGGCCTTCGGTCCGACCTCCACCTCCTGGGCTCCATCGGTTTCTGCGCGGGAATCGCGGCCGAGGACGGGGAAGACCTCATAGCGGCCCGGTGGCACGTCGTCGAACCGGAACGCCCGATCGTGATCGGCCGAGACGGTCTGGGAGTAAAACACCTGGAACGGGGCCGAGGCGCGATCCTCGCGCGAGGTCTTGCGGCGCAACGAGACCGAGAGCGTGCCCGAGACCTTGCGATCACCCGGCGGCTTCAGCCGGCCTTCGATCCGCCCGAGGCGGCCGTCAAGGACGATCGACACGGGCCTGGACGCATCCCAGGAGATCCCAGGCTTGCCGAACCCGGGTGCGGCGATCGTCGCGTCGACCTGGGAACCCGGCGGGATGCCGTCGAGCGCGAACGAGCCATCCGCGGCGGTCTTGGTCCGGAGCGGCCTGGCCAGCTCGTCGCTGAGCCGGAGCATATCCTGCCCGGGATGTTCCTCCGCTGACCGGCTGAAGCTGACCGGCATGACCTCGGCGCCGGCGATCGTCTGTCCGTCCTGATCGTTCAACCGGCCCCGGACCTGGCCGACCTGGCCCAGGACGATCGTGAGCTCACGCGCGACCACGTGATGCCACCAGACGCTACCCCGCCAGCCGATCCGCCCGTCGCCGACGCGGGCGAACACGTTGAGGAAACGAGAAACCTGGGGGCCGGCGGGTCCCCAGGCGCGCGGAAACACGAAGTAGCCCCGGTCGCCGGTCGTCGCCGTCGCGATCGTCTCGGGTGTCTCCCAATCGCCGCCGATGGCCCAGACCTTGGCCCCCGAGACTCCAATTCCGGCTTTGTCCACGACCCGCCCGGAGAGGTCCTCCGCCTGGGCCGCGCAGCGGCGCGGGAATCCGCACGCCAGCCCGATCAGGCCCAGCACGACGATCGTCACACGAGCCGCGCCGGCATGGGTCCGCGGTCGGATGTCAGGAAAACGCAGGGATGGAGAAGCGGACATGTCCAGACCTCCCGAACGAGGAGACTGCCCGATCGGTTTAGCATGCGAGACGCGGGAACCGTTTGAAAGAAGGCCATCAGGGTTGTTTCGGTGCGCTCAGGTAGGCGAGCAGGTCCGCCATTGCCGCGACGTCGACCTTGGTCTCCAGGCCCTCGGGCATGAACGAGATGCCGGTGCTGCGTAACTCGTCGATTTCCAGGCGCAGCACCGTCTCCTCGACTCCGTCCGGCTTGCGGATCGTCAGGCTGTTCGCCGTCTCCGCTGAGATCAAGCCCGTTAACACGCGGCCGCTCGTCGTGACCAGGACATAGCTCTGGAACTGCGGCTTCACCTCGCGGTTGGGGTCGAGAATGTTGAGCAAAACCGCATCGCGGCCCTGGTCGCGAACCGCGGAGAGGTCAGCGCCGACCTGCTGGCCGACCCCTTCGAGGTTGTGGCACGACGCGCAGTGGGCCTTGAAGATCGCCTTGCCGCGTTCGCGGTCTCCATCACGCCGCAACGCCGCCTGGTAGACGGCGACCACGTCCTGGCGCCGGGCCAGTCCGCTCGTGAAAATCTTGGCGGCTCGCTCGCGCACCACGGCGACGGGATATTTCTTGAGCAGATCCAGGCGCGCGGGGTCCACGTCGGCGCGGCCGACGGTGCCCTTCTCGACCGCGTCCAGGAACGCGCCGATCCACGCGGGCCGGGTGAAGAGCGCCTCGGTCGCCGTCGCACGCAGCTTGGGGCTCATTCCCGGCCATCCCTGGAGCAGGAGGGAGGCAACGCGAGCGTCGTCGAAGCTGGCCAGCGTCTCGATGGCGGCCGTCTGCACCTCCAGCGGCTGCCGCAAGGCAACCAACTCGCCCAGCAGGGTCCGAACGTCATGGAATGGAGCGAATCTCAAGGAGCGGACCGCCTCGGCTCGTGAGGCGGCGGGTTTCGTGAGATCCGCGGCGGTCGTGCGGGCGTCGGCCAGGAGCCTGGCGAGGATCACACCCACCTTGCCACCGCCGGCTCCAGTCAACTTGGCCTGCGCCGCGGCGGGCAGCCTGCTCAGCAACGCGGAGACGATGTCACGGCAGAGGGCCTGATCACCCGCCAGCGGACCATCCACCGCCTGGAGGACGGCGGCCAGATCGTCCCGACGGCTGGCGACGCCCGACTGGGCCGCCAGCGTGGTCAGGAAGGCACGACCGTACGGCGCGGAGCGGAAGTCGGAGTTGCCGGCCAGCCGGCGGAATAGCTCGCCGGCACTGCCCGACGCGGAGCTGAGAATGGCCACCCGCATCCAGGAGTCCGCCCCGTCACGGACCGCCAGCGCGGCGAGTGCCTTCGCCGGTTTCGTCCCGGACAGCTCACCGAGTGAAAATGCCGCCTGGTACCGGACCAGCGGTTCGGGGTCGCCAGCCATCTCGTCGAGCCGATCTTGAACCCGCGCGTCGACCTTGCAAAAGCGTTCCGCCAGTCGGAGGCCGTGTTCGCGGACACGCGGCTCCCAGTCGGCAAGCGCGGCGAGCACGAGGTCCGGACCCAGCGCCCCAAGGCCTGCCAGCGCGGACAGGGCGTGTGTTCGCCCCAGCGGCGTCTTCGAGCGGGCGGCCAGGTCCCGCAGGAGTGGGATGGCGGAACGGTCTTGCCGCTGGTACAGCAACCGCGACGCCGTGTCGCGGTGCCAGCCGCTCTGGTGCTCCAGCAAGGCAACCAGCTCGGCCGTCGTCGCCTTGCTCACCCTGCGCAATCTCGGCTTGTGGCCCGCCGGCACCACGCGCCAGATGCGTCCCCGATCGACCCCGCTATCGGCATCCATGTGCTTGAGAATCTGCGGAGGCAGAAACGCGGCCCCCTCGATCAGCTCGCGGTACATGTCGATGATCCAGAGGCAGCCGTCCGGGCCGTTGGCCATCTGCACCGGGCGGAAGAACGGGTCGCGCGAGGCGAGAAATTCGCGGCCCTCCTCGGCGCTCCGGGCCGCCACTCGCACTCCGTCCGGCACGGCAACGGCACGATGGACGACGTTGTTGGCCACGTCGCCAACGAACAGGTTGCCTCGGAACTCGGGCGGGAACGCATCGCCACGATAAACGGTCACGCCGGTGCCGCCCGTGAAGAACCCCGAGGGGGTACCCCCCTCGTCGGAGCCCGGTACGAGCCCCTGGCTGCGCAGCCGCGTCCGCAGTGCCCGCCACGGCTCGACCGGGCTGACACGGTACAGCTTCGTATACTTGCCGGCCGGGGCGATGTTGACCACCGCGGGTGGCGCCTGCAGGAACGGATTGCGGACGAGGTAGCGGCTGTCGTACATCACAAGCTGGAACGGGTCGCTGTTGCCGCAGACATAGGTCCGGCCCCAGTCGTCCCGGCCCATCCCGTGCTGCCCGCCACCGCCGGACAGCTCGAAAGTCTCGCCGCGCGGGTCGAAGACGAGGCCGTGGCCGCGGACCGAAACCGTCTTCGCCTCCGGCCGGTCGGCCCGGCGGACGTCGCCGCCGTCGAGGCTGGTCGAGACGTGAAAGCGGTTGTCCAAGCCCCAGCGGAACGAGTTCAGCATCCCCTCGCCGCCGCGATCCTTGCCGAACCCGGTGAAGACGACCCGGCGCACGTCGGCCTTGCCGTCGCCATCGGTGTCCTTCAGATACAGCAGATCGGGAGCGGAGCCAACGTAGACGCCGTTGTCCCAGCACGCCACGGCGGTCGCCATTGGCACCTCCGCGGCGAAGAGAATGCTCTTGTCGAAAACGCCATCGCCGTCGGTGTCCTCGAGGAGGCGGACGCAGCCCTTGCCGTGGGGCTTCGTGCCGGCGTATTCGTTGTACTCGGGAAACTCGGCGACGTAGAGCCGCCCGTCCTCGTCGAAGTCCATGGCCACCGGGCTGCGCAGCAGCGGCTCGGCGGCGGCCAGCTCGACGCGGAACCCAGGCCGGACGACGAACGCCTTCTGTGCCTCGGCCGGAGCCTTCAGTGGAAACCGAGGCAGTAGGGCGGCGTAGTCCTTGTCGGCGGAATCCTGCTTCGAGGGGGGTTCGCCCCCACGACCGACGGCGGCCAGGGCGAACACAGCCCCCACGACCGCGGCGACAACCGGCAGTGTGCGATCCATGGTCATGCGAAACCTATCTGAGGCTCTTGTCGGTGGAACGTCCGGAGTCTCAGGGTGGTTATACCAGACCTTCGATTCTTGCTACAATCGGCGCTGACATCGACAGGTAGACCGGCTCGAACCGTCCAGGCCGCATAGGCACAGTTCAGATCCAGAGCGAACCGGTGGAGAGGAGGACGCTAATGGCCACGGCCCCGCAACGACCGACGACCCAGTTCGATCCGACCCAGGATTACCTCAAGCCACCACTCCAGGGGTTCCGGCTGGTCGCGGGCGAGTATCGACCGATCGAGCCAGTGGCCGGTCGACTGCCCAGTCAAATCCTGGGCCTGCACCTGGAGCGGGATGGGACGGAGCTTCGCTTGTACGATCCCTCAACGGGCTCACGATTGCTGAAGCGGAACGAGCAGCGCGACGACGCCAAACAACGTGCGGAGACCGCGGAAGCCGCCCGACAACAGCTCGCCGCCGAGAACGAGCGCCTCTGCCACGAGATCCAAGCCTTGCACCGCCGGATGAATCAGGAATAAGTGGTCAGTGCGAAAGATGTCAGTCCCCGAGCCAATCCGTCAGCAATTTTGAGTCCTGCGTGAACCTTCGCTCCACGACCGAAACAGACCCGATGCTCGCCCAATTCCCGCCCACGCCGGCCGCCACCAGCACCTTCCGCGGCGCAACCTGGGCCAGCACATCCGCGACGTCGCCAAACCGCTGCAACAGGCCTGGCAGAATGCTGGCGGCGTTGATCGGATGTCCCTCGCCTCTGAACAAGGAGCGGAAGCTCGGCAACAAGTCCTCGACGGCGACGCGATCGATCGCCGGCTCCACGGCCGCAGCCAGACAGGCTGTCAGGGCGGAATCGCGGCGCCCGCAAAGCACAACCCGTTTCGGTTTCGTTCGGACCACGAGCTTTTGCACCGCCGCCAGAACGTCGGTGACGCGCATGCCCAGGAGGGACTTGCCCACCAGGAACGCGTTGTAAGCGATGTTCTCTTCGACACCGCCCAAGGCATCGCTGTAATCGCTGCCCTTGACCGCAAGTTTCGGCCGGAGCTGACCCACTCCGCGCGGGTCGAGGACCACGACGGAATGGCCATCCCGCTTGAGCGCTTCGAGGAAATCTCCTTCCTCACGCCAGTCGCGCGTTTCGTTGCCGTTCACGCAGACAATCATCGTTCGCGTCCGGTTCGTCCCGGCGGCAATGTCGGTGATGCAACCGTCCGCCAGCTCGGGATCGTGACGGAGCAATTCCCTCAGAGGGATCTTTTCCGGCTTCTTCTTCCGGTCAAATTCCTCCAGGGCCAGTGGAAGCAGCGGCCGCGATCGAAATGTCCGGTTGACCTGGCCATCGCCGCACACGCACAACTCTTGCGCCGGCCGGGGAGCGACCGGGAATTCCGCGATCGGCGTCGCGTCGGGCCGGCCGCCCAACCACCGCTCGAACCAGTCGTAGACGGCCTGACGAATGAGCGGGGACAGGCCGTGTCGCGCCGGCGCCTCGATGCATTCGATGCGTTCGCTCGCGCCGGCGATTCCATAGAGCCGCTTTGCTTCCGCAAATGACTCCCGGGTCCCTTCAATCGGGAAGAAATCGGAGCGGGCCGCACCCAGGAGCGTCGGCCGAGGCGCCCGCAGAGCGAGTAGCCCGGCGTGGTCGATCTGCTGGCTGACGAATCCGAAGATGTCCTGCTCCGGATCGGCGGACGGGTCTTCTTGAATGCGGTTGCCCATCCGACGCCGAAGCGTCGTGATGTAGCAGCAAATGGCGGCGACGGATACGCGTGGGTCCAGCGCTCCGATGTACGCGGTGAGTGTGCCGCCTCCCGAGTTGCCGACGCAGCCGATCCTCGACGAATCCACCTCCGGGAGTGAGGTCAAGTAGTCGATCCCGCGCATGCCGTCCCAGATCCGATAGCGAGCCAGGCTGGTGCCCAGGAGGTAGAGCGGGTTGCCCAGGACCGCGTGCTCGCCGCAGCTCAGGTTGAAGCGCGACCGGCCGCTCTTCGCGTCCCAGAACTGACTCCGCTCGCCCTGGCCGACGGGGTCGTAGGTCAAGACGGCATAGCCGCGCCTGGCCAGGTTGATGTGCAGGATCTGGTACGCGTCGGCAGCCTTGCCGGTGGTTGAATGGCCGCAGGGACTGAGGACGCCCGGCAGGGGCGCGGTGACTTTGCTGGGCTTGTACAGCAAGGCCGGCACGAAGTAGCCCGGAAAACTCTCGAACACGAGCTTCTCGACGACGTGTTCACCGGCTTCGAGCTTCCCTGTCTTCCGGACAGGTGGAGCGCCCTCGCTCACAGGAAGCCCGTCGAGCAGACGGAGGAACGTTTGTCGTAGAGTCGTCTGGAGCACGTCCAGATCGGCCTTCGACGTGACGGCCGAAAACCGAGCGCGGCGCTGCTGCTCCTGGCGGGCGGCCAGCTCCAGGAGCTGCTGATGGACGTCAACGGAAGCCGTGGGGGCCGCGGTCGCCGTGGCGCACAACAGGCCGGCCGGTGCCGCGATACCAAGCCGGAGAATATCTCGCCGAGAGAGGGAGGACACGACCGGTTGCTCCTTGACGAATGAAAGGCCAGGATCGAGGATCACGTCTTGGTGGGTCATGATAAGCGTTTGGGGGGAAAGTGTCATGCCGCGACTTTGGAAGATCATCCTGTTCGGGCTAGGTGCCGTGCCCGCCATGATTGGCGGACACGGCGATCCGCGTTGCCATGGAGGCGAGCAGGGGACCAGCGCGCGGCGCCGACCGTCCAGTGGCCGCGAGCGTCCTCCGGTGCCCGAAATCACACGACCAGTGATGTTCAATACGCCGGAAGCCGACCGCATTCTGAGCGCACTCCAGGTGTTCCCCCCGGACAATCCCTGGAATGAGGACATTTCGAAGCGGCCGGTGCATCCCAACTCGCGAAACTTGATCGCCTCGGTCGGCACCGAGAAGGGCCTGGCGTACAACTTGGACATGGCATTCATCTTGGTGCCGCCGGATCAGAAGCGAGTGCCCGTCCGGTTGACCGAGTATGGCGGGGAGTCCGATCCCGGCCCCTATCCCGTCCCCGACAACGCGCCGATCGAGGACTGGCCGCTAAACGGCCAGTCTTTGGAAACCCATCAGCGCGAAGGAAAAGGCGACCGACACATGCTGGTGGTTGATCCAGTGAATCGGAAACTCTTCGAATTCTACTCGGCTCGCAAGACCGGCGCCGGCTGGACTGCGCTGCAAGCGTCGATCTTCGACGTCAAGTCAAACACGCTGCGGCCGGACGGCTGGACCTCGAGCGACGCCGCCGGTCTGCCGATCTTTCCCTCGGTGATCCGCTTCGACGAGGTACAGCGAGGGATGGTCGAGCACGCCATGCGATTCACGATCCGCAACTCGCGCAGGGCCTACGTTTATCCCGCCACTCACTTTGCAAGCTCGAAGACGAACGTGAACCTGCCGCGGATGGGCGAGCGGTTTCGACTGCGTCCGGACTTCGACGTCTCGGGCTTCTCCCCACACACCCAGGCGGTGCTGAAGGGCCTCAAGAAGTACGGGATGTTCGTTGCTGACAACGGCGGTGACTGGCGCATCTCCGTGGCTCCTGACAGCCGGATCAGCGGCCTTGACGAGCTGCGCCAGGTCAAGGGCAAGGACTTCGAGGTGATCCAGCCATCGGGTCCGAATCCAGGACCACCTGGCAAGAGAGAGTGAACCGCGCGGTCAAGAAACCACGACAAGGTGAGTATGGGTCCGGGGCGAATGAGAAGTCAATAAAAAAGGGGGTATGACAAAGCGGAGCCGAAGCCCCTCCTTACCCTTAACCCCCGTAAATAGCTTCGTTTATTATCGCCTGGAACACTAGAATCTTAGCAGAGTGAAACGAAAAGTCAAGCAGGGACGCAGGATCCGCAACCATGAAGCTCGTCCCAGCCCAGGATCTCGATTCAGCACACCTATCTCGTCAAGAACGCGCGTTCGTTGACTCACTCTACCAGATGGTCCACCTGGAATCGCTAGACTCATACAGGGCCAGGTGCCTCAACCTCCGCACGGCGGTGAAGGAACTGCGCACCGAACTACTTACAGGAAGACTGGATGACGACGAACTCAAAATGCTCTGCAAAGAATGCGTTGAGTTTTGAGAAGCCGACCCGCTCGGCCAGACGGTGTACAAATACTTTTCCGCGCTGATGTTGCCCCTCCTCAGGAGTCCTCCGTTAAGACCCAAGAAAACAGACAAGCCAGAGGACACCCAGAAACTTCGTGACCATAACGATTTTATCCATTGTCTCGCGGATTTCTCGGTCGAGCTCGATAAAACCTACTTCGCCAAACTATGCGAAGAGCTCCAGCAGGCAATTCACTCCCAGCAGGAAGCAAGAGTCGTCGTTCTCACGGGGGCGATGTTGAGCGATCTCATCTACCAGGGATACTCGCATTCTTCCTTGTATGGTTGGCATAAAAAATTCTTAACTATCCCGAGCGATTACTCATTCAGTCAGAACCTGCAGTTCATGCTCCGCATTCTCCGTGGACAGCGTCCGCAGTTTCGAGTCACGCTCCAGCTCTCGGGTACGGACAAACTGTCTGACATAGGGACGCAAGGCAGGTTCACATTCAGCCAAAGACCAACGGCTCCCGCTGACGCCGACGAAAGGACGAGGCGATTCTTCCGACCTTATCACTTGCGGACGTTCGCAACGTGTGAAATCCAGTCGACGGATCACGAGGCAGCGGCATTCCAGGCCAGATGGGAGGTAGAGTCGCTTCTCGACGTCATGCGCTTAGAATTCCAAAGGAACCCCGTGACGATCGAGTCGGAGGTCCACGCTTGCCGAATCGATGATAACCGGGCTTACCTGGTCCGAGTGAAGTCGGTCCTACCCAACCCCGTTGTCGAGATGACCCACGAGGATTTCGCCCAGTTTGCGGAGCGCGTAGAGGGGGTTCTGTGTAACCATGATATCGAGGGAGACACGAAGGAGCAGTTGCGGGCTTCGATCCGTCAATACCGGATCGGGCGAGATAGCCTTCGGCCTCAAGACAAGTGCCTGCACTGGTGGATGGGATTGGAGGCCTTGGCGTACTCCGGGAACGGGAATGTCGGCGATATTGTTGTTCACAACGTTGCAAGAGTGCTGGTTTGCGGATATCTGCACCGCCTACTTCAGGACATGGTATCAACGCTAAAACACTGTAGAATCAACTGGAGCGAAGATCTGGAGAAGTCATCGGGTTGTGAAACACTGGACAGCTTGTCCGAAGCTCACTTGCTCAGAGTTCTGGAGGATGGACAGATCCGACCGATTCTATGGCGCGAGTGTGTCGCCCATCCGATCATCGAATACCACTGGGAAAGGCTGGGAACAGCCCTCGAAAGCCCGACGACGACTGGCGACTTGCTTCGGAGGCATCTGGACCACGTGGAATGGCAGGTCTGCAGATTGTACCGGATCCGGTGTTGCATCGTTCACGGTTCCGAAGTCAAACATACCCTCTACCCGTTCGCCGCCAACCTGGAATACTACCTGAAGCAACTAATCCTGTTCGTGATAAACATTCTGTCCTCCCACCAGCATATCAGATCTCGGAAAGAGTTGTTTCTCAGGGCTTCCCTGTCGTTTGACCGCAAGATCGCTTTTCTGAATAACACCAGCGATCCGGATGCTGTCACGAGGGCGGTTTTCGAGGATATCGTTTTGCACGACTCCTTGGCGTAAGAGATATGGATTTTGGAGCTTCGACCATGAGTCGCAAGCCTCGAAAATGCCGCATCTGCAGGAAACGCCCGGTCTGGAGAGGCGGCGACGTGAAAAACCCCGGCCCGGTGTGCAAGCAGTGTTACCACAAGAAGGTCTGGCCCGACCTGATGGCTGGGCAGAAAAAACGGCAGGCCCAGCGCGAGAATGGAACGCCCATCGAACAGCCGATACCGGACCATTTGATGATGGACCCCAATTATTACTATTGGCATTTCGTGCGCGACGATGATGACTGATTCCCGGCGAACGGACGTTAGGGATCGACGGCTGATCGAGCAGATGCCATGGCCTCTCCTCGGGAAGCTGACGGCCGGCTACACGGCTGTCGGTTAGGTCGTCGGGACGGGGATGGGAGTCTATGCTGGAGTGCCATTTGTCCTGTCGGCGGGTTTGAACGCCATGGAAGAGCATCAAGGCTTCCGGCGGCTCAACCGTGTGAAGCCCGGTTCGTCTTTTGATCGCTCTTCTCTGACGGGTTGAGAATATCGCTGGCGCCACCCGGAGTCAGGATCTACGCGCGCGTTCCTCCGCATCAGGCCGGTGCCTCGGGTTCGCCCGAAGCGACCACCCCATCCTCCAGTCGCAGGAAGTGGACGCGCCCGGAGGCGTCGCCGGCGGCAAGGATCCTGCCGTCGGCAGACGCGGCGCACGAAGCTACCGCGGCATCGGCGTGGAACGTGGCACGCGTTTTCCCGGTGGCCAGGTCCCGACCCGTACCGCGCGGTCGTACGAGCCCGAAACGGCGGTGCCTCCGTCGGGCGTCCCAGCGACCGCGAGGACGAATCCGCCATGCCCCTCCAGCACCCGCAGCAGCGGGCTGTCGGCTGGGGCCAGGCTGGGCCGCAGCAACCGAAGCCAGGGGCCTTCTTCTGCCGCATGACCGATCTGCTCGACCAGCCGCTGGATCCCCGTCGACTCGATCCCCATCAGCCGCCCATAGAGCTGGCCCCGTAGCTAGGCGTCCGGAAGGTTGTGCAAGTTGCCCCAGCCATCGATCAGGCGACGGTGGAGCGCGGCCGGGCCCGACGGCTCAGCGTAGTTCTCGAAAAAGTAGCGCCGGAGGACGTCGTGCATTCGTAGGGACGTCGCCGAGAGCTTGAAGATCGCCAGGTCCGCAA